>JBJMLK010000234.1:0-5677 GCA_045805345.1 Thermoleophilaceae bacterium | reverse complement strand
GAGCGTGAGCACGCACGCGAGCCCGCACGGCACCGCCGCGGCACAGCACGCGGCGCGCAGCGCGCGGCTCCTGGTCCGCTCGCCGGCGAGCGCCACCCCGATCAGCACCCCGAAGCCGGTGAACAGCCCCAGCGAGTTCCAGTAGCGGAATGGCTGGTTGAGCCGGACCGTGGTGCTCTCCTCGTGGACCAGGTGCGGCAGGAACCGCCCCGCCAGCGCGTATAGCGACACGACCAGGATCCCGGTGAGGAGCACGACGGGTGCGATGCGCCTGATCGCGCGCACGCGCATCGTCACGAGGGCGAGTCCGAGCGCCGCGGAGTAGGCCGAGAGCCTGTAGACGTCGTGTGCCGCGAGCTCCTCGATGCGCGCCCAGCCGACCGAGAGCGTGACCCAGACGGTGAGCCCGAAGAGCCCGGCCAGCGCCGCCAGCGGGGCGCCGCCGGGCCACAACGGCCACTCGACGGTCAGTGCGGCGACGGCCAGCAGAACGAACAGCACGGCACCGACGAGCAGCTGCGACTTGATGCCGTAGCCGCCGCTGCGGAAGGCCGTGAAGAACGGCGCGATCAGCAGGGCCCCCGCTCCTGCCCATAATGAGACCGTGCCCGCACGACTCACCGCGCGTCTCGCGCTCGCGCTCGTCTGCGGCGTTGCCGCGGCCGCGTCAATCACCACCTACATCTCCGTGAAGCGCGTCGACAATGCCCGGGATGGCTTCCGCGGCCTGGCCCGCGCGGACTTCACTCGCGCGCTGAGCGAGCTGCGCCGCTCGGACTTGGCGCTCAACCCGAGCAATTACCGCGACCAGGGGATTTCGGTCTCCGTGCTCCATCTGGGACGCCCGGCCGAGGCGGAGCGACTGGCCGCCCAGGTCACGCGCGAGCAGCCGCAGAACGCGTTCTCGTGGATCACCCTCACCCGCATCCGGGTCTCGCGCGAACGCCTGGCCGCCGCGCGCCGGTCGTGGGGGCGCGCACGGCGGCTGGACCCGCACCTAACGGCCGCGCTCCCCTCGGGGACCTGACGCACGCCCGTCACGCGCCGGCCGGCTCCACGCGCCACTGGCGCAGGTGGAGGTCGCGGTAGGTGACTGGGCCGCGCGGTCCTGGGACGGAGTCGACGTTGATCCCGGTCTCGGGCGCCTGCAGGAGCTTGAACCCGTCGAGCCAGCGCGTGGAGGCGTTCCAGAACGCGCCGGTGCCGCGGTAGCGGCCGAGGAACGCGTCGGCGGCGTCGCGGTCGTCGGTGGCGATGCAGGCGGCGAGGCCTGATGTGATCTCGTTGGCGACGTCGGCGGCCGCCTCGGGGCCGTCGACCGGGAGGATGGTCACGTTCGCCTCGTTCCCGGAGTCGGTGGCCCACTCGTGGCCGACGGGGTGGGAGTGGGGCGGCAGCGAGGGCGCCACGCCCACGTCCGCGAGCACCGGCTCGATCGCGGCCAGCATCGCGTCGTATACGTCGCGATGGAGAAGCAGCAGGTTGAGCCGGTTGCACACGCCCAGCCGGTCGAGGCTCTCCCGCACCAGCCCCGTGGCCCGCGCCTCGTCGCAGCCGCGGTCCACGTAGAGCACGCCGCCGCCCTCCGCGTGGGCGAGGATCCGCGTGCCGTGCCGCGCGCCGACGTCGGCGAGGTGGGCGGTCGTCTCGCCGCTCCCGCGCAGGATCACCAGACGGATCAGCTCGGGCACCGACACGAGCGCCTCGGCGGCGGCCCGGTCCGGCGTGCGCACGATCTGCACGGCGCCGGCGGGGAGCCCCGCCGCGGCGAGCCCGGGCGCGATCGCCAGGTCCATGCATGCGATCGAGCTGCGCAGCGCGGCGCCGCCCGTGCGCAGCACGCCTGCGTTGCGCGACTTCACGAGCTGCGAGGCGACGTCGACCGTCACGTTCGGGCGCGCCTCGTAGTTCGCGCCCACGACCCCGATCGGGATCCGGCGCTCCGCGACCCGCAGCCCGCTGTGCTCGCGCACCTCGCCCTCGACCGGCACGTGGCGCAGCTCGGCGAGGGTCCTGACCTGCGCCTCGATCGCGGCGAGCCGGTCGGTATCGAGCCGCAGACGGTCGCGCAGAGCGCCCGTCAGGTCGCTCGCCGCCTCGAGGTCCTCGGCGTTCGCGGCGAGGATCGCCGGGGCCTCGGAGCGCAGCCGGTCGGCTATCTCGACGAGCGCGCGGTCGAGCGTGGCCTCGCTTGCGGCGCCCATCGCGCCGACCGTGGCGCGCGCCGCGTGGGCGGGTTGGGTGACCGCGTCGAGCATGCCGCCCATCCTATGGCGGCCCCGCGGGGCGGCGGGCGGCCCCGAACGCCCGAAGCGGGGCCGGATAACCTGCCGCCCCCATGTCAGCACCCAGCGCCTGCTCGATCTGCGGCGGCCGGCTGAGCCTTCGTCACCGCGGCGGCAGCGCTCCGCTCCACGCGGACTCGCTGTCGCCCACCAATCACCGCGCCGGCGAGCACGGCGATCTCTACGAGTGCGCCGAGTGCGGCACCGTCCACCAGCCGTCGCTTCCGCCGGGCGCCGAGCTGGCGCAGCTCTACCGCGACATGTCCGACGAGGGCTACCTGGCCGAGGAGGTGGGCCGTCGCCGCACCGCGGCCCGCCTGCTCGACATGGTGGGCCGCTACGTGCCCGCGGGATCGCTGCTCGACGTCGGCTGCGGCCACGGGCTGCTGCTCGACGAGGCGCGCCGCCGCGGCTACGACGTGGAGGGCCTCGAGCTGTCCGCAAGCGCCGCGGCCTACGCCCGCGAGGTGCTCGGGCTGCTCGTGCACGAGCGCACGCTGGAGGAGCACGAGACGGACGGCGGCTATGCGGCGATCGTGCTCGCCGACGTACTCGAGCACCTCGACGACCCGGCTGCGGCGATCCGCCGCTGCCGCGAGCTGCTGCGTCCCGGCGGAGTCCTCTGCCTCGTCACCCCCGACCCGTCCTCGCTCACCGCGCGCATCGCGGGCCCGCGCTGGTGGGGCTTCCTGCCCGCACACACGTTCCTGGTCCCGCGCCTGACGCTGCGCGAGCTGGTGCTGGCCGAGGGGCTGTTCGTGTCGGACGACGTGTCGTTCGTGCGCACCTTCTCGGCGCGCTACTGGCTCGACGGCCTGGCCCAGCGCGGCGGCGCCGTGGCCGCGGCGATCCGCCCGCTGCAGCGGGCGCTCCCGCGGCGGGTGAGCATGTCGCTCTCGCTGGGCGACGAGCGCGTGCTGATCGCGCACCGCCTCGAGGTCCTGCGGTCACCGCGCCCGCTCGTCCGGCCGCGGCGCGGCGAGCGCTCGGTTCACGCCGTGCTCCCCGCGTACAACGCCGCCGGCACGGTCAGCCAGGTGGCGGACGAGATGCCGGTGGACGCCGCCGACCGGGCGCTGCTGGTGGACGACGCGAGCTCCGACGAGACGACCCCGGTCGCGCTCCAGGCGGGCTTCGACGTGATCGCGCACCCGGCCAACCGCGGCTACGGAGCCAACCAGAAGACGTGCTACGTCCACGCGGTCCGCGACGGCGCGGACGTGGTGGTGATGGTCCACGCCGACAACCAGTACGACCCCGCGCTGCTGCGCGAGATGGTCGCGCCGATCGAACGCGGCGAGGCCGACGTGGTGATCGGCTCGCGGCTGCTCGAGGACGAGTCGATCGCCGGCGGGATGCCACGCTGGAAGTGGCTCGGCAACCGCGGCCTCACGTGGGCCGAGAACCGCGCGTTCCGGCGCCGCTACTCGGAGTACCACACGGGCTACCGCGCGTTCTCCGCCGAGTTCCTGCGCTCGATCCCGTTCGCGCGCAACAGCGACGGGTTCGTGTTCGACCAGCAGGTGTTCGCGCAGATCGTCGCACGCGACGCGCGCGTGATCGAGCTGCCGATCCCCACGCGCTACTTTCTCGAGGCATCGAGCGTCTCGTTTCGCGCGAGCGTCGAGTACGGGCTGCGGACGCTCGCGGTGCTGGCGCGCTACCGGCTCGACGCCTCCGGCCGCTGGCGCTGGCCGATCCTGCGGCGGCCCGCGGCGCCGCTCGACCCGTGGCGGAACGACGTCAGACCAGAGTCTCCGGGGTACCCAGAGGATCCCCCGCAGATTCCGGATCCGGCACGACCGTCTCCGGGTGCGTCGCGACCCTGAACGCCAGGATGACCATCGCCAGCGCGAGGCCCCCGTTCACCGCCATCAGCGCGACCGCGATCGCCACGAGATCGGGGCCGACCGCGACCACCGCGATCGGCTGAACCACCGCCGCCACCACCAGCAGTCCGATGAAGCGCCAGCGGTGCAACGCCAGGTGGTACTGCACCGCCAGGTACGTGCAGGCGAGCAGCGTGAACGCCACGCCCAGCCACGGGAGCGGATCCGCGCCGCCGGCGAACTTGCTGCCGAAGGCCAGCTCGATCAGCTTCTCGCCGGCGACCGCGTAGACGAGCACCATCGGGACCCCGACGAGCGCGATCAGGCCAAGCGTGCTCGCGAGCACGCCGTCGGCACGCTGCCGCAGCCGCGCGCGCCGCGCCGCCTCGGGGACGAGGAAGAGGCCGAGCCCGACGGCGATCCACATGATCGCCTTGGCCGCCACGGCCGCCGCCGCGTATGACCCCGCCTGGCGGTCGCTCGCCACGTGCTTGACCAGGATCACGTTGCCGTCCTGCATCCAGGCCACGAGCGCCAGGGCCGCCACGGGCACGCCCGCGCGCACGAACAGCGCGCCGAGCGTGTGCTCGCGCCGGGGCTCGAGCCGCGGCAGCACGCGGCCGAGCGGCACGAGCAGCGCGACGGCGACCGCGGCCAGCGACAGCGCGGTGCCGAGGAACGCGCCGGTCACGTCCGCCGGACCGACCAGCACGATCGCGAACGCGAAGCGCGCCACCTGCTCGCCGATCCAGCTCGCGCTGACCGCCCGGTAGCGCTGGAATCCCTGCAGCGCGCCGCGCTGCACCGCCACGATGAGCCACAGGCAGCCGCTCGGCACGGTCGCCGCGGCCGCCCAGGGGAGGTCCTCCACGCCGATCGCCGTCGCGAGCCCGTCGCGCGCGAGCACCGACACCAGGGTCAGGACGACCGTCACGAGCGCGAGCCAGCCCAGCCAGCGCCGCACGCCCGCGCCCGCGTGCGGGTCGCCGGCGGCGAACTGCGCGCTCACCTCGCGCGCCACCGTGGTCTGCAGGGCCGCCCCCGGGACCATCAGGATGATGTAGGTCGAGATCAGGGCGGACAGCGAGCCGTAGCCCTCCTGGCCCAGCTTGCGCGCGAAGACGACCGTGAAGCCGAGCGCCAGGACGTTGCCGACCATCACGGCGCCGGCCATGCCGGCCGCCCGGCCGGTGTCCGAACGCACCACCTCTCCGAGGCTGGCCTGCCGCAGCGACCGGATCGAAGCGCGAATCAAGCGGCGAGAGTATCGACGCCAGACGGGCCGGAACGCCCATTTGGCGGCCCCACCCGCCGTTATCCTGCGGCTCCATGCAGGAACGCGCGCTCGCCGAGCGCCTGATCACCTACGACACCTCGACGCTCGACGGGATCAAGGCGGCGGCCGGGTTCGTGAAGGGCTGGCTCGAATCGCACGAGATCGAGGTCAAGGACGGCGCTCTCCACGACCTGCCGGTCCTCGCTGCCACGGTCGGCCCCGACGAGGGGCGCACCGTCGTGTTCCATGGGCACATCGACGTCGTGCCGGGCCGCGCCGAGCAGTTC
>JBJMLK010000233.1:0-7619 GCA_045805345.1 Thermoleophilaceae bacterium | reverse complement strand
ATCGTCCGCGTCAAGCCGCCGCGCACGAGCCAGACGCCGTCGGCCACGCGCTCGGGGTCACCCGCGGCGAGCTTGAGTGCGCGCGGGCGCGCGCGGAGCGCAGCCTTCGAGCGCGTCGCCGCTGTCGCCTCGGTGGTCGCGGTCGCCATCGGAGCGCACGCTATCGCGGGAGGCCGCCACAATGACGTGCGCCATGTCGCCAAAGACGATCGAAGAGCTGCTGGCCGCCGCGCGCGAGCGGCTGCGCCGGGTCGACCCCGCCGCCGCGCGGCAGGCGGTCGAGGACGGCGCGGTGATCGTCGACATCCGCGCCGAGTCGCAGCGCGCGCGCGACGGCGTGGTGCCCGGCGCGCACTTCGTGCACCGCAACGTGCTCGAGTGGCGCGCCGACCCGGCATCGGACTGGCGCGACCCGGTCGTCTCCGACCCCGGCCGTCAGGTGATCGTGATGTGCAACGAGGGCTACCAGTCGAGCCTCGTGGCGGCCACGCTGCAGGACCTGGGCCTCGACGCGACCGACCTCGAGGGCGGCTTCCAGGCGTGGCGGAGGGCCGGGCTGCCGGTGGAGGCGCCGCCCGGCTGAGCTCCACGCCCGGCTGGTTACCGCTGAGCTCGAGGTCGAACGTCCAGTTACCGGTGCTATAGCACGGTGTTTTGGACGTTCGGCTGATTCGGCGAGGCGGGGGCGCTACCCATCGCCCCCGCTCGCCGCCAGCTACGACCTCGTCCGCTCGTGCGTCTCCCGGCCGTTGCGCGACGCACGCGTGGATCCGTCGTCGTCGCCCGCGTCGTCGTCGACGTCGGGGTCGACGGACTGCGCCTCGCTGTGCTTCTCGCGCGCGAAGTTGCGCTCGCGGTCGGCAACCTGCGCTCGCTCCTCCGCCGCTGCGCTCTCGCGCCGCGCCGCCGCGGCCTTCTCCTCGGCCTCGGCCTGAGCCTGCTTGGCGCGGGCCGACTGCTCGTCGGCCGCCGCGCGCTCGCGCGTGGCCCGCAGCCCGCGGGACTGCGCCTCCTGGCGCAGCTCGGTCGCCTGCTCGCGGCGACCTTCCAGGCGCCGCCTGCGCGCAACCATGCTCAGGAGCACGAACAGCGCGATGAGGGCAACCGCGCCCACTGCGATCGCGACAATCGCTCCGGTGGACATCTCTCCTCCTTGCGTCGGGGTACGCCTCCGAAGTACCCGATGCGAAACCGCAGTGAACTAGGCGGCCGACTCAGCGCGCTTCCGCGACCCCGCGCCGCCGCGCTTCTTCGCGCGCGCCAGGCTCTCCTCGAGCGCCGTCATCAGGTCGGGAACCGACTCCGGCGCGTCCTGCGGTTCGTCGATCTTGATCTTCCGCCCCTTCTTCTTGTCGCGGATGATCTTCTGCAGCCGCCCCCGGTGACGATCGTCGTAGCGCGACGGGTCCCACTTTCGCGTCATCGCGTCGATCACCGAGGTGGCGGCGTCGACCTCCTTCTTGGCCGGCGCCGTCGACTTCGCGCTGCCGGGGCCGATGCCCTTCGCCGGCCGCACCTCGTCGTGGAACAGCATCGTGGTGAGCGCGAGCGCGCCGTCGAGCACGCGCACCGCCACCAGGTACTCCTTCGTGCGCAGCACGAAGCGCCCGAGCGCGACCTTGTCGGTGCGGTCCATCACCTCGACCAGCAGCCGATAGGCACGCGCCGCGCCCTCGCTCTCGGGCGGCACCAGGAAGTAGGGGTGGTCGAAGTAGACGGGGTCGACCTCGCCCAGGTCCACGAACTCCTCGATGTCGATCGTCTTCGTCTTGCGCGGCTCGGCTGCGGCCAGCTCCTCGTCGGTAAGCGTCACCCACTTGCCCTTCTTCACCTCGTAGCCCGAGACGACCTCCTCCCACGGCACCTCGACGTCCTCCTCGGCGCAGAACCGGCGCGTGTCGATCGGCGCGCCGTCCTTCTCGTGGAGCTGGCGGAAGTGCACGCCCTGGTCGCGCACCGCGCTGACGAGCGAGACCGGCACGTTCACGAGCCCGAAGCTGATCGAGCCGGTCCAGATCGAGCGCGCCACGTCAGGCCGCCTTCTTGCCGAGGCTCGCCTCGAGCGCGGCCATCAGCATGTCGGGGTGCATGTCCGGCGGGTGGTCGTCGGGCAGCTCGATCTCCTCGCCCTTCGCCTTCCTCGCTATCAGCTTCTCGACGCTGGCGCGGTAGGTGTCCTCGTACTTCTCCGGCTTGAACCGCGCCTCGAGCGACGACACGAGCGTGCCCGCCATGTCCACCTCGCGCTTCGACGGCTTCTTCTGCGGGCTCGGCACCTCCACGTCCTTGCCCGACACCACCTCGTCGTGGAAGCGCATCGTGTGGAGCGCCAGCACGCCGTCGAGCGGGCGCAGCGCCACGAGCTGCTCCTTGTTGTGGAACACGAAGCGTCCGATGCCCACGCGCTCGGTCTTGCCGAGCGCCGCGTGCAGCAGGCGGTAGGCGGCCTCGCCGTCCTTCTGCGTGCCCACGTAGTAGGTGCGGTCGTAGTAGACCGGGTCGATCTCCTCGCCCGCCACGAAGTCCTCGATCTCGATCACCTTGCCGCGGCTCGGGTCGGCCGCCGCCACCTCCTCCTTGGTCAGCACGACGTACTCGCCTTCGGACACCTCGTAGCCCTTCACGACCTCGTCGTAGTCGACCTCCTTGTCCTCCTTCGAGCAGAAGCGGCGGTGCTCGACCCGCGCCTCGTCGCGGCGGTGGAGCTCGTGGAAGTGGACGGTCTTGGACTCCGTCGCGCTGTACAGCTTGACCGGGACCGCCACGACTCCGAACGTGACGGTCCCGTTCCAGATCGACTTGGGCACGCGGTGGGTCTAGCCCGCCAGCCGCTTGGCCAGCATCTGCTTGCCCTCCTCGCCGCCCTTGCGGCTGGCGCCCTGGGCGCGGCGGAAGAAGTCAGCGAGCTCGTTGTCACCGTCGCGCTCGGCGTCCTGGATGTACTGCTCGAGCCGGAGCGCGTTGCTCAGGCACTGCTCGGTGAACCAGATGACGTTGTAGTCCTTGTCCTTGGTGCCGGTTACCTGGCCGGTCTCCTGTGTCCCTGCCTCCATCGTCTCTCCTCCTGTTGTGGGGTTCACCTGATCGGTTACCCGGAGCCGCGATCCGGTATCAGCGGTGGGCGTATCCTGCGATCCGTGTCCGCGCGCCGGGTCGCCGCCTGCGCCGCCGCAGTCGCGGCGGGCGCGCTCGCCGTCGCCGCGCCGGCCGGCGCCGTCCCGCGACTGGCCAACCACTGCTTCACGATGGCGTCGGGCGGTCGCTTAGTGGCGGGCGCCGGCGATGGTTACCGCGCGACCGCGACGAGGAAGCGCCACGCGGCGCACTTCCACCTGAAGCCGACCGCCTTCGGTCGCTACATGCTCTACGACCGCGGGCGCAGGCTGCTCGCGGTCGGGGCCGGCGGGAGGGTGGAGCGCAGCGCCGCTCCCGGGGCGGCCGCCGAGTGGCGGGTGGCCGGCGGCACGCTGCGCTCGACCTCCAGCGGCCGCAGGCTGGCGATCGCCCCCGGGACGCACGCGCTCGTGACCTCGGGCGTGGCGACTCGGTTCGCGTTCGTGCGCGCCCGCGGCTGCAACGGCTTCCCCGAGGCTGTGGTCGGCATCCGCGGCCGCGGCTTCCGCGGCAGCCTGCTCGGCTACGCCGACCCTCATCTGCACGTGACCGCCGACCTGCGCGCGGGCGGCCGCGTGATCTACGGGCGCAACTTTCACCGCTTCGGGATCGCGGAGGCGCTCGGGCACGACGCCGACTACCACGGCAGCGACGGCAGCCTCGACATCACCGGCAACCTCCTGCGCTCGGGCAGCCCGTTCGGCACGCACGACACTCACGGCTGGCCGACGTTCACGGGCTGGCCGACGTACGACACCTACACCCACCAGCAGGTCTACTACCGCTGGCTCCAGCGCGCCTGGAAGGGCGGGATGCGCCTCGTGACCGCGCAGCTCGTGGAGGACCAGCCGCTCTGCGAGACCGAGCCGCTTCGCTCTCACTCGTGCGACGAGACCGCGACGCTCGCGCTCGAGGCGCGCCGCCTGCGGGAGCTGCGCGACTACGTGGACGCGCAGGCGGGCGGTCCCGGCCGCGGCTGGTTTCGGCTCGTCTACTCGCCGGCCGCGGCCCGCCGGGCCATCGAGCGCGGCAAGCTCGCGGTGCTGATGGGCGTCGAGTCGTCGAACCCATTCGGCTGCAGCGAGCGCCTGGGCCAGCCGCAGTGCGATCGCGCGGACATCGACCGCGGCATCCAGCTCTACCGGCGGATCGGCATCCGCAGCGTGTTCGTGGCGCACTGGGTGGACAACGGGCTCACCGGGGCCGCGCTCGAGGGCGGCGACAAGGGCCAGTTCATCGCCGCGCTCCAGACGCGCCAGACCGGGATGCCGTTCGTCGCGGGGCCGTGCCCGCACCCGCAGCAGGGCGAGGAGGTGACGCCGGGCGCCGGGCGTCAGTGCAACGTCCGCGGCCTGACCCAGCTCGGCGAGTACGCGGTGCGCCGGATGATGGACCGCCACATGCTGATCGAGGTGGACCACATGAGCGAGTGGGCACGCCAGCGGATCCTCGCGATCGCCGAGCAGCGGCACTACCCGCTGGTGTCGAGCCACACGAACACCGGCGGCCTATGGACGCCCGACGAGCTGAAGCGGCTCTACGCAGTGGGCGGCTTTGCGGCGGCGCGCGTGGACGCCGCGGCCACGCTGCCGAAGACGATCCTGTCGTTCCGCCGCTATGCGACCGGGTCGAGGCCGGTCGCGGTCGGGCTCGGCAGCGACACCGGCGGCTTCAACGCCCTGCCGCCACCCGCAGCGGACGCAAGGACGCGCCCGCTGAAGTACCCGTTCAAGTCGTTCAAGGGCAACCTCTGGTGCGGACACCAGGTGACCGGACAGCGCAGCTTCGACATCAACCGTGACGGCGTGGCGCACTACGGCCTGATGCCCGACCTGCTCGCGCTCGTCGAGCGGCAGAAGCGAGGCCGCGCGGCGCTGGGCCTGCTGTTCCACTCGGCCGAGGGCTACCTGCGCACCTGGCGGCGGACTGGCGCGTAGCCACAACCGGCGCGGCTCCGGACGCCGTCTGACAGCATCGGTCGCCGGCGACTACCCCGCGGGAGGGGTGGGAGCGGATCGACATCGGCAGGGGGCTCAGTGCGGCGGATCATCCCGATAGGTGCGCTCGCGGTCATCGTTTGCATGGCCGCGCCCGCGGCTGCCGGCGCCCGCTTCACCAACTTCACCTTCCGCGACTGGACGCTCCAGCACAACGTCGTCTACGGCCATGCGCCGGTCGACGGCACCGACGTGCCGCTCACGCTCGACCTCTACCAGCCGGCCGGCGACGTCGCGGACGCGCGGCCGGTGCTCATCTACGCGCACGGCGGCGCGTTCACGAAGGGCAACAAGGAGAGCGGCCACGACGCGCCGTACGCGGAGAACTTCGCGATGCGCGGGTTCGTGTCCGCCTCGATCGACTACCGGCTCGACGGCTCGGAGCAGGACGCCACCGACGACATGCAGGCGTCCGTCCGCTGGTTCAAGGCGCACGCGGCCGAGCTGCGGATCGACCCGAACCGGATCGCCGTGATCGGCAGCTCGTCCGGGGCGGTCATGGCGCTGTCGACGGCGTTCGCGCCCGAGGACCCCGGTACGAGCGGCAACCCCGGCTACCCGTCGAACGTCGCCGCCGGGCTGTCGATCTCCGGCACCTCCGAGCACCCAGACACGATCACGCCGGGCGACCCGCCGATCGCGATGTTCCACGCCGAGGACGACACGACCATCCCCTATGCCGAGGGGCGGTCGACCTGCCAGCAGACGCGGCTGATGGGGAACGTCTGCGACTTCTTCTCCTATCCGAAGGGCGGCCATCCGCCGCCGTTCGCGATAGAGAACCGCGACGACATCGCCGCGAAGTCGAGCGACTTCATGGTGCGCCGCGAGGCGATCGACATGCTCGCGCCGGTCACCGCCGACGACGTGCCGGCCGCGTACAGCCGGCAGCGCGTGCCGGTCACGCTCGCCGCGCGCGACGGCGGCGGCTCGGGCGCGTACCGGACCTACTACGCCACCGGGACCGACCCGGCGGCTCCCACCACGTCCTCGGCCGTCTACGACCCCGGCGCCAAGCCGACGCTGGGCGACGGCGAGCGGATCCGCTACTTCTCGGTCGACCACGCCGGCAACGTCGAGGCCGCGCACAGCTCGCAGCCCGCACACGTGGACGGTGCCGCGCCTGCCACCGCCGACGACGTCCCGTCCGGCTGGAGCACGCAACCCGTGGCCGTCTCTCTCGACGCTCGCGACAGCGGCGGCTCGGGTGTGGCCGCGACCTACTACACGACGGGCGTCGACCCGCCCGCGCCGACCACCGCTTCCGCCGTCTACGACGCCGATCCGAGGCCGACGCTGCACGACGGCGAGCGGATCCGCTACTTCTCGGTGGACCGAGCCGGCAACTCCGAGCCGGTGCGGACCTCGGCGCCCGCCAGGGTCGACGGCGACCCTCCGGTGACCACCGACGACGTACCCGACGCCTGGCGCGACCAGCCGGTCGAGGTCACGCTCACGGCCTCCGACCCGGGCAGCTCGGGCCTCGCCGCGACGCACTACACGACGGGCGCCGACCCGCCGGCGCCGAGCGCCTCGTCGCCCGTCTACGACCCGAGCGCGAAGCCGACCCTGGGCGACGGCGAGCGCATCAGGTACTTCTCGACCGACGCCGCCGGCAACGCCGAGCCGGTGCGCACCTCGGCGCCCGCGCGGGTCGACACAGAGGCGCCGGCGTCGCGCGTGGACGCGCCGGGCAGCACCGTCTCGCCCGCGATCTCGGTGAGCTACACGGCCACCGATTCGGGTGCCGGAGTGGAGCGCGTGGAGCTGTATGCGAAGGGCCCGCGCGACTCGGCCTACTCGATGGCGGGCAGCGCGTCCGCCGCGGAGGGCAGCCTGGCCTACCAGGCCGGCGAGGGGCCGGGCGACTACTCGTTCTACACCGTGGCCTACGACGCGGTCGGCCACGCCGAGCCGGCTGCGTCGCAGCCCGGCGCCGTCACGACCCTGATTCCGAGGACGCGTCCCGTCGAGGTGGCGTCGGGCCGGCTGGCCGGTCGCCGCGACGGCTCGATCGCCGTCGTCCTTGCGAACCCCAACCCGTTCGCGGTCACGGGCCGGCTGACGGTCGAGACCGCGCGCGCCGTCGCGCTCCGCGCCGGTGGGCCTGAGCGCGTGCGGCGCCTGGGAACGGCGGCGTTCGCGATCGCGGAGGGCGCGCGCACGACGATCGAGATCCCGGTTCGCGCGGCGCTCCGCGAGGCGATCGCGCGGCGCGGATCGATCCGCGTGCGGATCAGGCGGACGGCGTCGGGCGCCGGCGGGTCGAGCACGCTCGTCACGGTCGCGCGCCTGCGGGCGGCGGCCTTCCGCCGCCGCTGAGCCGCCCGGCTACTGCGACTTCTTGAGATGCAGCAGGCTCTCCGCGAGCTTCCAGCTGTCGCCCACGCGCCGAAAGACCAGCGGCGCCTGGTTCTCGACGCCCGTGAAGGTGAGGTCGGCCTCGTTGCCGTGAATCGAGACCTTCTTCGCCGCGCGCCGGATCATCTCGGCCGGGTCGCTGCGGTT
>JBJMLK010000232.1:0-13559 GCA_045805345.1 Thermoleophilaceae bacterium | reverse complement strand
AGTGGCTCCGCCGTGGATCTCCTCGCGGTAGCGCGCGAGCACGAACAGCGAGTAGTCGACGGCCACGCCGATCCCGATCATCGAGGCCACGTTGGTCACGAAGACCGACATCTCGGTCGCCTGCGAGAGGCCCCAGATCGCGGCGCCGGTGAGCGTGACGCTGGCGAAGCCGAGCGCGAGCGGCAGTGCCGCGGCGGCGAGCGAGCCGAAGACGGCGAGCAGGATCACCAGGACGATCGGGAAGCCCGCTCGTTCGGCGCTCGCGAGGTCGTGCTTGCTCAGGTCCTGCATCCCCGCCCAGAGCGCCTGCTGGCCCACCAGATGCGGCTCCACGCCGTGGCGGGCGCCGTCGCCCACGCCCAACTCGCGGCGCAGGTCGCTGGCGGCGTCGGCCGCCTGGTCCGTGCCGCCGTGGAGCCGCAGCGGCACGAGCGCCACGCGTCCCGCGCCACTCCGCTTCACCGGCGGCGACCCTGCCCCGGGCGCCAGCTCCACGTTGTCGACCCGGCCGACCGCCCGGTGGACCCGCTCGAGTGCCGCCTGCACGTCCGCGTCCGTCGCCTTCGGCCCGATCGCGAGCACCGCGGCGAGCTGGTTGCGCTGCACGCCGTCGAAGCCGCCGAGCGCCCTGTCCGCGTGGTCCGATCCGGAGCCCGGCACGGTGAAGCCGCCGCTCGTCAGGTGGTCGGTCTGCTTGAGCGAGAAGGGCACGGCGGCGATCAGCGCGGCGAGCCAGATCCCGACGACCACCCACCGCCGGCGCTCGACCAGGCCGGACAGGCTGTCCATCGCGCGCTGCATCGGAAGGCCGTTACTTATCCCGCGCGCGCGACGGTCCAGGTGTGAGGTGGCTCACGGTCACTCGCCGAGCAGGAACCGAGCCACCGATACGGCGGCGTCGAGCGCGCCGGCCGTGGGCCAGTCCGCGTCCGTGGTGAACTGCACCTCGAGGCCGTCGGCCAGCGCGAGGAAGATCGCGACCACGGACTCGGCGTCGGTGCGCAGGGTCACGATGCCCTCGCGCTCCTTCTCCACGAGGATCTCGCCGACCTCGGCGCGCACGCGGCGATACAGCGCGGCCAGCTCGTCCCGGATCTCGTCGTTGCGGCGCGCGGCGCTGAGGAGCTCGTGGATCACGGCGTGACTGCCGGCGTCCTCGGCCACGAACTGCTCGAGGCCCCAGACGAGCGCCTGCACGATCGCGTCGAGCGAGCGCGCGCCGCGCAGGCGCTCCTCGATCGCGGTGACGCGGATCTCGGCGTCGTGGCGGACGACCTCCACGAGCAGGCGCTCCTTCGAGCCGAAGTAGTAGTGCAGCAGCCCGCGCGAGACCCCGGCCTCCTGCGCCACGTGGTCGAAGGTCGACCCGGCGGCGCCGCGGCGGGCCACGCTCGAGCGCATCGCGGCCACGATCCGCCTGGCCTTGTCGGAGTCGAGGCGGCGCTCGGAGCGAGCGGCCTGGGCAGCTTCCACGCGCCGCAGTCTAGCTGGCCGGCCAGCCAGAGAAACCCTCAACCAGCCTGAGGGGGGTCAGACCCCGTTGAGGGTGGTCGAGGGTTTGCCCACGAAAAAGGGCGCCTTTCGGCGCCCCTTCTCGAAAGCGATTCGGCGGCGCTAGGTGGTCGCGCCCGCCGGTTGCGCCGAGGATCCGGACGAGGTGGTCGTCGAGCTGTACTCGAACTCCTCCTCCGCACCGAACAGCGCGTCGAGCACCTTCTTGCGCAGACCCTCGGAGAGGGCGAGCGCCGCGCCGACGCCCACGACGAGGAGGAGGACCCTCCCGCCGCGGCGCTTCTTCTTCTTCTTCGCGCCGCGCAGGGTGTCGGCCGCCTCGCGCAGCGAGGATGCGGCCTCCTTCAGCTCCTTCTGCGTCTTCTTGTCGTCGGTGATGGCCTTTACGGGGCCCTTCCCGTTCGACATGCGCTCGTACGCCTTGCGCGCCGACTCGTAGGCCGTACGCAGGTTGTCGCGCAGTTGGTCGTCCTCGACCAGCTGCTGCACGTAGGGATTGGACCGCGCCGCCTTCGCGGCGCCTACCGCACCCGCTCCGGCCTTCGCAGCCGTCTTCTTCTTCGATGCCATGGCTCTCCTCGGACGCTCCTTGCGAGGAAACATACCCGGAGCGGGCTGTGCGGAACAGCGCCGCCGCCTCAGCAGATCCCGAAACCGGCCGTCAGATCCTTGGGTGACCGTCTTGGTCTTGCCGTTCTTCTTGAACTTGGCGGTGACCATCGCCTTCACGTGATGCAGGCCGGAGGCGAGCGTCTTCGTGCCTAGCGCGACTTCGCAGCCGCGCGTTCGCGTGCCGGCGCCCGCACCGGCGTGGGGCGCCGCCGCGTGCGCCGCGGCCCCTCGAGCGCCTCGTCCAGCACCCGCTCCACGTCGTCCGCGAACACGAACTCGATGTCGGCCAGGAGGTGATCCGGGAACTCGTCGAGGTCCGGCTCGTTGAGCCGCGGGGCGATCACCCGCGTGACCCCGGCGCGCTGCGCGGCGAGCGCCTTCTCCTTCAGTCCGCCGATCGGCAGGACCTGGCCGGTGAGCGTGACCTCACCGGTCATCGCGGTGTCGGAGCGCACGCGGCGCCCGGTGACGAGCGACACCAGCGCGGTGACCATCGTCACGCCCGCGCTCGGTCCGTCCTTCGGCACCGCGCCCGCCGGCACGTGGACGTGGATGTCGTTGGTGCGGAACCAGTCCTCGGGCACGTCGGTGCCCCAGTCCCACGCGTGCCCGCGCGCCCACGACAGCGCCGCGGCGGCCGACTCCTTCATCACGTCGCCGAGCTGGCCGGTGATCTGCAGCCGGCCCTCCCCCGGGTAAGCGGTGGCCTCCACGTACAGCACGTCGCCGCCCACCGGCGTCCACGCGAGACCCGTCGCGACGCCCGGGTGGTCGGTCCGGCGCCCGACGTCGGAGAGGAAGCGCCGCTTGCCGAGGTACTCGCCCACCTGCTTGGCGCGCACGGTTCGCTTGCGCGTCCGCCGCCCCTCGGCGTACTCGCGCGCCACCTTGCGGCACACGGCGCCGATCTCACGCTCGAGGTTGCGCACGCCCGCCTCGCGCGTGTAGCCGTCCACGATCAGGCGCAGCGCGTCGTCGGTGAACTCGATCTTCCCCTTCGTCAGGCCGTTGCGCTCGATCTGGCGCGGCACCAGGTAGCGCTTGGCGATCTCGAGCTTCTCCTCCTCGGTGTAGCCCGCGAGCGCGATCACCTCCATCCGGTCGCGCAGCGGCGCGGGGATCGGGTCGAGCAGGTTGGCCGTGGTGATGAAGAAGACGTTCGAGAGGTCGAGCGGCAGGTCGAGGTAGTGGTCGCGGAAGCTCGTGTTCTGCTCGGGGTCGAGGACCTCGAGCATCGCGCTGGCCGGGTCGCCGCGGAAGTCCGCGCCCATCTTGTCGATCTCGTCGATCATCAGCACGGGGTTGTTCACGCCCGCGTCGCGCAGCGCGCGGACGATCGTGCCGGGGATCGCGCCGACGTACGTGCGCCGGTGACCCCGGATCTCCGACTCGTCGCGCACGCCGCCGACCGAGATGCGCTCGAACTCGCGCCCCATCGCCGCCGCGACCGAGCGTCCGAGCGAGGTCTTGCCGACCCCCGGGGGCCCGACGAAGCAGAGGATCCCCGACCGCGCCTCGGGGTTGAGCTTGCGCACGGCCAGGAACTCGAGGATGCGGTCCTTGACCTTCTCGATGTCGTAGTGGTCCGTGTCGAGCTGCTTGCGCGCCGCGCGGAGGTCGAGCTTGTCCTCGCTCGACGTCTGCCACGGCAGCTCGATGATCCACTCGAGGTAGGTCCGGATCACGCCGTGCTCGGCCGACTGCGGCGGCAGCCGCTCGTAGCGCTGGAGCTCGCGCTCGGCCTGCTTGCGCACCTCCTCGGGCAGCACGGCCGCCTCGATGCGCTCGCGCAGCTCGTTCGCCTCGGCGGCCTGCTCGTCGGTCTCGCCGAGCTCCTCCTGGATCGCCTTGAGCTGCTGGCGCAGGAAGTACTCGCGCTGGCCCTTGTCCATCTCGGACTGCACCTGCGACTGGATCCGCGAGCCGATCGAGATCAGCTCCGTCTCGCGCGCGAGGATCTGCGACAGCCGGCGCAGCCGGCGGGCCAGGTGGCGCTCCTCGAGCAGCTCCTGGCGCTCCTCGGTCTTTATCCGCAGGGCGCCGGCGATCATGTAGGAGAGCTCCGCCGGGTCGTCGACGTTGGCGACTGCGATCTGCAGCTCCTCGGGCAGGTACGGCACCTGCTGAACGATCTGCGCGAACGTGGTCTGCACGTTGCGCGCGAGCGCCTCGATCTCCGGCGTGTCCTCGACTACGTCGGGCTCCTCCTCGATCTTCGCGACCAGGTAGGGCTCGCGCGCGACGAACTCCTTGAGCCGGACTCGCTGGCCGCCCTGCACGAGGATCCGCAGCGTCCCGTCGGGCACCTTCAGCATCCGCGCGACGGTGCCCGCCACGCCCACGTCGTGGAGCTCGTCCGGGCCCGGGTTCTCGTTCTCCGGGTCGCGCGAGGCCACCATCGCGAGCATGCGCTCGCCACCCAGCACGTCGTTCACGAGCTTGACCGAGCGCTCCTGGCCGACGGCGAGCGGGATCAGCGTGTCGGGGAACGGGACCGTCTCGCGCAGCGGCAGCACCGGCAGGCCCGAGGGCAGCTCGGGCGCCTGTGCCGCACGCGGCTCCGCGTCCGGCTGGCCGATCTCGATCATCGCTCCTCGGTCGGCTCGCGACCGCGGATCGGCACCTGGCGGCGCTCGTCGTCCGGCGCGGCGATCGGGATCTCCACGCGCAGGATGCCGTCGTCGTAGGAGGCGCGCGCCGCGTCGGCCAC
This sequence comes from Thermoleophilaceae bacterium, assembly GCA_045805345.1. Classification (GTDB taxonomy): domain Bacteria; phylum Actinomycetota; class Thermoleophilia; order Solirubrobacterales; family Thermoleophilaceae; genus AC-37. The sequence continues at coordinate 8,725 of JBJMLK010000232.1, read as the reverse complement.
CACGTCGGCGCCGAGCTCGACCACGCGCCGGAACGGTCCGTGCGGGATCTCGATCTGCTGGTAGAGCCGGCCCTCCGACTCCTGCGCGCGGCGCTCGCCCTCGATCACGAGCTGGCGCCCGCGGATCTCGAGCCCGACGTCGTCGACGTCGACGCCCGCCAGCTCGACCTTCACGATCGCGCGCGGCGGCTGCCCGCAGTAGTAGACGTCGACGTGCGGCGAGAACTGGCGCCGGCCGGCGCCGAGCGAGCCGCGGTCGAAGACGTCCCCGAACAGCTCGTCGATCTCCCGCCGCATACGGTCGAAGTTGGCGAACAGGTCGCGCTCCGAGGCCATGGGGCGCAAGGGTACCCCGGCCGCGCGCCCGTGAAGCGCGCCCAGCGCCGCGCCTCAGACCTTGTAGACGGCGCCCTCGCGCGCCATCTCGACCGGTCCCCCGAATGCGTCCCGCGCCTCGGACTGCGCCCAGAGGGCGTCGAGCTCGTCCGAGATGTGGGTGAGCACGAGCCGGCGCGCGGCGGCGGCCCTGCCGTGCTCGCCGGCCTCGCGCGGCGTGAGGTGCCCGCGCATGCCCGAGCGCTCCGGTCGCGGGAGCGTCGCCTCGATCAGCAGCAGGTCGGCGTCCTGCGCGAACTCCACGAGGTCGACGGTCGGGCGGCTGTCGGCGCCGAAGGCGAAGCACCCGCCGCTCGCCGACGACTCGACGCGGATCGCGAACGTCTCCAGGAAGTGCGGCACCGAGCGGAAGCTGAACTCGAGCGGGCCGACGGCCGGCCGCGCGTCGGCCGCGTACTCCTCGATCCGGAACGCGTTCTCGATCAGGTCCTCGTTGCCCCAGGAGCCGACCACCCGGCGGAACGTCTCGACGGCGCCCTGCGGCGCGATGAGCCGCGGGCGCGCCGGCTCCTCGGTGCCCGGCCAGCGGTCGACGGGGACCGGTTGCTGGCGCGGCGCGTAGGTGAGCGCGTAGGCGTACGGAACGAGGTCGAGGAAGTGGTCGGCGTGCAGATGCGAGATCACGACCGCGTCCACGCGCGTGTAGTCGCGGAAGCGGCGCAGCTTCGAGAACACGCCGTTCCCGCAGTCCACGACCACGGCGGTTCCCTCCTCCTCGATGAGGTAACCCGAGCACGCCCCACCGGCGTCTTGCCAGGACGGCGACTTGCCCAGAATGGTCAGCCGCATTGCGGCGCGAGTCTATTCCTCCGCAGCGGTGGCGGGAAGGGCTACTGCGGCTGCGGAAAGGCGTACACGGCGCGCGTGCGCTCGGTCCGGAAGACGAAGGCGAGCTGACGCTCGGGCTTGAGGCCGCGCTCGGCCGACCGGTACGTCGGACACGGCTTGCCCAGGTTGAGCGCGCAGAGATGGTTCTGCCCGAAGAAGCAGTTATCGCATGCAGGCGCCTTGGCCTTCGCCAACTTGTCCCTCCCCCTGGAGTCTGAGTTACTTCTGCGAGCCGGCCCGCCGAGTCCGTCGCGAGCCACGGCCATCCTGCCACGGAAGGGAGCCTCCCGCCAGGCGCGTTGTCGCAAAACCGGTCCTTTTCGTGTCCCCGCTAGATGGGGGTTTTTCTCCCCGGACGTCGTGTCGCGCTCGCTGTTTGCGGGGTATCAGCGCACGGCCGCGACGTGCTCCGGCGTGACGTCGGCCGGTCGCGGGCAGCCCAGGAGCGCCAGCGCGATCCGCACCTCCTCGCGCAGCAGCGCGAGCACGTGACGCACGCCCTCCTCACCGCGTGCCGCCAGCGCCCAGACCACAGGCCGGCCGACGAGCGTCGCCCTCGCGCCGAGCGCCAGCGCCTTCACCACGTCCGTGCCGCGGCGAACGCCGCCGTCGACGAGCACCGGCGTCGCGCCGCCCACCGCGTCCACCACCTCGGGCAGCGCCTCGATCGTCGCCGCCACACCGTCGAGCTGGCGGCCGCCGTGGTTCGACACGATCACGCCCGCGGCGCCGTGCTCCACGGCGAGCCGGGCATCCTCGGGCGTCAACACGCCCTTCACGAGGACGGGCACCGGGGACGCCTCGGCGAGCTGCTCGAGGTCGCGCCAGGTGAGCGTCGGGTCGAGCATGCCGATCACCTCCGCCGGCGTCGGCGCCTCGCTTCCGCCCTTCGCGATCGCGGCGTACGCCGGCACGTGGGTGCCGGCGGGGATCGTCCAGCCGAGCCTGATGCTCTCCTAGAGCTGGAACCAGCGCGGCGCGTCGGGCGCCGCGGCGGCCACCTCGGCGGGCGCGGCCGTGGCGAGGGTGGACAGCGTGGAGAGCGTGCCGGCCGCGGCGGCGGCCCGTGCTACGCCCGGCTCGCCGTCGGGGTGCGCCACGCGCAGGAGCGCGGTGGGCGCGACGACCACGGGCATCGACAGGGTGTGCCCGAGCAGCTCGATGGCGGGCGACACGGCGCCGACGTCCACGAGCACACGCGGGCGCAGGACGAGGCGGCGGTAGGCCTCCTCGTTGCGGCGCAGCGTCCACTCGTCGCCCGCGCCGCCCGTGAAGTAGCTGAGGGCGCCAGGGTCGAGCGCCTCGACGGCGAGGTGCTCGTACTCGCGCACGTTGACCGGGTCGGCCACCCTCGGGCCATCATAAGCTCGGCCCCATGGAGCTCGTGACCGGCGCGACAGGATACGTGGGCGGCCGGCTCGTGGAGCGGCTGCGAAGCGAGGGGCGTCCGCTGCGCGCGGCCGTGCGCAACCTGGCGCGGCTCGGCGAGCTGCCGGGGGTCGAGCCTGTTCGCGTCGATTTGATCAGCGGCGAGGGTCTGGCGGCGGCGCTCGAGGGCGTGACCACCGCCTACTACCTGATCCACTCGATGGAGACCGCGGCCGGCGCGAACGGCGGCTCGTTCGGCGACCGCGACCGCAAGGCGGCGCGGAACTTCGCCAGCGCCGCGCGGGCAGCCGGGGTCGAGCGGGCGGTCTACCTCGGCGGGATCGTGCCGCCGGCGGGTACGACGCTCTCGTCCCACCTGGCGTCGCGGCTGGAGGTCGAGGAGATCCTGCTGCGCGCGCTGCCGGACTCGGTGGCGTTCCGCGCCTCGATCGTGGTGGGCGCGCGCTCGTCCTCGTTCCGGATCCTCGTCCGCCTGGTCGAGCGGCTGCGCGTGCTGCCCTTCCCCGCGTGGCAGGCCAACCGCACGCAGCCGATCGACGAGCGCGACGCGGTGGAGTACCTCGCGCGTGCGGGCGAGGTGCCCGGCGCGGCGGGCCGGTCGCTCGACGTCGTGGGGCCGGACGTGCTGTCGTACGGCGAGATGATCGAGCGGATCGCGGACCTGATGGGCGTGGGCCGGCCGCCGCTGCGCCTCCGCTTGACGCAGACGCCGGCGGCGAGTGCCGTCGTGAGCGCGATCACCGCCCAGCCGCTCGACCTCGTGCGCCCGCTGATGCAGAGCCTCGAGAGCGACCTCCTGCCGCGCGACGAGTGCGCGCGCGAGCTGTTCGGGATGCGGCCGCGGTCGTTCGTCAGGGCGGTGGAGCACGCGCTGCGCGACTGGGAGCTCGCCGAACCGCTCGCGGCGCGATGACCAAGTTGGAGCGCGAGATCGAGATCGCCGCGCCGCCCGACCGGGTGTACGACGTGCTGGCCGACCCGAGCTGCCTGGGCGAGTGGGTGACGATCCAGGAGGAGCTCGAGGAGGCCCCCGAGGGCGACCTGCGGACGGGCTCGAAGCTGCGGCAGCGGATGAAGGTGGCGGGCCAGCGCTTCCGGCTGTCCTGGACCGTCGTCGAGGCCGACCGGCCGCGACGGATCGTCTGGGAGGGCCGCGGGCCGATGGGCACGAAGGCGAAAGCGGTCTACGGCCTGAGCGCGAACGGCGACGGCGCCACGCACTTCTCCTACCTCAGCGAGTACGAGCTGCCGGGCGGCTTCGCCGGGAAGATCGCGGGCCGCGCCGTGCAGGCGGCGTCGGGGCGCGAGGCCGACAAGACCCTGAAGCGGCTCAAGGCCCTCGTCGAAGGGAAGCAATAAAGGGTGACTCAGGACGGATCCGCAGATCCGTCCTGACTTAGTCCCGGTAACCGGGACCAGGGCAGGACGCGACCTCGGTGCCTACGCCTCGTCCGCGGAGCACGCCGCCCCGCTCGCGCCGCCGGCCCCCGGCAGGCGCTCGAGCAACCGCGCCAGCGCCGCCAGCTCCTCGTCGTCGAACCGCTCGGCGAACACAGCCTCGATCGACGCGATGTGCGAGCGCGACGAGTCGGCGAGACGGCGACGCCCGGGGTCGGTGAGCACCGCGTAGGTCACGCGGGCGTCGCTCTCGCACGAGCGCTTCTCCACCAGGCCGTCGCGCTCGAGCCCGTCCAGCAGGCGGGTGACGCCCGACGCGCTCAGGCCGAGCCCCTCCGCCAGGTCCACGCGTCGCAGGAGCTCGCCGTCGGCTCGCGACAGCAGGAGCAGCGCCTCGTACGCGGTCACGCTCAGGCCGTGGTCCTCCTGGAGCTCCGCGCTCAGCGAGCGGCGCAGCGCCGCGTGCCCGCGCAGCAGCCGCGCCCAGGCGTCGAGCGCCGTGCTGCTGGGCCCGTCTCCCGGTGCGCAGGCCCCCCCGGGTCGGGTGTCAGAAAGTTGACGTGTCGATAGTTGACGGCTCAATGTTGGCTGCTAACTTTCGTTGCGGAGTCAAGTATAGGCCCCGCACGGCGGGGCGGCCACGGCAACAAGGAGAGCTTCGAAAATGACCACCACCACAGACACCGCCCTTCCGACCGGCACCTGGAACGTCGACCCGGTCCATTCGACCGTCGGCTTCGCCGTCGACTACATGGTCGGGACGTTCACCGGCACGTTCTCGCCGGTCGACGCCAAGGTCGAGGTGACCGAGGACGGGCAGACGCTCACGGGCACGGCGCCGGTAGCCGGCGTCAAGGTCCAGGACGAGAACCTCACGGCGCACCTGCAGTCGCCGGACTTCTTCGACGCCGAGCGCGCGCCGGAGATCACGTTCGCCTCGAGGGAGATCCGCCGCGACGGCGACTCGGTCGAGATCGACGGCGACCTGACGATCAAGAACCGGACGCTGCCGGTCAAGGCCACGGGCACCGTCACCGAGCCTGCCGACGACCCGTTCGGCGGCGTGCGCTACGCGCTCCGCCTCGCGGCCGAGGTCGACCGGACCGAGTACGGCATCAGCTGGAACAACCCGCTCCCGAACGGCAACCCGTCGCTCGCGAACCGGGTCAAGATCAACGCCGAGCTGTACCTCGTGAAGGCCGAGGGCTAACCCGATGCGCGTCCTCGCGATAGCGGGCAGCCTCCGCCCCGGCTCGTACAACCGCAAGCTGCTGCTCGCGGCCGGCGAGCTGCTCCCGGACGACGTCGAGCTCGACGTCTACGAGGAGCTCAAGGCGGTCCCGCCCTACGACGAGGACGACGACGTCGAGCCGGCGCCGGCGGCCGTCGCGCGACTGCGCGCGGCGATCGCCGGCGCCGACGCGATCCTGTTCGCGACGCCCGAGTACAACTCGTCGATCCCGGGCCAGCTCAAGAACGCGATCGACTGGGCGTCGCGGCCGCTGGCCACAAACGTGCTGCGCAACAAGCCGGTGGCGGTCGTGGGCGCGAGCACAGGGGCCTTCGGCGCGGTGTGGGCCCAGGCCGACCTGCGCAAGGTCCTGGGCGCCACCGGGGCGCGCGTGGTGGACGTCGAGCTGCCGCTCGGCCACGCGCCGCAGCGCTTCGACGAGGCCACCGGCGCGCTGATCGACGAGAACCTGCGCGACGAGTTGCGGGAGGTCGTCTGGTCGCTCGTCGACGAGACGGTGCCGGCGCGCGCGGCGGCCGCCTAGCTCACGCAGCGGGCAGGGTCCCCGGCGGGCCGACCAGCTCGATGCCGTTGATGCGCGCGATCGACTCCACCGTCGCGGCCTCCTCGAGCGACGGCCAGCCGTCGCCTACCGGCTCGCTCACCGCACGGCCCCAGTCCTCGAACCGGGCCAGCGAGCGAACGTGCGTGAGCACGAACCACGTGGCGCGGTCGGACTCGACGCGGAAGGTCCGCTCGACCTCGGGCGGCGCGACCACCACGTCGCCGGGACCGGCGGAGTACGCCTCGTCGCCGACGAAGAACGTGACGATGCCCTGCGTGACCCGGTAGGCCTCGCCCTCGTCGCGAGTGTGCAGCGGCGGCATCTTCCCGCCGCCCGCGGTGCGCTCGGCCAGGACGGGCCGGCGACCCTCGTCGCGGTCGTCGCTCAGCACGGCCGCCACCTGGTCCACGAACCACTCGGTGGCGACGGTCTCGGCGGTGGAGGCTGTCTGCTCGATCATGGGCACATCCTCGCGCCGGCGGGGCCGGCGTCCAAGCGGGCTAACAGGCATAAGCGGGGTGCGGACAACCGCACCCGTCTGCGGTCGGTGCGATCGCCGGTCGTCCGCTGGGACTACGCGTGCTCCGCACCAAGGCTGGTGCGGGCAGCCGCACTCGCGGCGGGCGTCGCGGCTTCTGGATCGCGGTGCAGGGCCACGCCCGCGATCACCAGAAGCACGCCGAGGGCCTCTGCGGGCGACGGCACCTGGCCCAGCACCACGACCCCGATCACCGTGGCTGTGGCCGGCAGCAGCGCGACCATCAGGGCGTAGGTGCCGCGACTGAGCTGCGCCATCGCGAGCTGGTCGAACACATATGGGATCACCGACGACGACACCCCGACGCCGATGCCGGCCAGCAGCGCGACCGGGTCGAGCGCGACCGGCGCCGCCTGCCAGCCGCCGATCGGGGTGACGACCACGGCGGCCACCAGCATCGCCGCGGCCAGGCCGTCGATGCCATCCACGCCCGGATGCCGTGCCACCCGGTGCGCCAGCACGATGTAGGCCGCGAAGAGGACTGCGTTGGCGAAGGCGAGCGCCACGCCGAGCGGCTCGCCCTCGAGCCGGACTCCGGTGATCAGGTAGACGCCCGGCACCGCGATCGCGAGCGCCGCGAGGTTGCGCGAGGTGCGTGCCCCGATCGCGGCGAGCACGATCACCGGCAGGAACTCCACGGTGGCGACGGTGGCCAGCGGGAGCCGGTCGATCGCCGAGTAGAAGCAGCAGTTCATGACCGCCAGCACGGTCCCCCACGCCAGGATCAGCGGGCCCGCCGGACCGCGCAGGGCGCCCCACGGGCGGCGCCAGGCCGCGAAGATCACCGCCGCCGACGCGATGCGCAGCCACGCCACGCCGAGCACGTCCACGCGCGCGAACAGCAGCACCGCGAACGCGGGTCCCAGGTAGTGGAAGACCGCGCTGCCGGCGAAGTAGAGCTCTGGTCGCCGCCGCATGGGTTCAGTGTTCCGCGGTGCAGGCGGCGCGTACAGAGGAGATCGAAGGTATTCTCGACGCAGTGCTTGCGAACCAGAGGCTCCAGCGGCTGGATGCCGTCGATGAGCGACTTCTGGCCGAGCTCCAGGGGGACGCGCGAATCTCGCTCGCCGCGCTCGGCCGCCGGGTGGCGCTGTCGCCGCCGGCCGTCGGGGAGCGCCTGCGCCGCCTGCAGACGGAGGGTGTGATCGCCGGCTACCACGCCGACGTCGACCCGGCGGCGCTCGGCTACGAGCTGACCTCGATCATCCGCATCCGCCCGAGCCCGCGCCAGATCGCGCGCGTCGCGCAGCTAGCGCGGGAGACGCCGGAGGTGGTCGAGTGCCACCGGATCACGGGCGAGGACTGCTTCTTCGTGAAGGCGCACGTGCGCGACGTGCACCATCTCGAGGAGCTGATCGACACCTTCACCCCGTTCGGGCAGACCACGAGCTCGATAGTGCAGTCGTCGCCGGTGCCGCCGCGCGGGCCGGCCCTCCCCTGACCCAGCGGTTAACGTCCACCGAATGACCGCAGAGCTCCAGCTGGCCGACCCCGTCGCTACCCGCGGGCGGCTGCGCGAGGCGATGGAGGGGCGCGACCCCGACGCGTTCGCCGCGGCGTGCGCCCCGGACGTCTCGTTTCACTCGCCGATCCTCGGCCGCCCGCCGTTCGAGGGCCGCGGCGCTGTTCGCGACCTCACGGCCGCGGTCCTGGCGACGTTCGACTTCGAGTACACGTTCGAGGCCGACAGCGGCGCCGTGCAGGCGCTCGGCTTCCACGCGCGGGTGCGTGGGATGGAGGTCGACGGCGTCGAGCTGATCACGATCGACGACACGGGGCAGGTCACCGACATCAAGGCGCACATTCGGCCGATGGCGGGCCTCGCGGCGGTGGCGGCCGCGCTGGGCCCGCACCTCGCGCGCGGGCCCGTGCAGCGCGTCCTGGTGACCGTGTTCACCGTGCCGCTGATGCACCTGCTGCGATTCGCCGAGCCGCTCATCCCGCGCCTGATCCGCATGCGCGGGTGAGCGCCGGACTCACACGTTCTTGAGCGCCTCCACCAGCTCCTGAACGGCCGCCGCCGACTTCTCCAGCTCACCGCGCTCCGCGTCGTCGAGGTCGATCTCCACGATCTCCTCCACTCCCTCGGCACCTAGTCGCACGGGCACGCCCACGAACAGGCCGTCGAGGCCGTACTCGCCCTGACACAGCGCCGCGCACGGAAGCACTCGCTTCTGGTCGAACACGATCGAGTCCACCATCTCGAGGACGGCCGCCGACGGCGCGTAGAACGCCGAGCCCTTCTGCAGCAGCTTCACGACCTCGGCGCCGCCGTCGCGCGTGCGCTGCACGATCTCCTCGAGGCGGTCGTCGGAGATCTTCTGCCGGATCGGAACAACGGCGACGATGTTGTTTTTTTCGTCGTGTAGGTTATTTTTGT
>JBJMLK010000231.1:0-14460 GCA_045805345.1 Thermoleophilaceae bacterium | reverse complement strand
TCAAGCACTCGCCTGTTGCGGCGAAGCCTACGCCTACGCGGGCACCGGCTCCTGCGCCCGCCGCGGCAGCAGCACCTCGCGTGCGATCACGAGCCGCTGGATCTGCGACGTGCCCTCGTAGAGCTGCATGATCTTCGCGTCGCGCATCAGCTTCTCGACCGGGTACTCCTTGATGAAGCCGTACCCGCCGTAGACCTGCACGGCGTCGGTGGTGACCTCCATCGCGGTGTCGGCCGAGAAGCGCTTGGCGTGCGAGGACGCCAGCGTGTTGCGCTTGCCCTGGTCGAGCAGCACGCCCGACTGCCACACGAGCAGCCGCGCCGCCTCGATCTTGGTCGCCATGTCGGCGATCATGAACTGGATCGCCTGGTGCATCGCGATCGGCACGCCGAACTGCACGCGCTCCTTCGAGTACTCGGTCGCGAACTCGAACGCGGCGCGCGCGATGCCGACCGCCATGGCCGCCACGCCGGGGCGCGTGCGGTCGAGGGTCATCATCGCGAGCTTGAACCCGTGGTTCTCCTCGCCGAGCAGGTTCTCCTTGGGGATCCGGACGTCGTTGAACGAGATCGTCGCGGTGTTGGACGCGCGCTGGCCGAGCTTGTCCTCCTTCTTGTCGACGGTCACGCCGTCGAGCTCCCGGTCGACCACGAAGGCGCTGATCCCCTTGTGGCCCGCGTCCTTGTCGGTCTTCGCGTAGACCGTGTAGTAGTCCGCGTAGCCGCCGTTGGTGATGAAGCACTTCGAGCCGTTGATCACGTACTCGTCGCCCATCTTGGTCGCGGTGGTGCGCATGCCCGACACGTCGGAGCCGGCGTCCGGCTCGGTCAGGCAGAACGACGCGAGCTTGGGCTCCTCGGTGAGCATCCCGAGGTACTTCTTCTTGGTCTCCTCGGAGCCGCCGATGGCGATCGGCGCGGTGGCCAGCCCGTTGCACATCAGCGAGGTGCCGATGCCGGAGCAGCCCCAGCCCATCTCCTCCTCGATGATGCAGCCGCTGAGGTAGTCGAGCCCCGGGCCGCCGTACTCCTCGGGGATGTGGGTGTTCATGAGCCCCACCTCCCAAGCCTTCTTGATCACGTCCTCCGGCCAGGTCCCATCCTTGTCGTAGTCCCAGGCCACGGTGCGGATGTCCTTCTCGGCGAAGCTGTGCGCGAGCTCGCGCAGGTCCTTCTGCTCGTCGGTAAGCGTGAAATCGACCACTGATGCTCCTTGTCCTGCGCCGCGCCCAGAGCGGCCCGGCGGGGGCCCTATCCGGGCCCGATTGATTGGTCAGTCAACGAGGCCCGTAAGGGTAGCGCGAACCGTGGGCCGGCTAGCCGACAACCAGCCGGATGGCGACGTAGAGCCCCAAACCGATCACCCCGAGGCAGATCAAGACCAGGCCGAGCTGCTCGGGATATATCGCCGGCTTCGACGGGGCCATCGTCCGGCGACGCAGTCGGCGCCACATGCTCCAAACTGTAGGCGTGGGGACGTTCGGGTACGTGGTGATCGTCATCGGATGCCTGGGTGTCGTGGTGGCGATGCTCAGCCTCGTGGGGCAGTCCGGGCTGTACGACCGGATCGGCAAGGGAGCGTTCTCGCTCGACGAGCCCGACCGCCCGCGCGGGCCCGCGCCCGGGAGCGCCCAGTTCCAGGCCGAGGCCGCCGCCGAGATCCGCCAGCTCGTGGAGGCGAAGTCGGCTCGGCGCGAGGCCCGCGGCGAGGCTCCGCTCGACATCGAGGCGGAGATCGGCGCGCTCACCCGGCCCGCCGCCGGCGTCGACGACGAGCTCCGCGACGAGGTGCGACAGCTCGTGATCGCACGCAACGAGCGCCGCGTTCGGCAGGGCAAGGAGCCGCTCGACGTCGAGGCCGAGGTCGAGCGGCAGCTGCGCGACCTGACGTAGTCGGTGGAACCGAGGCATTTCGGGTATAGATACGCCTCGATGGCAAGCGAACGCCGCTTCGAGCTGGACGAGCTGATCGTCCGGCCCGGGACCTACTTCAACCCGCAGACCGAGGTGCTCGTCGTGGTCGACGACTCCGCGTCGATGGACGCCGAGATCTTCAACCTCGAGGAGTTCGAGGGCGCCGACTGGGTGCTCCTCGCCGACGAGCTGCCCGTCGACGAGGCGCAGCGCGACGAGCTGCTCGAGTCGTTCCAAGCGAGGCACGCGGGCGGCGACGGGCGCGACGTGACGCTCGACGCCGAGGAGCTCGAGGACGACGTCGAGGAGCTGGACGAGGCACCTCAGCCGGCCGAGGAAGTCGACTAGCCGCCCGCTGGCCGTAGGCTCACGCGCGTGCATCGCCTGTACGCGCTGAGCGTCTTCATCCCGATCGCGATCGCGCTCGACCTCGCGGACTCCTCCGCGACGGCGATCTTCTTCACCGCGGCACTCGGACTGATCCCGACGGCGGTCCTGATGAGCGACGCCACCGAGCACCTGGCGTCGCGCTCGGGGCCCGGCATCGGGAGCCTCGTGAACGTGACCTTCGGCAACGCGCCGGAGCTGATCATCGCGTTCTTCGCCCTGATCGACGGGCTCCAGGAGGTGGTGAAGGCGTCGCTCGTCGGATCGGTTCTCGGCAACAGCCTGCTGGTGCTCGGCGCCGCGATGCTGGTCGGGGGCTGGCGCCACGGCCGCCAGACCTTCAGGCGCGAGCCGGCGGAGCGACTCGCCACGCTGCTCGTTCTCACCTGCCTGGCGCTGGTCACGCCCACGTTCCTGCAGCTGGCGTTCGGGGAGGGCGGCCTGCCCCGGATCGGCGAGGAGCTCCACCACTACGGCGGCTTCGTGATCGTGGTGTCGCTGGTGGTCTCCGTGGGCCTGGTCGGCTACTACGTGATTCGCCTGACCACGTCGATCCGCCACAAGCGCGGGATCTTCGACGTCGACGAGGAGGAGCTCGAGAAGGGTGACGAGGTCTGGTCCGTGCGCCGCTCGCTCTTGCTGCTCGGCCTGGCGGGCGTGCTCGTGGGCGTGATGAGCGAGGTGCTCGTCGGGTCGATCGAGGAGGCCTCCCGGGCGGTCGGGCTCTCGCAGTTCTTCATCGCCGTCTTCGTGGTCGGGATCGCCGGCAACGCTGCCGAGCACTGGGTGGCGGTCGTGGTCGCGATGAAGAACAAGATGGACCTGTCGCTGGGCATCGCGCTCGGCTCGAGCGTGCAGATCTCGATGTTCCTGGTGCCAGTGCTCGTGCTGATGTCGCTGGCCTTCGGTCCGGCCCACATGGCGCTCGTCTTCAACGGCTACGAGGTGGTCGCGCTGCTCGTGGCAGCCACGGTCGCTCGCTTCGTGACCCACGGCGGGCACTCGACCCGCAACGAGGGCGCCCTGCTGATCGCGGTGTACGTCGCGCTCGGCGTGGTGTTCTTCCTTGCGTAAGCTTGGGCCGATGCGGCAGCGGCGCTTCGGCGACACCGACCTCCACACCTCCGAGATCGCCTTCGGCACCTGGGCTCTCGGCTCCGACTGGTGGGGGAAGACCGACGACCCCGAGCGGCTGGTCGGCCGGGCGCTCGAGCTGGGCATCACGTTCTTCGACACCGGCGACGCCTACGGCCAGGGCGTCAACGAGGAGATCGTGGGCCGAGCCCTGCGCCCGCGCGTGGCCGGCGACCGCGACTCGATTCAGATCTCCACGAAGTTCGGTTACGTGCTCGACTCCGAGCGCCAGCAGCACTCGGAGGGCGAGCGGCCGCAGGACTGGTCGCCGGAGCACGTCCGCGCCGCGCTCGAGGCCAGCCTGCGCCGGCTCGGGACCGACCACGTGGACCTCTACCAGCTCCACAACCCGCGCATGGACGCGATCGAGCGCGACGACCTGTTCGCCGAGCTCGACACGCTGCGCGACGAGGGCAAGCTGCGCGAGTACGGCGTCGCGCTAGGGCCCGCGATCGGCTGGCGCGACGAGGGCCTGCGCGCCTTCGAGACGCGCGGCATCGCGGCCCTCCAGACCGTCTACAACCTGCTCGAGCAGGAGCCGGGCAGCGACTTCCTTGCGGCGGCGGCGGAGCACGGCGGCGCGGTGATGGCGCGCGTGCCGACGTCGAGCGGGCTGCTCGAGGACAAGTACACGCTCGACACGACCTTCACCGGCTCCGACCACCGCCGCCACCGCCCGCGCCAGTGGCTCGTCGACGGCCTGAAGAAGATCGACCAGCTGCGCTTCCTCGTGATCGAGGGCGAGCGGACGATGGCCCAGGCCGCGCTGCGCTTCATCCTCCAGCAGCCGCGGATGGCCTGCGTGATCCCGACGATCACCTCGATGGCCGAGCTCGAGGAGTTCGCGGGGGCGGCCGACGCCCCCGACCTGACGCCGGACGAGCTGGCGCGCGTGGACGAGCTGTACCGCACGGGCTTCGGCCTCGAGCCGGCCGCCGCGTAGCGGCGCCGCGGGCTACTTCAACAGCTCAGAGCACTTCTGCAACGCCGCCGTGTCGCTCGGCTTGGCGTTGTTCAGGCACTGCGCGTACTTCTGGAACTGCTCCGAGCTGGGCGACTTGCCGCCGCCGCCCGCGCTGCCCGGCACGCCGCCCGGGGTCCCGCCAGGCACCCCGCCGGTGGCGCCCGGCGACGAGCCGCCGCTGGTGCCGCCGATGCCGCCGGTGGCGCCCAGCGCCCCGCCGAGCCCGCGCAGCTGCTTACCCAGCTCCGAGATCGGCTTGGCGTTGGCCGGCGCCTGGATCGTCTGCGGCTGGCCCACGTTCGCGAACTCGACCGAGATCGACAGGTTGCCGCCCTTCACGCCGCGCGCCTGCTGCTGCGAATCCTTCGGCACCTCGAAGTCGAGGCTCAGGGCGAAACGGCGGATCTTGCCGTCGTCCTTGCCGACGTAGACGTCGAGCTTCGGGTTCTTCACGACCTTCTTGATCTGGTCGATCACCTGGGGCGTGAGCTGCGTCGGCTTGGCCTGGCCTACGGCCCCGCCCGCGCGCGCCACGACCTTGTTGAGGTCCTGGAACAGCTTCTCGACGTCGAGGCCGGTCGTCACGTGCTTGGTCTTCACCCCGGCCACGTCGGACTCGCCTTCCACGCTTGCGTCCGTGACCCAGTTGAGCGGGTCGACGCCGAACTGCTTCAGGCTCTTCGAGCCGCTGGTGCCGCCCTGCGCGGCCGCCTGCTGCAGCTGCGACATCGTCGAGTCGCTGACCTGGTAGTTGGTGCCCTGGAAGTTGACGAAGCCCTTGTCGCCGGTCGAGATAAGGCCGGCCGAGAACGTCTGTCCGCCACCGGAGACGCTGACGTCCCAGTTGAGGCTCGGCAGCTTCGCCTTCCCGTTCGACTGGTAGGGGCCGCCGAGCTTCACGCGGACGGGCTGCGTGAGCTGCGGAACGCCGTCGACCTTGGCGGAGATGTCGATCGTGACGTTCGCGCTGTTGATCGACTCGTTGAAGCCGCGCTTCAGCAGCGCCTTGGCGTCCTCCTCGCTGCCGCCGCCGCAGCCCGCGACCAGGCCGGCGACGAGCGCCAGTACGGCGACGGCGAGCGCGAATGCACGGGGACGAGGGGGCACGCGCCGTGAGGGTATCGTGATCCGGGCATGGCGCCACGCACCATCCTCTACACGGGCAAGGGCGGCGTCGGCAAGACGAGCGTCGCCGCCGCGACCGCGCGCCGCTGCGCGGAGGCCGGCCTGCGGACCGTCGTGCTGTCGACCGATCCCGCGCACAGCCTGTCCGACTCGCTGGAGGCCGAGCTGGGGAGCGCCCCGACCGCGTGCGGCGACAACCTCTGGGCGCAGGAGGTCCAGGCCCAGGAGGAGATGGAGCGCCACTGGGAGGCCGTGCAGGACTGGATGGGCGAGATGCTCGTGGAGCGCGGGATCGACCGGATCGCCGCGGACGAGCTGACCGTGCCGCCCGGCATGGACGAGCTCTTCTCGCTGCTCCAGATCAAGCGCCACCACGAGGCGGACGAGTTCGACGCGATCGTGGTGGACTGCGCCCCCACGGGCGAGACCCTGCGGCTGCTCTCGTTTCCCGACGTGGCGAGCTGGTGGCTCGAGCGCGTCTTCCCGATCGAGCGGCGGCTGATGGCCGCGGCGCGGCCGTTCGCGCGCACGCTGCTCGACGTGTCGCTGCCCACCGAGCGCGTCTTCGACGACGTCGAGCGGCTGGTGGTGAACCTGGTGGCGATGAACGGCATCCTCCGCGACCGCGCGACCACGTCGATCCGCCTCGTCATGAACCCCGACCGGATGGTCATCCGCGAGGCGATGCGGACGTACACGTACCTGAACCTCTACGGCTACCTGACCGACGCGGTGGTGGTGAACCGGGTGTTTCCCGAGGAGGTCGAAGGCGGCTACTTCGCCGCCTGGCGCGCGAACCAGCAGGAGCAGATGGAGCTCGTGCGCTCCGCGTTCGCGCCGGTACCGATCCTCACCGCCCCGTTCTTCGACCGCGAGGTGGCCGGCGGGGAGATGCTCGACCGGCTGGCCGACGAGGTCTTCGCCGCGCACGACGCCGAGGCCATGCTGCACCGGGACCTGGCGCAGGAGCTGTCGTCGAACAACGGGACCGCGACGCTGAGGCTCCCGCTGCCGTTCGCCGAGAAGGGCGACATCGACCTGAAGAAGATCGGCCTGGAGGTGGTGGTGAGGGTCGGCGGGCAGAAGCGCACGATCGTGCTGCCGCCGTCGCTGGCCGCGTACCGGCCGCGCTCGGCGCAGTTCGAGGACGGCGCGCTGAGCGTCACGTTCGAGAAGGGCGAGGATGGACGAGCAGAGGACTGACGCGCCACCCGGCTGGGACGACTTCGTCCGCGAGAACGGCGAGCGGGCGCGTGCGGGCGCGGGCGCGGGCCAGCGCGGCCCGATCCCGGACTTCACGCCGCTGATCCAGGTCGTCGAGGCGCTCCGCCGCGCGATCCCCCACGAGCTGCAGGAGCAGTTCAACGCGCTGCAGCGCGAGCTGCTGCTGACGCTGCGCGCGCTGATCGACTGGTACCTCGAGCGCCTCGACAAGCCCGAGCTGACGCCCCAGGTGGAGGACATCCCGATCGAATGAAGACCTGGATCCTCACCGGCTCACCCGAGAACTTCGCCGCCACCGCCGAGCGCGGGTTCAAGCTGATCGGGATGAAGGAGAAGCGGCGCGCGATGGCCGAGCAGATCGAGCCCGGCGACCGCATCGTCTTCTACCTCACGAAGGTCAAGGAGTTCGCGGCCATCGTCCGGGTGACGGGCGAGATGTTCGAGGACCGGGCGAAGGTGTGGCCCGGCAAGCCGGGCAAGGTCGACCCGTATCCGTGGCGCTTCGAGACCGAGCCCGAGCTTGTGCTGGACGAGGCGGAGCGCGTGCCGGCGGAGGAGCTGGCCGGCGAGCTGGAGCACGTGAGGAAGTGGCCCGCCGAGCACTGGACGCTCGCCTTCCAGGGCCAGCTGCGCACCGTGTCGGACGCCGACGCGCGGACGATCGAGCGCCGCATGCGCTCCGCCGTCCCCGCCTGATGGGAGAGCGCCACTACACGGTCGAGCAGGCGAACGCCGCGCTCGGCTGGGTGACGGAGCGGATCGAGCGCCTGCGCGCCGCGCGCGAGGGCCTGAACGACGAGGAGGCGCGCGCCGCGCTTCAGGACGCGGGGCCGACGAACGGCGGCGGCGAGCCCGGGCGCGTGGTCTCCGACGCGTTCCTCGAGATGCGCAACGCACTGGTCGAGCTGCAGGCGATGGAGGTCGTGCTCCGCGACCTCGACCGCGGCCTGGTCGACTTTCCCTCGGTCCGCGACGGCCGCGAGGTCTTCCTGTGCTGGGAGCAGGGCGAGGACGAGATCGGGTACTGGCACGACGTCGACGCGGGCTATGGCGGACGCCGCCCGCTCTGACCGGCCGCGACGCCGCCGCCGCCGCGAGCGCCCGGCCGAGCCGCGCCTGGGCGCGCGGGACGCCTGGGGGCGCCTGAACTTCGAGCAGCGCGTCGCGGCCGTCGGCGCGCTGCTGTTGATCGTCAGCACCTTCGGGCCGTTCTCGTTCGTCGAGGCCGCCATCGTGCTGGTCGCGGCCGCCGTGCTGCTCCTGCTCTACCGCCGCGCGCAGGGGCGCGAGTTCCACGTGCCGTTCGGCGACGGCCTGGTGATCGCGGCGGCCGGCGCCTGGGCCGGCGTGCTGATCGTGGTCCGGCTGTTCGACAAGCCGCTGGGCCAGAACCTGCTCGCGCTCGTGTGTGCAGCGATCCTCGTGCTGGCCGGGCTGCGCGAGCGCGCCAAGCACCCCGCCGACGACCTCCCCCCTGGGCGCAGGCGGCGCGCACCGGCGTCCGAGGATCCCGACGAGGTCGAATGGACGGAGCCGGTGCCGGATCGCTCCGCCCACCGCGACGAGACCCTGCCGCTGCGCGAGGTCGATCCCTACCGCCCGGCGAAGGTGCTCCCGCCCCCGCCCGGGGAGGAGGACCTGGAGGACCCGCCGGCGTGGCCGTCCGAGAAGCCGCCGCCGGATCCCGCGGCACGGCTGGAGCCGCCGGACGAGCCCACTCTGGCGCTCGAACGGCCCGACGTGTCGACCGGGTCTGATCGGGCGGGGTAAGGGCCGGACCCGGTCTCCACCCCCCTTCCCAGCCGTGCCGCGCGCGCCGCGAAGATAGGGGTTGACCCCCATGGGCGCCGCGGCCCGCAGACGCCAGGCTTGGGGTTGTGACCGAGAGGGCCCCCATCCCGGATACCCGCACCCTGCGCGTGCTCGTCGTGGACGACCACGCCGCAGTCCGGGCGGGGGTCCAGGCAGTACTCGCCCGGGAGCCCGACCTCCAGCCGATCGGCGGTGCGTCGAGCGCGGACCAGGCGCTCGACAAGGCGCGGGCCAGAAGGCCCGACGTCGCTGTCGTCGACCACCGGCTGGAGGCGGGTGACGGGCTCACGCTGACGCGGAAGCTCAAGGCGCTGCCGGATCCGCCGGCGGTGCTCGTCTACAGCGCGCACGCCGACGCCTCGCTCACCGTGGCCGCGGTGGTGGCCGGCGCCGACGGCGTGGTGGGCAAGGGCGCCGAGGCGGCGCAGCTCTGCGACGCGATCCGCTTCGTGGGCGGTGGCCGCAGCGTCCGCCCCAAGCTCCTCCCCTCCACCCTGCGCTCGAGCGCGCAGCGGCTCGACGCCGCCGACGTCCCGATCCTCGGAATGCTCGTCCACCGCACGCCGCCGGCCGAGATAGCCCGCGTGCTCGGCATGACGGAGGGAAGGCTCGACGCCCGCCGCTGGGCGATGCTGCGGCGCCTCACCGGGCGCGAGCGTCATGCGAGCACGCGGGCGCGGCGGCTCGTGCAGGCGTGCCTGTAACGTCAGGCGGGCTGAGGACGGACACCCGCTACAGCCCGCTCTTCTGGCGCGTGCTCGCGCTCAACGCCGTGGTGCTCGTGGTGGCCTGCGTGGTCACGCTGCTGGTGGTCTCACCGCGGAAGATCGGGTCGTTCGCCGCCAGCGAGGCGCTGGTGCTGGTGGCGTCGCTCCTGCTGATCGCCGTGGCCAACCTGCTGCTCTTGAAGCGCGCCTTTCGCCCGCTCGAGCGCGTCACGCGACTGGCCCGCGAGGCGGACCCGACGCGGCCCGGGCAGCGCGTCCCGCTCGACGGCGACCGCTCCGAGGCGGGCCAGCTCGCTGCCGTCTTCAACGACATGCTCGAACGGCTCGAGGCCGAGCGCCGCCACAGCGCGCGGCGGGCGCTGGGCGCCCAGGAGCGCGAGCGCCTGCGGGTGGCGCAGGAGCTGCACGACGAGGTAGGCCAGACGCTCACGGCCGTCCTGCTCCAGTTGAGCCAGCTCGGGAAGGGCGCGCCCCCCGAGCTGGCGCGCCAGGCCACCGAGGTGCAGGACTCGGTGCGCACCAGCCTGGAGGACGTCCGGCGAATCGCGCGCGAGCTCCGGCCCGAGGCGCTCGACGAGCTGGGACTGGGCAGCGCGCTGGCGGCGCTGTGCGACCGGCTGACCCAGCGCGCCGGGCTGCGCATCGCGCGGCGCCTTGACGGCGACATCCCCGACCTGCCCGAGGACGTCGAGCTCGTGATCTATCGGATCGCGCAGGAGGCGCTGACGAACGTGGTGCGCCACGCCGGCGTGGACGAGGCGTCGCTCACGCTGGCCCACGAGGGCGACCGGCTCGTGCTGAGCGTGCTCGACGCGGGACGCTCGCTGCCGCCCGGCGCCTTCGACGGCGGCGGACTGCGCGGGATGCGCGAGCGCGCGGTGATGGTCGGCGCCGACCTGCGCGTGGCGAACCGCCCCGAGGGCGGTGTGGAGGTGCGGCTCGAGGTGCCGCTGGGAGACGAGGCCGCGTGGTACCGCTGAAGACGCGCATCCTGCTGGCGGACGACCACGCGGTGGTCCGCGGCGGCCTGCGCCTGCTCCTGAACGCGGAGCCGGACCTCGAGGTGGTCGCGGAGGCGGGCGACGGGCTCGACGCCCTCGAGCAGGCCACGGCCGCGGAGATCCACCTGGCGATCCTCGACGTGACGATGCCGCGGATGACCGGCCTCCAGGCGACCCGAGAGCTGAAGCGCCGCAAGCCAGACCTGAAGGTCCTGATCCTCACGATGCACGAGAGCGAGCAGTACCTCTACGAGGCGCTGAAGGCCGGCGCGTCCGGGTACGTGCTGAAGTCGGTGGCCGACCTCGACCTCGTGCGCGCCTGCCGCGCGGCCATGCGCGGGGAGCCGTTCCTCTACCCGGCGGCCGAGAGCGCGCTGGTGCGCGACTACCTCGAGCGCGGCCCCGAGGACGGCGACGGACCGCGCGATCCGCTCACCCCGCGCGAGAACGAGGTGCTCAAGCTGATCGCCGAGAGCCACACGTCGAAGGAGATCGCCGAGCTCCTGGTGATCAGCGAGAAGACGGTGGAGCGCCACCGTTCGAACATCCTCGAGAAGCTCGGTGCGCGCGACCGGGTGGCGCTCACGCGGTACGCGATCCGGAGGGGGCTCGTTGAGCCGTAGCCCCGGCGACGAGCCGCGCGAGGACGCTGCGCCGAGCCTGCGCTCGGCGGTGATCTGGTCGCTCGTCTGGCTGGCCGTGGGCGCCGGCGCGACGCTGGGCGTGTGGCTCGTGAGCGGCGCCGAGGACGCCGGCCTGTACCTCGGCGTATACGTGGTCGAGCGGACGCTGTCGCTCGACAACGTGTTCGTGTTCGTCGCGATCTTCGGCTACTTCGGCCTTCAGGGCCGCGAGCGCGCGCGGATCCTCACGTGGGCGATCGTCGGCGCGCTGGCGCTGCGGATCGTCGCGATCCTCGGCGGGGTGGCGCTGATCGAGCGCTTCGACTTCCTGCTCTACGTGTTCGGCGCACTGCTGGTCGTGCTCGCCTGGCGGATGTTCGTGCACGACGAGGAGGAGGTCGACCCCTCGCGCACGCCGGCCGTCCGCCTGGCGCGCCGGCTCTACCCCGGCGCCACGCCGGCCGCGATGTGTCTGGCGGCCGCGATCGTGGCCGACATCATCTTCGCCGTCGACTCGATCCCGACGGCGTTCGCGATCACGCGCGACCCGGTGCTGATCATCCTCGGCAACGCGTTCGCGCTGCTGGGCCTGAAGTCGCTGTTCGACCTGTCGGAGGCGCTGTCGGCGCGGCTGCGCTACCTCGACGAGACGATCGCCGTGCTGCTCGGCGCGATCGGGGTGAAGCTGCTGATCGAGGGCGCCGTGCACATCGGACCCGCCGCGAGCATCGGCGGGATCGCGATGATCCTGGCGATCGGGATCGGAGCGTCGCTGGTGGCGGAGCGGCGCGATCGCCGGCGCGGTCACGCGATGATCCCCTGATGCGGCGAACCATCGCGCTGGCCGCCCTCCTCGCGGTCGCGCCCGCGAGCGCCCGGGCCGCGACGGTCGACGGCGGAGCGGTGCGGGCGAGGATCCGGGCCAACCCGTGGCACCTCGTCTTCGTTCAGCCGCGCGGGCCGGCGCTGTCCGAGGAGCGCGGGACCGGCACGGGCCCGACCGGCAGCCTCGGCTTCGTGAGCGCGGGCGTGTGGCGGCACGCCACACGCGTGGTGAGCCAGAGCACCGGCGGCGGCACGTACCGCGCCGAGCTGGCCACCACCGACCCGCTCCGGCGGCTGCGGGTGCGGATCGAGCGCGCCGGCTCCGGCGTCATCCGCGTGAGCGCCGCGGTGGTCGGTCCCTCGACGGCCGGCGTGAGCCGCATGGGCATCGCATTCCAGGCGCCGCGCGGGGAGCGCCAGCTCGGCTTCGGCGAGCGGTCGAACGCGGTGAACCAGCGCGGCAACACCGTGGAGAGCTACGTGTCCGACGGCCCCTACCAGCCCGAGGAGCGCCCGGCGATCGCCGGCTTCGTGCCCCCGCCGGGCTTCCACCCGCGCGACGACGCCACCTACTTCCCGATGCCGTGGCTGCTGTCCACGCGCGGCTACGGCTTCCTGCTCGACGGGTTCGCCACCAGCGACTTCCGCCTCGGCAGCGACAGCCCCGGCGCGTGGAGCGCCGAGGCCGACGGCGCCGCGATCTCGTTTCGGGTGTTCGCCGGGCCGCGGCCGGCCGGCGTCCTGCGCCGCATGAGCGCGGCCGTCGGCAGGCAGCCGCGGGCCGCCGCGCCGTTCTACCTCGGTCCCTGGTTCCAGCCGCCCGGCGACGACCGCGCGAGCATCGAGCGGCTGCGCAGGGCGGACGCGCCGGCGTCGGTCGCCAACACCTACACCCACTACCTGCCGTGCGGCGCGCAGCAGGGCGCGCGCGGAGCCGAGCGCGCGCGCACCGCGCTGTTCCACTCCGCCGGCCTGGCCGTGACCACCTACTTCAACCCGATGATCTGCACGGACTACCACCCGGTCTGGGACCGCGCCGTGGACGAGGACGTGGTCACGAAGAACGCCGCCGGCCAGCCGTACACCTACAAGTACACGGGCAGCACGGTCTTCTTCGTCGGGCAGATGGACTTCACGGCCCCGCGCGCGCAGACCTTCTGGAACGGGCTGCTGGGCGAGGCAGTGCGCGACGGCTACGACGGCTGGATGGAGGACTTCGGGGAGTACACGCCCGCCGACGCGCGCTCGCACGACGGTACGCCGGGCGCGCTCATGCACAACCGCTATCCCGTGCTCTACCACCGCGGCGCGCGGCGCTACGCGAAGATCGCGCCGCGGCCGCTGGCGCGCTTCAACCGGTCGGGCTGGACGGGGGCCGCGCGCTGGTCGCAGATCGTGTGGGGCGGCGACCCGACCACCGGCTGGGGCTTCGACGGCCTGCGCTCCGCCGTCTACCAGGGGCTCACCATGGGGCTGTCGGGCGTCTCGCTCTGGGGCTCGGACGTCGGCGGCTTCTTCTCGCTCGGCCACAACGCGCTGACGCCCGAGCTGCTGATGCGCTGGATCGAGGTGGGGATGGCGTCGGGGGTTATGCGAACCGAGGCGAACGGGTTCGACCTGCCGCCGAAGGACCGCCCGCAGATCTCCGATCCCGCGGTGCTGCCGGTGTGGCGCCGCTACGCGAAGCTGCGCACCCAGCTCTATCCGTACCTGCGCGCGGCCGACGCCCGCTACGGGCGCACCGGCATGCCGATCATGCGCCACCTGGCGCTCGCGTTCCCGGGCGACGCGCGCGCCGCCCGCCGCGACGACGAGTACATGCTCGGCCCGGACCTGCTGGTGGCGCCCGTGCTCGAGCCGGGCGCGCGGAGGCGCAAGCTCTACCTGCCGCGCGGGCGCTGGGTGGACCTCTGGCGCTCGGCGGCGTTCCGGTCGCGGCCGGGCGCGCTGCGGCTGGCGCGGCCGCGCGTGCTGGCCGGCGGGCGGACGGTCACCGTCCCGGCACCGCTCGCGCAGCTGCCGCTGTTCGTGCGCGCCGGGGCGACGATCACGCTGCTGCCGCCGGACGTCGACACGCTCGCGGGCTACGGGAAGGCGCGCGGCCTGGTGCACCTGTCCGACCGCCGCTCGGCGCGGCGGCTGATCGCGTTCCCGCACGCGCGGCGTAGGTGGTCGCTCCGGCTGCACTCGCGGCGCCGCATGAGCTACCGCCTCGCGGCCGGGCTGATCGGCGGGCTGCGGCCGTGCTCGGTCACGGTCGGTGGACGGGTGCCTCGTACGTGGAGCTACAACCCCGCCAGGCGTGTGCTGCTCGCGCGGTTCGCCGCCCGCTCAGGCCAACTCGTCGTCCGCGGATGCTCGTGATCGCGCAACCGCAAACAGCGGCTTTTGAGGACGCCTGGGCGGTTTAGAGCATCTATAGCGAGCCTTAAACCGCCCAGGCCTCGCCTCCTAAGCTGATCCGTGATGTCTGACGACCCCAAGCCCACCAAGGCCCAACAGCTCGTGGAGGGCCTCGCCGAGCGCCGCGAGCGGCACAAGGAGCGCTCGCGCGTCTACCGCGCGGCCGTGGTCACCGCCGGCGTGGTCGTGCTGCTCGGCGGGCTCGCGATGACCGTGCTGCCCGGCCCGGCCGTGGTGGTCATCCCGATCGGCCTGTCGCTCTTGGCGCTCGAGTTCGTATGGGCCGAGACCGTGCTCGAGAAGCTCGCGAAGGGCGCCGAT
>JBJMLK010000230.1:0-6112 GCA_045805345.1 Thermoleophilaceae bacterium | reverse complement strand
GCGGCCAGGCGCAGCGCCTCGATCTCGGCCTCGTGCTTGGAGTTCACGTACGCGATCCCGAGCCTGCCCGCGGTGAAGAGCTGGCGCTCGTCCGCCGTCTGCCCGCGCTCGGCGGGGCCGATCGCCGCGACGCTCGAGGTGTACACGACCCGCTCGACCCCGGCACGCAGCGCCTCCTCGAGCACGATGCGGGTGCCGCCCACGTTGACCTCGAACAGCCGATCCTCGTCGGCTGGGCGCATCGAGACGAGCCCGGCGAGGTGAAAGACCCTGTCGACCCCCTTCATCGCCCGCCGCACGGCGCGGCGGTCGAGCACGTGGCACTCGACCGACTGGTAGTCGACGCCGGCGATCCCCTCGAGACGCGAGCGGCGCCGCAGCGTCAGCCGCAGCTCGTCGCCGCGCGCGGCGAGCTGCCGCACCACCGCCGACCCGACGAACCCGTTGCCGCCGGTGACGAGGGTCTTGCCCACGTCGCGCTCGCTAGTGGGATGCGCCGGGGGCGCCGCGCTGGCGCAAGCGCGCTTCGTACGTGCGCTGGTCCTCGACGCAGCGGATCGTCTCGGGGATCGCCTCGAGACGGCCTGCTGGGATCTCCTTGCCGCAGTCGACGCAGATGCCGTAGCGGCCCTCGGCCAGCGCCTTGCGCGCCTCCTCGACGCGCTTGGACTCCTCCTCGAGGATGATCAGCGTCGTCTCGTCGAGCTCCTGCTCGAAGGTCTCCGTGCCCTGGTCCGCCGGGTGCTGGTCGTAGTCGGCGAGCTCGTCGGTGAGCCCCTCGTCGGTGCGCTTCAGCTCCTCGCGGCGCTGCTCGATCTCGTGCGCGCGCTGGTCGAGCCGGGCCTCCACCTGCTGGGTGTCGTACTCGGGCATGGGCGGCGAGTGTACGAACTCCGGCCCCGTGTAGGGTGGCCGCCGATGCCCAACGTCGCCGTCGTCTCCGACACAACGGCGTACCTGCCCTCGGAGGTCGTCGCGGCGAACGACATCCGGCTGGTCTCGCTCTACGTGAACTTCGGTGCCGAGCGCACCGAGCGCGAAGCCGACATCGCGGACTACGCGGCGTTCTACGAGGAGCTGCGCAGCGCCGAGGCTCTGCCGACCACCTCGCAGCCGTCGGTGGGGGACTTCGCGTCCGTCTACGAGGCGCTGCTCGCCGAGGGGCGCGACGTGGTGTCGATCCACATCGCCGGCGGCCTGTCCGGCACGGCCGAGTCGGCGCGGCAGGCGAAGGAGGCCCTCGAGCGCGACGGCAAGGGCGGCGAGCGCGTGCAGGTGATCGACTCCGAGACGGCCGCGGGTGGGCTGGGGCTGGTGGTGCTCGCGGCCGCCCGCTGCGCCGCCTCAGGCGCGGACGGGGCGCGGGTGGCGGAGCGCGCGCGCGAGGCCCGCGGCTCGCTGAAGATGTGGTTCGCGCTCGACACGCTCGAGTTCCTCAAGCGCGGCGGCCGGATCGGCGCCGCGAGTGCGTGGATCGGGTCGACGCTGCGGATCAAGCCGATCCTGTCCCTGGAGAACGAGATCACGCCGGTCGAGCGCGTGCGCACCAGCCGCCGGATGTTCGAGCGGATGGTCGACTACGCCGGGCAGCGTAAGTCGGTGGACGCGAACGGCTGGGTGGTCCAGCACATCCAGGCGGCCGACCAGGCCGAGCTGCTCGCCGAGCGCTGCCGCGAGGTGTTCGGCCGCGACGCGGTCTTCTGCTCCGAGATCGGACCGGTGCTCGGCGCCCACACCGGGCCCGGGCTCCTGGGCGTGGGCTCGATCCCCGAGCGGTTCCTGACCTAGGTGGCCGGCGCGCCGCACGGCTTCGCCCCGTACGACGAGCAGGGGCCGTTCCTCGAGCACGTCGGGCCGATCCACTGCGCCGACGACGCCGACGGCCGGCGCTTCGGCCTGCGCGCCGAGGAGCGCCACACCAACCACCGCGGCACGATCCAGGGCGGACTGCTCTCGACGTTCGCGGACTTCGTGCTGGGCCGCGCGATCGAGGCCGACGCAGGCGACGACAAGGACCGCGCCACCGTGTCGCTGACCGTCGACTTCCTGAAGCCCGCCCAGCCCGGCGACTGGATCGAGTCGCGCTCGCGCGTGGAGCGCGTGGGCGGCACGCTTGCGTTCGCCGACTGCTCGCTCACCGTCGACGACCGCGAGATCGTGCGGGCGCGGGCGGTGTACGCGGTGGCCGGCTAGCCGCGCTTGAAGAAGCCCGTGAACGCGGCTATCCCGCCGCCCACCACGAAGCCCGCCACCGCGGCGCCGATCACCAGCTCGCGCTTGTGCTTCACGAGCTGCGACCGCCAGTCGGTGATCTCGGTGACCTTGGCCGAGAGGTCGTTCAGCGAGAACTCGAGCTCGCGGCGGGTCTCCTCGACCGACATCCGGATCTCGGCGGGCGTGCGCTGCGGCTGCGGCATCAGCTGCGCGCCTCCTTGAGGGCGGCCTGTGTCTTCTTGGCCTCCTCGATCGCCATCTCAGGCATGGGCGGCGTGCCCTTCTTCACCAGGCGCAGCCCGATCAGCGCCGCGAGGCCCGTGAAGACCAGCAGCAGGACCGTCGTGATGCCGTAGCCGACCCACGTCTTCACGCCGAGCCAGTCCGAGAAGCCCCAGGCGAGCGTGTGCAGCAGGAAGACCAGCATCATCAACGCGAAGAAGCCGGCGAGCGCGAAGCCCGCCACACCCTTGCCGAGCTTCGAGGCCTTCTCCGAGACCTCGGCCTTGGCCAGCGCGATCTCCTCGGAGACGAGCAGGCTCGCCTGCTTGCTGACGTTCCCGACGATGTCGCCGAGGTCCTTGCTCGCGGTGTCGGGCTGGGTCACGCCGTTCTCGCTCATCAATCGTCCCCTCCGCTGAGCTTGCCGAGCAGCTTGGCAGCCACGAAAGCTCCTACGAACGCCCCCGCTATCGGGATGAACGGCGGGCTCTCGGCCTGCTCTGCGCCGCGCTGGTCGGCTGCCGCGGGCGTCTGCTCGCCCGGCGGCTGCCAGCCGCCGTCGGTCTCGCCCGCGATGCCCGCGGGGTCGCCCGCCAGCGGCTCGGTGGCGGGGTACGGGGCCACGCCCGCGGCGCCCGGCGCCTCGACCTCCGCGGTCCCCGGCGCAGCGCCCTCGGCGTCCACGCCCACCGCCGCGGGATCGCCGACCGCCTCGGGGTCGACGGGCAGCGCCTCGCCGCCGAGAGCGTCGCTCTCGTGCGTTTGGTCGTCGTGTTCCTGCATCACTCTGGCGGGTCCTCGTCGAACAACTTGACCCAGATCGCGGTCGCGATCCGGTTGGCCACGATCGTCGTGGCGGCGCCCACTCCTGCGAGCAGGCCACTCCACATGAGTCGCTTGGTCATGTCGTTGCCCAACGTAGGGCGAATCTAACCAGAGATGGCACTGAGGCCAGCGGACTGAGTCTCGAGCCCGCCGCAGATCGCCTCCACCACGAGGGTCTTCGCGCTCTCGAATTCCTCCTCGGTGGACGGCACGAGCTCGAAGATCCAGGCCGAGAGAAGCTGCTCGATCGCGCCGTAGAAGCACATCGCGGCGAACTCGGCCGAGATGTCCGTCTTGAAGGTGCCGTCCTGGCGCGCCTCGTCGACGATCGCGGCGATCCCCTGGTAGGCCTCGCGGATCTTCGGCAGGTGCAGGCGCGCGAACGTGTTCGCCGCGCGCGTGACCTCGACGATGATCACCTTCATCAGGTCGGGCTCGTAGCGGTACGAGTCGATGATGAACGAGGCGACCCCGTAGAGCTTCTCGCGCGCGCCGATGTCGCGGCGGGCGTCGATCTCGGCGATCGCGTCGAGCATCAGCCCCCAGCGCTCGATGAACAGCCGGTTGAGGATCGCCTCCTTCGAATCGAAGTAGTGGTAGACGAGGCCGTAGGCCACGCCCGCCTCGTCGGCCACGTCGGAGACCCGGCACTGGTTGAAGCCCTGCCGCGCGAACACGCGGATCGCGGCATCGAGAATCAGACGGCGCTTGTCGACGTCACCGGCGCGGCCCGCCATCAGGCGTGCACCTCCTCGGCCACCCCAGGCCAGCGGTACGCGGCCGGCACGCGGTTGGCCAGGCTGGGCAGCTCGGCGCGGACCTCGTCCTGGCGCTCGAGGTCGAGGTCGGCGGCCACGAAGCACTCCTCGTCGGGCGCGCGGGCGAGGACCGTGCCCCACGGGTCGGCGATCATCGAGCCGCCGAAGCTCTCCTTGCCGTCGGCGACCGCGCCGACCTGGTCAGCCGCCACCACGAACGCCTGGTTCTCGATCGCGCGGGCGCGGATCAGGACCTCCCAGTGCGCGGCGCCCGTGACCTTGGTGAAGGCGGCCGGCAGCGCGATCACGCGCGCGCCCCGGACGGCCAGGATCCGGTAGAGCTCGGGGAAGCGCAGGTCGTAGCAGACGCTCAGCCCGAGCGGGACCCCGTCAGCCGTCTCGCTGAGCACCACCTCGTGGCCCGGGTCCTCGGTGGCGGACTCGCGGTACTCGACGCCGCCGACCACCACGTCGAACATGTGGATCTTGCGGTACACGGCCTTGAGCTCGCCGTCGGGGCCGACGTGCACGGACGTGTTGGACAGCTTGTCGTGGCCGGGGCGGCGCTCGGCGATCGAGCCGGCGACCAGGTCGATGCCGAGCTCGCGCGCCGTGGCGCGCGCCCAGCCGAGCGACGGGCCGTCGAGCGGCTCGGCGCCGGCCACGAGCTCGTCGTCGGTGCCGAGCACCGTCCACTTCTCGGGCAGCACGACGAGCTGCGCGCCGTCGGCTGCGGCTGCGCGCGTGAGCCGCTCGGCGCTGGCTAGGTTCCGCGCCGAATCCGCTGTCGAGTTGAGCTGAACCGCAGCTGCCCGCATCGTCTCCCGCTGTCTCCCGCTGGTTGACTGACCAGTCGGTCAGAGTCTATCCGCCGGGTAGGCTGCACCGGTGAAGCGCGGTCCACTGCCGCCCGAGCGGATGCCGCCGTTTCGCCGGGGGCGGCCGCTCAAGCGCTGGCGCTACGTGGGCGCGTACGGGCCAGAGGTGATGGCCTGCGTGTGCGACGTGCGGATCGCCGGCATGCCCCAGCGCTGGTGGGCGGTGGCCGAGCGCGGGCAGCCGGTGCTCGCCCGGACGACGACGGGGGCGGGCGGCGTGGCGATGGACGGCGCGCGGGCGAGGGTCGCCGCCGGCGGCGTGCGGATCGAGCTCGAGGTGGACGAGGACGGCGGGGTGGAGACCGTGCATCCCAGCGGCCGCTCGGGCTACGTGTGGACGCGCAAGCAGGCGGGCGTGCCGGTGCGCGGCTCGATCGAGGTCGACGGCCGGCGGCTCGAGCTCGACGCGCTGGGCGTGGTGGACGAGACCGCCGGCTACCACCAGCGCCGCACGACGTGGCACTGGTGCGCCGGCGCCGGCCGGCTCGCCGACGGGCGCGTCGTGGGCTGGAACCTCGTGACCGGCGTGAACGATGCGCCGAGCGGGTCCGAGCGCGCGGTCTGGGTCGACGGCGAGCCGTCCGAGCCGGCGCCGGTGGAGATCGCGGCGGACCTCTCGTCGGTGCGCTTCGAGGGCGGCGAGGAGCTGCGCTTCGCGTCGTGGGGAGAGCGCGCCGAACGCACCAACCTGCTGCTGCTGCGCAGCTCCTACAGGCAACCGTTCGGCGACTTCTCGGGCACGCTGCCGGGCGGTCTCGAGCTGGCCGAAGGGCGCGGCGTCATGGAGTGGCACGACGTGCGTTGGTAGGAGTAACGTCCCCCTCACGGTTACCCCAACCCGAGGAGATGATGATGGCTGACGTTGAGGTGAGGAGCTTCGACTCGCCGGACGAGACGCGGCCGTTCGAGGGCAACGGCCAGGCGAAGGTCGTGCAGATCGGGGGTCAGACGATCGGACGTGGGACGTTCGAGCCGGGCTGGAGGTGGTCGGAGAACGTCAAGCCGATCGCCGGCACCGACTCGTGCCAGGTCTCGCACCTCGGCTACGTGCTGTCGGGACGCATGAAGATCTTCATGGATGACGGCTCCGAGAGCGAGATCGGCCCCGGTGACGTCGTCGCCATCCCGCCGGGTCACGACGCCGAGGTGGTCGGCGACGAGGCCTGCGAGATGGTCGACTTCGGCGAGTTCGGGGACTACGCGAAGAAGGGCTAG
>JBJMLK010000229.1:0-6554 GCA_045805345.1 Thermoleophilaceae bacterium | reverse complement strand
TCGACATGACCGCCCTCGCCGGCGACCGCTTCGACGAGCCCGGTCACCCGGCGCGCGGGCGGCTCGGCTGGCACGACGTGGGCACGCGGATCCACGGGCCGCTGGTGGCCGACGTCGCGCGCCACTTCGCCGCGCGCTGGCACGAGGTGGCCGAGGGGGATGGCGAGCTGCCGGCGCCGGCCGAGCCGGCGCCGGCGGGCGACGTCGAGGCGCAGCTCGTGCGCACCGTGCCCGAGAAGGTGTACGGCTTCCTGCCGAAGGGCGAGTTCTCGATCGTCGAGGCGTACGTGCGCGCGGTGCGGTCGGCGCGGCGGCTCGTCTACCTCGAGAACCAGTTCCTCTGGTCGCCCGAGGTGTGCGCGGTGCTGGCCGACAAGCTCAGCCACCCGCCGGCCGACGAGTTCAGGGTGGTGGTGCTCCTGCCCGAGCGGGCGAACAACGGGCAGGACGACACGCGCGGGCAGCTCGGCGTGCTCCTGGAGGCCGACAGGCGCGGCGGCGGCGGGCGCTTCCTGGCCACGACGATCCGCTCGCGCAGCGGCGACCGTGCCGAGCGGCTGTACGTGCATGCGAAGGTGGGGATCGTCGACGACCGCTGGCTCACGGTCGGGTCGGCGAACATCAACGCCCACTCGTTCTTCAACGACACCGAGGTGAACGTCGTGACCTGCGACGAGGCACTCGCGCGGGACACCCGCCTGCGCCTGTGGGCCGAGCACCTCGAGCGCGAGCCGGGCGACGTGGCGGGCGACCCCGCCGCGGTCGTGGACGACCTCTGGCGCCCCACCGCGACCGAGCAGCTCGAGCGCGTGAGCCGCGGCGACCCGATGACCCACCACCTGCTCGCGCTGCCCGGCGTGTCGCGCCGAGCGGCCCGCCTCCGCGGGCCGCTCGACTCGCTCGTGGTCGACGGCTGATTACTCCTCCGTCGTCTCGTGGTCGGTGTCCGGCTCCTCGGCCGCGTCGCTCGGCGTGGGCGCCGCTCGCTTCACGGTCTCGCACGAGCCGTTCGGGTTCTCGCTCGTCGCGTCCGCGATCACGTCGACCTCGTCGAGCAGCGCGCGATCGTCTCCCTCGCCGCAGGTGACGGTGTCGACCTCGCCGTCGCGGGTGTGGATCCGGTCGTCGCCCGGCCCGCCGTCGAGCGTGTCACCGACGGTGTCGACCTCGCCGTTCGGCCCGGGGTGCACGTCGCCGCGGGCCAGCGCCCACAGGCGGTCGTTGGCCCGTCCGCCGTTCGAGTGGTCGACGCCGAGGTTGGCCGATATCCGGTCGCCGCCCGCGCCGCCGTCCTGGACATCGTCGCCGCTGCCGCCGCGCAGCAGGCCGCGGCCCGGCCCTCCGTCGGACTGGTCGTCGCCGGCACCGCCGTAGACCGCGTCGCCGAGCGGCCCGCCCAGCAGCACGTCGTCGCCGGCCGCGCCGAGCAGCACGTCGTGACCGAAGCTGCCCGACAGCTCGTCGTCGCCGGCCGATCCGCCGATCCGGTCGCTGCCGATGCCGCCCTCGATCCTGTCGTTGCCCGGTCCGCCGCGCACGCGATCGCGGCCGAAGCCGGCGTCCACGACGTCGTCGCCCGACAGCGCGACTATTCGGTCGCGGCCACCCTTGCCGTCGATGCTGTCGGCGTTGGTGGTCCCGATAGCGCGCACGCGAGGACCGCGGCGAGCAGTGCGATCGACATACGTGTCTTTCGCATCTGGCGCCTCCTTGGGGTCGCTTGCCTCGCAATCGAACCCGCCTGTTAAGGGCAGGTTGCGCCCGCGTTGTGTTAAGCCGCTCGCGGGCGCACGGACGCTCGCACCGGTGGCGAGTTCTCCCCATCCGGGGTACGCTGGCCACGAGTCATGCCGAGCACGTGGACTAGGAAGGTCGCTGCGCCGATCGCCGCTGTCGCGACGATGGGCCTGTTCGCCCTGGGGGCGGCGCCCGCATCGGCGGACGCCTCGCTGAGCGTCAAGTCCGCTCGCCACCTGGCTCAGAAGCTCGCCGACAAGCAGGAGCGAGAGCGCTCGCTCAAGTTCACGCACGTCGGCGGCGCGCACCGGGTGTCCTCGAACCGCATCGACTTCCCCTACCGCGACCGCTCCTCCAAGGACGTGCTCTGCACGGCCACGATCGTGGTCGAGGAGTCGAACGACAAGCGCTCCGCCGACCTGAGCGACGTGAGCTGCGATGGCATCCCGAGCGAGATCCTGGCCTACGAGCGGGTCACGCGGAAGATGCGCCACCGGGTGAAGGACATGGGCTACGAGCTCCGCAAGTCCGACCGCGACTACGCGAAGTCGCTCGAGAAGTGCGACGACCTCGTGGTGCCCGCGAAGCGGAAGGACGAGGTCGCGCTGCTCTTCGACGTCGGCGGCACGCGCGCGTTCTACATGCCGATCCGCTCGATCCTCGACAAGTTCAACGTGGCGCTCCACGACGTCCACGGCGAGGACCCCCGGATGACCCGCGGGGTGGACGCGTGGGACCGCACGCTCGTGCTCATCGGCCAGCTGCCCCCGGCCACGAAGAACCCCTGCAAGGCCGTACAGAAGTGGGCCGACAACGACTACTCCTCGGACTCCGCGCCGGCCGACTTCGACCAGCTCAAGGTCATCCGGCAGCAGTTCAAGGCCCAGGAGAAGGTCGAGAACGAGGCGTCTCGGCACTTCGCCGAGGCCGGAGCCTTCCCGGCGATCGCCAAGGCGTTCGCCCCGCGCGGCCTGCGCTCGCTCGTCTTCTAGACGGTCTGCGCGCGCCGGGCGTGCGTGCGGATCTCGGACAGGATCCGCTCGAGCCTGGGCTCGGTGTCGTGGTCGACGTGCGTCATCGCGGCCGCGACCGACGGATGCACGCGCGCGATCTGGGCCTGGATCTCGTGAGCAACGGCCCGGTAGCCGGGATGCCCCTCGCGGCCCGAGCGCAGCTCGACCAGGTGCATCGCCTC
The DNA here is from genome assembly GCA_045805345.1 of Thermoleophilaceae bacterium. Lineage (GTDB taxonomy): Bacteria > Actinomycetota > Thermoleophilia > Solirubrobacterales > Thermoleophilaceae > AC-37. The sequence continues at coordinate 3,622 of JBJMLK010000229.1, read as the reverse complement.
GCGGGCGTTCATGTCGAGCACGTAGCGGATCCGGAAGCCCAGGCACAGCGCGTACGGGGCGACGTCGCGCAGGCCCGCGCCGGCCAGGCGCTCGTACTCGGCGCGCGAGGCATCGAGCGCTGCGGCGTAGTCGTCGGCCACGCCCGCTTCGGCCAGCTCGCCGGGGATCCCGGCGCCCAGGTCCGGCGTCAGCGGCTGCCACTGGATCGTCAGCATCCGGTGGCGCTGGAGGTCGCGGAACGCCCCGTAGTCGGAGACGACCTCGAAGCGATAGCTCACGGCCTCGAAGCCGCGGCCGGGCCGGTGGCGGCGGTTGGCCCGGTCGCCCACCAGTGCCGCGATCAGCGCCGCGCGCTCGTCGGGCGGCAGCACGCTCACGGCGCTCCGAATCTCCTCCTCCGAACACCCCGCCTCCTCGAACAGCAGCGCGGCCAGCAGGTCGTCCTCGTCGCCCCGGACCGACAGCAGCCGCACCGACGGGCCGGCGTCGCCGCCGGCCGGCGGCCGGTCGAGCCCCATGCGCGCCCCGATCCGTGTCGCCGCCGCGCGCCGGCCCCCGAGGTACTCGACCCACTCGCCGCCCCGGTCGGGCCGCTCGACGCGCGCGACGAAGCTCGGCATCACGGCCTGCAGCTCGCGGAGCACCATGCCGCCGATCTCGCGCGCCTCGGGCAGGGGCGAGGCCAGCAGGCGCAGGATGAGCTGCTCGTACGCCTGGCCGCTCGCGAAGATGCCCACGTGCGACAGCGCCGCCGCCGGGAGGAGGCCGCGGAGCAGGTCGAGAGCCTTGGCGCGGATCGACCGCCTGTGCGCCGCCTCCGGCTCGCCGTCGGCGCGTGGGAAGCGCTCGGCGGCCCAGGACTCCACGCGCGGCAGCGCGGACGCGTAGGTGCCGAACAGGCCGTCCATCGTCCGCGCGTAGTTGGGCCCGAGCGACGTGTCGCGCCAGTAGCGGTAGCCGCCGCCCGGCATCGGCGAGTCGTACGCGATGTAGCGCGTGGACTGCTCGAGGTAAGCGGCCAGCCGCCCCCGCTGCAGCACCTTGGTCATCACGTTCGAGACCCACTCCACGGCCACGTGCGCACCGCCGAGCTGCGCCACCGAGTCATCCCCGTAGCCGAGGAAGATCCGCTTGTAGAGCTCGGCCGCGCGCTGGCCCTCGGCGCCATCGAAGGCGTGCGCCGCGCCGGCCTCCATGTCGTCCGCGAACTCGTCGAGGAACAGCCGCCGGAGGGTGCCCGGGTAGCGCGAGTAGCGCGCGAAGAGGGCGCCCTTCACGGTCTCCGGCAGGTTCACGAGCGCGAAGACCGGGCGGTCGAGGTTGGTGAAGTGCGGCGCCAGCCGGTCGCGCTCCTCGTCCGTGAAGGTCTCGACCGGGTAGTCCATGCGGGCGAGCAGTGTAAAGCGGCGGGCGACGGCGGGCCTGGGGCCGCCCCACCCCTCCCGGCGGCCGACCGGCCGCCCCTCAGTGCACGCGTCAGCCGCGGCCGTCGAGGCCGACGGTAACGCCGCCCTCCCGCGCCACTATCGCCGGCACCACGCCGCGCGGCGAGACCGCGAACAGCTCCTCGCGCCACTCCGGGCGCTTCGTGGCGTCGCGCTCCTCCCAGTCCAGCCCCTGCTCGCGCAGGCGGTCGCGCGCGCCGTCGCAGTACGGGCAGCCCGGCTTGACGTACATGATCCGCTCGGCCACGGCTACGAGGCTACTTCGCGCCCGGAATGCGGACCGAGAACGGCAGCGTCAGCGGCTTGGTCGAGCCGCGCGGAAAGCGCACGAGCACGGTGCCGGCGCCGCTGGCGCTCAGGTACCTGCCGTTGCGCCTGAAGGTGACGAGCGTGTTGGGCGCCTTGTCGAAGTCGAACCGCATGGCCCACGCGCGGGTGTGGCGGCTGACCGTCGTGAACTCCCAGTGCTTGGATCGCGACGGTACGCGCCCGAACAGGCCCCAGTGCATCGCGTCCGTCAGGTGCTGGCGCCAGTACGGCCAGTCGTGGATGCCGGGCCGAGGGTCGTACGTGACGTCCACGTGGTGCGAGTGCGCGGCGTCCACGAAGTCGACGGCGTGCTGGCGCAGGTCGCGCTCGGCCACCTGGCCGAAGTAGTTGTCGTAGTCGTCCGGTCGCGTCGGGTTGCCGTCGCCAACCGCCACGAACACCCGGGTGTGGCGCAGGTTGCCGACGAGCGCCTTGGGGTTGTGCCCCGCCCAGTAGAACTCCTGCGCACTCGGGTCGCCGAACACGTCGCCGTGCGCCTCGCCCTGGGTGTCGAATCCGGTCGGCCACTCAGGCCGCTGGATGCTGAGCGGGCCGGAGAACGACGCCACCGACCCGAAGAACCCCGGCCGCTGCGAGGCGTAGTACATCGCCCCCTCGCCGCCCATCGACAGTCCGGCGATGGCGTGCCATCGCCGCCCGCGCCGGACGGCGAAGCGGTGGAGAACAAGCGGAAGCAGCTCGTCCAGGTGGTAGCTCTCCCACGCCGGCTCGGCGCGCCGGCCGCCGTTCCACCAGTCCACGTACCAGCCGCGCCCGCCCTCGGGCATCACCACGATCGCCGGCAGCCCGGCCGCCAGGTGCAACAGGTCGCCGTTGTGCGGGTCGGCCCACGAGTCGTACGTGTCGCCGTGCCCGTGGAGCAGGAACAGGACCGGGAACCGCCGCTTGCCGTCGTATCCGTCGGGCAGCATCACGTTCACGGGCAGCGTCTGCGGCCGCGGCAGCCCTGCGCGGTGCACCTTGTTGAACGTGACCTTGGGGTCGGCGGGGTTCACGTACGCGCTTCGGGTCTTGAAGCGCACGAGGCGCACGGCCCCGGCCGGCGCCACCGGAAGGAACGCGACCGCCAGGGTCGCCGCTATCAGTGCGCGAACCCGCATCCCCTCATGGAGCTTAGACTCGGACCGTGGAGTCGGAGCTGCGCGAGATCGGCCGCTCGCTCGCCGCCGCCTTCCCGTCCCCGGCGCGCCACCCGATCAAGGCGCTCGACACGCGAGCGATGGAGCGCTCGACCGAGGACGCCGAGCTGCGCGCCGCCCTCTTCCGCCTGGTGGACGTCAGTCCCGCCACGCGCTCGCTCGACGACCTGGCCCGCCACCTGACCGCCTACCTGGAGGACGTCGAGGAGCGCCCGCCGCCGCTGCGGGCGGCGATGCGGCTGGCCGAGAACGCCGCCGGCCGCCGGGCCCTGGGCGCCGCCGCGGCGGCGTCGGTCAGGCACATGGCGCACCGCTTCATCGTGGCGGAGTCGCCGCGGGCGGCCCGCAGGCTGCTCGCCGGGCTCTGGGACGAGGGCGTGGCGTCGTCGCTCGACCTGCTCGGCGAGGCGACGGTGACCGAGGCCGAGGCCGACCGCTACGCGGCGCGCTGCGCGGACGCCCTCGACGAGCTGACCGATGCGGCGGCGAGCTGGCCCGAGCGCCCTCTGCTCGAGCGGGACTCCGTCGGGCCGATCCCACGCGCCAACCTGTCGGTGAAGGTGTCGGCGCTCACTCCGCTGCTGAGGCCCGACGCCCCCGAGCTCGGACGCGACGACGCCGCGCGCAGGCTGCGCCCGCTGCTGGCCCGCGCACGCGACAGCGGCGCGCACGTGCACATCGACATGGAGTCGCTCGACTCGCTCGAG
>JBJMLK010000228.1:0-9076 GCA_045805345.1 Thermoleophilaceae bacterium | reverse complement strand
GCGTCCCCCTCGCGGGGCTTCGGATCCCGTCCGTCGGCTCGTTCGGGACGGCCTGGCTCGGGCATGTCGGTAAGGCTACGCGGATGGCGCCGGCGCCGAGCGAAGCCGAGCAGCGGGTGCTCGCCGCCATCCGCGCGATCCCCGAGGGCTTCGTCCGGACCTACGGCGACGTCTCGCCGGGCGCCCCGCGCTTCACCGGCCAGGTGCTGCGGCGAACGCACGACCCGGCGCTCCCGTGGTGGCGTGTGGTGCGGGCGGACGGGTCGCTGGCCGTGGGCGCCAGACAGCGCGCTCGCCTCGAGGAGGAGGGGGTTCCGTTCCTCGCGGGCGAGCCCGCGCGCGTGGACCTGCGCGTGGCGCGGATGGTCGGCGCCGCCCCCGACTAGCTCTTGACCAACGCCCCCTCCTCGGCCTTCCTCGCCAGCCGCGCCCTCCCCGCCGCCGACCGAACGGCGGCGGTAAGCGTGGCCGCGTCGTACGCGCCGCGGTGGCGGCGGCCGTTGATGAAGAAGCTCGGCGTGCCCACCACGCCGCTCGTGTCGGCGCTCGCCACGTCCTCGGCCACGCGCTCGGCGTACTCGCGGCGGCGCAGCTCGTCCCAGAAGCGGTCGACGTCGAGTCCCAGCTCCTCGGCCCGGCGACCGAGGTCCGACGGCTCCAGGTGCTCCGAGTCCTCGTGGAGCTTGTCGTGCATCTCCCAGAAGCGCCCCTGGGCGGCCGCGGCCTCGGCCGCCTCGGCGGCCATCTGCGTGTGCGGGTGGACGTCGTTCAGCGGCAGGTGCCGCCAGACGTAGCGGAGCTCGCCCCCGAACGACTCGAGCAGCTCGCGGATCACCAGCTCGGCCTGCCCGCAGTACGGGCACTCGTAGTCGCCGTACTCGACGAGCGTGACGAGCGCGTCGTCTGACCCGCGGATGTGGTCGCGGTCCGGGTCCACGTCGTCGGAGAGGTCGAGCAGGTCGTCGCTCGTGCCGGCGATCTGGCGGGCGCGGACCGGCGCCGGCACGCGCGCGATCAGCCGCGTGACGACCCAGCCGGCCAACGCTGCGAGCAGCGCGGCGGTCAGCGTGCCGAGCCTCGCCTCGTCCAGCTCGCGGCCGTGGAACGCGAGGGTCGAGATCAGGAGCGAGACCGTGAACCCGACGCCGGCGACCGCGCCGCCGAGCGCGACGACCGGCCAGCTGAGCGCCAGCCGCATGCCGCCGAGCACCCGCCGCGTGCCGAGCCAGGTGGCGCCGGTCACCCCGAGCGGCTTGCCAACCACGTATGCCACGACGATGCCGATGGTGATCGGCGAGCCGGCCGCGTCGCCGATCAGTCCGGCGCGCATGTGGATGCCTGAGTTGGCGAGCGCGAACAGCGGGACGATCAGGTAGCTGACCCACGGGTGGAGCGCGTACTGGATGCGCTCGTTCGGCGACACGGCCGACGAGACGCTGAGCCGCGCCACGCGCGCGAGCTCGGGCGTGGGCTGCTCGCGAAACGAGCGCGCCCGCTCGGTCACCCGCTCGAGCTCCGAGCGCGAGGGCGGGTAGGCGCTCATGAGCAGCCCCACCGCCAGCCCGGCGACGATCGGGTCGATCCCGGACTCGTACACCGCGACCCAGACCGCCAGGCCGAGCACCAGCGCCGCCTGCCGCCGCCACTCGATCGGCGCGTAGCGGAGCGGGTACCCGAGGCCGAACAGCGCCACCGCCACGAGCAGCGGGAGCCACTCGATCCGGTCCGTGTACGCGACCGCGATCACCGACAGCGCGACCAGGTCGTCGGCGACCGCGAGGGTGAGCATGAACACCCGCAGCCGGGTGCCTCCCGGCGCGATCAGGGCGAGCACCCCGAGCGCGAACGCCGTGTCGGTCGACATCGCCGCGCCGAAGCCGTGCGCGGCGTGGCCATCCGAGTTGATCGCCAGGTAGATCGCGATGGGCACGAGGATCCCGCCCGCCGCCGCCATCACGGGAATCGCGATGCGCTGGCGCTCGCGCAGCTCTCCGGTGTCGATCTCGCGCTTGGCCTCGAGCCCCACCACCAGGAAGAAGAGCGCCATCAGCCCGTTGTTCACCCAGTGGCGAAGGTCCTGCTCGATCCCCGCCCCGCCGACGTGGACCGACAGCGTGGTGGTCCAGACGGACTCGTAGGAGTCCGGCCACGGCGAGTTGGCCCAGACAAGCGCGGCCACCACGGCGCCGAGCAGGACCGCGGCGCTGCCTGTCTCGGTGCTCAGGAAGTCGCGCACCGGCGACGCGAGGTTGCGCGCCCAGGCGGTCCTACCGGTGTATGCGGCGGTGCCGTTGCTCATCCGGCACCGAGCGTACGCGGGCCGCTACTCGGATTGATCCGGAAGCCGCGGTTCGGCGCCGGTGATCGACAAGATGGGCCTGAGCGACGGCACGCCGCCCGACGGCTCGCACTACCACGTCGCGGGTGAGGTGGACGGCGGCTTCCGGGTCGTGGACGTGTGGGAGTCCGCCGAGCGCTTCCAGGAGTTCGCCGAGCAGCAGATCGGGCCGCTCACGCAGGAGGAGGGCTTCCCGCCGCCGGAGGTCAGCATCCGGGAGGTGCACAACACGATGAGCCGGTAGCCCGGCTCAGCGCGGACGGACCGCTGGCGCGGTCGCCCGCGGCCCTACTTCGACGGCCGCTTGACCGTGACCTTGCCCGAGGTGACCTTGCTCTTGCCGCTGCCGTCGCGAGCGGTCGCGGTGGCGATCGCGCCGAGCGGGTCGTGCTTCCGGAGGGCCGTCTTGCCGGCCTGCGACAGCGGCACCTGGACCTTCGGCGCCTTGCCGGCGAGGATCGAGAAGCTCGCGTGGCCGAGCGTGACGAACCTCTTCTGGCCGCTCGGCGTCTTGATCTTCTTCGCGGTCTTCAGCACGAGCGAGCCCACGCAGCGCCCCTCGGCCTTCGCCGGGCACCTGACAGTCACCGGCACCTTGGCCTGCTTCACGGTCGCGGTCTGCTGGGGGATCACCACCCCGCCGAACTGAGGCGGGCAGATACTGGGGGCGGCGCCCGCCGTGTTCGTGGCCTTCGGCGTGGGGGCGGCGATCTGGACGCTGCCGCTCGCCTGGCGCTGCGCCGACTTCCCGTCCGGCGGCGTCGCGGCGTGGAACGACCCGGTGCCGGAGACGCTGACGAAGGTCTTCACGCACCCCCACGTGATGCAGCTGAACGGGGTGCCGCCGCCGGCCGTGTAGCAGGCCTGCCCGACCGGCTTGGGGAGCGCGACCGTGAGCACCTCGTCGCCGGTCACCTCGAGCGCGGTGTCGGCGGCCGCGGTCGAGATCAGGTACGGCCGGTTCGCCACCGCCGCGCTCGCCATGCCGGCGGCCGAGAGCGCCTGCGAGCCCAGCAAGTGCGCCGAGCCGTCGTACACCGCCAGCCCGTAGGGCCCGAAGGTGGGCGGGAACGACTCCTCGGCGCCGCCGGCGTCATAGAGCTCCACGAAGCGGACGTTCGTGTCGCCGGACGCGGAGGCCAGCATCACCTCGTTGGCGGTCTGCAGGTGGAACGTGGCCTGCGCGGCTGCGGGCAGCGCCATCGCCGCCACGAGGAGCACGAGCGTGAGTCCGAGCCGCCGCACGCTGGGTCCTACGCAGGACCCGCGGAGTTGGTTCGGCTCAGCGAACGCCGGCGTGCCGGAGCAGGCGCAGCCCCAGGGTGATCGCCTTCGTCCACAGCCGCTGGCCCACCAGCGGCGGCGGGGCGATCGGCATCAGCCGCTGGACCGAGATCGTCTGCGCCTCGGTGTACTTCCGGATCCCGGCCGCGCCGTGGCGGCGCCCCACGCCGGAGTCCTTCATCCCGCCCATCGGCGCGTCGATCGACCCCCACGCGGCGATGTAGGCCTCGTTCACGTTGACCGTGCCCGCCTGGAGCCGGCTCGCGATCCGGCGCCCGCGCTCGGTGTCCTTCGTCCAGACGCTGAAGTTGAGCCCGAAGTCGCTGTCGTTGGCCCGCTCGATCGCCTCCTCGTCGGTCGAGAAGCGCGAGATCGCCGCCACCGGGCCGAACGTCTCGTCGGCGAACAGAGTCATGCCCTCACGCACGTCGGCGAGCACGGTCGGCTCGTGGAAGTAGGGCCCGATGTCCGGCCGCGCGTTGCCGCCGGTGAGCACCCGAGCGCCCTTTTGCACGGCGTCCTCCACGTGCTCGCGCACGGTCTCGAGCTGCTTCTCGGAGATGAGCGAGCCCATGTCGTGGCCGTAGTCCAGCCCGGCGCCCAGCTTCATCTTGCCCACCCGCTCGACCAGGCGGCGTGTGAACTCGTCGGCGATCGCCTCGTGCACGTACAGCCGCTCGATCGAGATGCAGAGCTGGCCGCCGTTGGAGAACAGCGCGCGCTCCGCGCCCTCCACGGTGCGCGCCATGTCGGCGTCCTCGAGCACGATCATCGCGTTCTTGCCGCCGAGCTCCATCGAGCTCGGTATCAGCCGCTCGGCCGCCTGGCTCGCCACCTGCCGGCCCACCGCGGTGCTGCCGGTGAACATCACGTAGTCCACGCGCCCGATCAGCTCCGGGCCGAGCTCGGAGCCCGAGCCGGTGATCACCTGGAGCAGGTCGGGCGGCAGGCCCGCCTCGTCGAGCAGCGCGGCGCCGATCAGCCCGCTGAACGGCGTCTGCGTGTCGACCTTCATCACCACGGCGTTGCCCGCCATCAGCGCGGGCACGGCGTCGCTCACGCTGAGCGTGAGCGGGTAGTTCCACGGCGCGATCACGCCGACCACCCCCACCGGGTGGTGGTGCTCCCAGGTGGCGGTGAGCACCGGGAACGCCCCGCGCCGCCGGCGGACGCGCAGGTGCCGCTCGCCGGTCCGGGCGTAGTAGCGAGCGACGATCGCGGCATCGAGGATCTCCTCGTAGGCGTGACGGCGGGCCTTGCCCGACTCGAGCTGGATCACGTCGAGGATCTCGTCCTGGCGGTCGAGGACCAGGTCGTGGTAGCGCAGCAGCACGCGCCGGCGCTCGTCCCAGCCGGTCTCGCGCCAGCGCCGCTGGGCGGTCCGCGCCCGCTGTACGGCCAGCTCGACGTCCTCGGCGCCGCAGCGCGGCACGGTGGCGAGCGGCTCGCCGGTCGCCGGGTTCTCGACCTCCATGTCCTCGTGCTCGCCGGCCGTGGTGGTCACGCGCCGAGCCAGCGCTTCGAGGTCGGCCGCGCTCACCCGCTTCGAGCCCGTCGAGCCGAAGCTTCGCCGCGCCGGCGTCTGCATGGGCGTCTCGATCGTCACGTCGCCTCCCTCCGGTTCGCGGCCTCGAACTGCACGCTGAAGAAGTCGAGCATGTGCGGCAGCGGCTCGCCCGGCTCGAGCTCAGGCTGCTCGAGCTTCAGCTGGAAGCGGTCCAGCATCCGCGCCAGGACGGCCTTGCCCAGCAGCAGGACCATCGGTCCGCCCGGGCAGTCCTGCGTCCCGTTGCTCAGGTGGTTGAAGCGGTAGTCGCGCTCGCCGCCGGCCCAGCGGTCGGGCCTCATCCGGTCGGCGTCGGGCACCGAGCCCGGGTCGCGGTGGTTGAACGCGTTGAGGAGCATCACCTGGGTGCCCTCCTCGATGCTCTCGCCGGCGAGCTCGGTGTCGCGGGTCACCTCGCGCGCGAGCAGCGGAGTGGTCGGCCACAGCCGCATCGCCTCCACAAGGCAGCCCTCGAGGTAGCCGAAGCCGGCCACGGCCGCGGGGTCCGCCAGGTCGGCGCCGGCCAGCTCCGAGCGCACCGCGCGCTCGGTTTCCGGGTCGGCGACGATCGCCGCCAGGGCGCGGTAGGCGTTCGCGCCGAGCGTGTCGCGCATGGCGAACATCCAGTGCGGAATCTGGTGCACCACGCGCGTCGTGTCGGTCTGCGGCGCGTCCGCGAAGCGCGCCACCAGGCTGCCCGGCTCCGGGTCGCGCAGGCGGCGCTCGAGCCGCCCGTAGAACTCGTGGTAGTCGTCGGTCTGCCTGAGGCCCACCAGCCGGTTGGCCTCGCCCATCAGCTTCTCGAGCAGGCCGGTCAGCTCCTGGTCGTCGCGCGCGCCGTCGCCGAAGATCACGCGCAGCGTGATGCGGTCGAACAGCTCCTCGAACCGCGACCACTCGAGGTGGCCGTCCAGCCGCAGGCGACCCACCTCGTCGCCGACCACCGCCAGGAAGCGGTCGCCGAACGGGTGCACGCGCTCCGGCGTGGCCAGCACGTGCTCGTTGAAGGCCCGCCGGTCCCGCCACTCCTCGCCGCGCGAGAGGGTTAGCGCGTCGGGCTGGAAGTGCGACATCCCCTTCGCCTTCGCGCCGGCGTCCGACGCATAGACGTCGGCCGAGCGATCGAGCACCTCGCGCAGGGCGGGCTCGCCCCACACGACGGCGATCCGGCCGCCCAGCAGGCGCACGCCCTGGCCGCCGTGGCGCTCGCGGATCTTCGACAGCGCGCGCACGGCGCGTCCGTCGGTGTCGAGCGCGGTCAGCCACCTCATCGCGCGCCGCCGCGGCGAGAACAGCCCGCGCGCCACGCTCGGCAGCACGCCGACCGCGAGCACGCGGAGGCTCTCCGGCAGCGACGCCGCCTCGAGGCCGCCGTCGGCCTCGCGCCCGGCGGAGCGCTCGCGGGCGTCCGGCTCTGCCTCGGTGACGCTCACGCGTTGATCGCCTCGAGCGCCTTCTTCATGCCCTCGATGCGGTGCCGCGCCGCGCCGACGCGCCCGTTGCGCTGCTCCGGATCGACCGGGTGCCACGGGAGGAACGCGTTCGGCAGGCCCTCGAGCGACGGCTCGAGCTCCGGGTAGTGGCGCAGGATCACGTCCTTCATCTTGGTCTTCGTGACCCAGTCGATGCCGGTCTGCGTGTAGACCTCCGGGCGGAAGTCGGTGGTGAAGAAGCGGTCGCTCTTCAGCCGCCGCGACGCCATCAGGATGAACACGCGGAACGCGGTGTCCGAGAACCCGAAGCCGGGCGGCAGCGGCTCCGCGTACATCCCCACCTGGAGGTCGACGCTGTCGATGTCGTTGTTGTACACGCGCCGGATCTCCTCGGCCCACTGCCGATTGCCCGTCAGTTCCTCGAACGACCTCACGCGCGGCATCCGCATCTGCTCGCGGAAGTCGTTGTAGCGCGGCACGCCGCGCTCGCGGTCGCGCAGGATGTCGAGCGTCGCCAGGTCCATCAGCTCGCCGTCGATCCGCTTGAACCGCTGCAGTGCACGCGGGTAGTTGTGCAGCGTGATCTTCCCGGGGTGCTCGATCCCCATCGAGTAGATCAGGTCCTTCACGTCGAAGCGGTCCATGAACGAGCGCGTGCTCGCCCCCTGGAGCTCCACGAACTCGCGCTGCTCCACCAGGCGCCCAGTCTCCGACTCGAACAGGTTCCAGTCGTCGCGCACCAGCGGGTGCATCCGGTAGACCGAGACGAACTCCTCGGTCAGCTGGAAGCGCGCGTCGTGGTGCTCCTGCGGCGAGCCCATGATCCCGCTGAAGATCTCGGAGTCGCCGAGGCGGCCGAAGCGGTCCTTCAGGTTCTGGCCGAAGATGCCCGACCAGTTGATGTTCATCGCCGCCCACAGCGCGGGCGTGTTCACGATGCCCGGCGTCCACTCGACGGTGTGGATCTTCGCCATCAACGCCGAATTGATGAGCCAGGCGGTGTCGAACAGGCGCTGGTCGTCCCAGCGCGGGTTCTCCTTCTTGAGCACGTCGCAGATCGCGTTGTGCTCCTTGGTGAACATCGTGTGCAGGCACGAGAGCCCGAACCACCAGTTCTCGTTGAAGCCGGCGAGGTCGATGCCCTCGTCCTCCGGGTCGGGCAGCAACCGGCCGTTCTCGCCGATCTTCAGCTTGCCGTCCTGGAAGGTGCGGACGGCGTCCTGCTCGTCCTTGCTCGATCCATACAGCTGCGAGCCGTCCCACCAGTGGGTCTCGGTGTTCCCGTAGTCGATCTCATTGCCGTTCGAGTTGGCGGACGAGCGGCTGTGGTGGGCGGGCACCGAGACGGTGCGGCGCACGCGCATCGGATGCTCGGGCCAGTCGTCGCCGTCCTCGACCGGCACGTCGATCGTCTCGTCGGGCTCGCCGCGACCGTGGAAGAACCAGTTGTGGTTCTCGAACTGGATCCACGCGGCTGCGAGCACGTTGAGGGTGGTGGCGGGCTGGAACTCGTGGCGGGTCATCAGGTCGAGCGACACCTTCCGCGCGCTGGGCTGGTGCAGGCGCGGCGGCTTCTCGGGCTTGATCCGCTTGGGGTTGATGTTGCGCGTGAAGGCGCTGCCCGTGGACCCCATCTCGGGGTCGTTCAGGTCGTTCCACTTGCCGTCGGGGCGGCGCGCGGTGAGCGCCTCCTCCGGCGGCTCCTCGAGGCCGTGCCGGCGGATCGGGGTGCCCGTGTCGAACAGGTTCATGTCGCGCAGGTCGAGCCGCAGCGACAGCAGGTTCAGTGCCTTGAGCGCGGTGGTCGGCATCTCGTACCACTGCCGCTTCTTGTTGAGGCGGCTGAAGACCGCCCTCAGACCCCGGCTCGACAGCGACCTGCTCACAAGATCACCCGTCCTCTCCCCTAGCTTGTCCCCACAGCGGGTCAATTCCCCGCCTCTGGCCCTAATACCCAATGGGCCGCGGACCATGCCGGAGCCGCCGGCCCGGCGGCGCGAGGGTCACGCTGACGACGTGGGGCCGCCCTCCGCCGCCCGGACCGCCTCCTCCGGGTCGAAGTACGCGCGTATGTGCACGGCCTTGCCGTCGCGGAGGCGCACGACCCACGCCCAGCGGTGCTCGAACGGCAGCTCGGCCCCGGACGTCACGCCCGACTGGCGCCAGACCACCACCACGCGGTCGTCGCGCTCGTCGACCCTCTCGATCGTCACGTCGCTGTGCCCGAGCTGCTCCTCGTACTCGCGAAAGCGGGCCAGCACCGCGTCGCGGCCGCGGTGGAGCCCTCCGCCCGGGAACAGCGGGTCTTCCTCGTAGACGACGTCGTCGTGCCAGGTCTCGGCGAGACCCTCCACCCCACGCTCCGCGTAGGCGCCAGCGCCCTCGGTCACCAACCCGTCGTCGGCCATGGCGGGATACTGGCACGCGTGTCGCGCGAGAACATCGAGGTGGTGCGGGCCGCTCAGGAGGCGATGG
>JBJMLK010000227.1:0-6168 GCA_045805345.1 Thermoleophilaceae bacterium | reverse complement strand
TGGGCACGGCGTCGTCGGACACGAGTCGCTGCTGCTGCTTGAGCACGCGGAACACGCCGAGCGCCTCGCCGTCGAACGCCGCCACGCCGATCGCGAGCATCACGACGCCGGACACGGCGATGCCCGCCAGCGCGCGCACCCGCGAGCGCGCGGCCAGCACCATGAACGGCAGCATCACGCCGACCGACGCCTTGATGGCGGCGCCGGCGACCACCGCCGCGGTCCCCAGACCCTCGCGCGCCCGCAGCGTGAGCGCCACGCCGGCCAGGGCCAGCAGCAGCATGAGGATGTCGTTGTGCGCGCCGCCCACGCCGTAGGTCAGCAGCACGGGATTGAGACCGAAGAACGCCGCGGCGGCCACCGGCGAGCGCCCGAGTCGCCGCGCGCAGTCGGCCACCAGCGCCACGCAGCCCAGGCTGGCCGCGCCGGTCAGCACCTTGACGATCCACAGCCCCACGCCCGCGCTCAGGTTCGCGAGCGGGTAGCTGGCCACCGTGAACAGCGGCCCGTACGCGCTCGCGATGCTGCGCCAGCCGAGGTAGCGGTAGACCTCGTCGGCGCGCACCGCCTTGACCAGCTCGGCGTACGGGTTCACGTGGTGGACCACCCCCAGCCGCGCGTACTCGAGGTAGCTGAAGATGTCCTTCGAGAGCAGCGGCGGCGCGAGTACGAACAGCACGTGCAGGAGCACGATCGCGCCGATCACCACGCGCGGCCCCAGCGCGTCGCCGGCGAGCAGTACCACGGCGTAGCAGGCGCACATCGCGATCAGCGCGAGGAAGAACTGCCCCGCCGTGATCGTGACGCCGAACACGTGGAATGGCCCGGTGATCCAGCCCGGCGTGCCCTTCGCGCTGGCGGGGTTGACGAACGTTCGCCCGCCCGCGCCCCCCACGGCGATCGCGGCGCCGAAGCCGAAGAGGCCGAGCAGCCCTGCGAGCCCGAGCGCGCGTCGTACGGGCTCGGACAGCGCAGGGAACGGCCTGGCAGCGAGCGCCGTCACGGTCGCTGCACCACCACGGCGGCGTGGCCCGTGCCGAGCCGCGCCGCGGCCAGAGCCGGCCGGGTCACGGCGCTGGCGCGCTCGGCGCGATAGCGCGCGAGCCTGAAGCGCCCCACGCCGCGGCGCGCCACGAGCGTGAAGCCCGCCGGCACGCGGCGGTCGCGCGCGCGCGGCGCTGCGCTGAAGCCGAGGACGTCGATCTCCGCCACGCTAACGGCACCGTGCCGCAGCCGCGTCGCGTGCGCGTAGTAGGCGACGGGGTCGTCGCCGATGGCGGGTACGACGATGGCGCGCGGCGTGTGCGCCGGGCCGATCGCTTGGGCCGCGGCCCGCCAGTCGGCCCTTTGCAGCATGGCGTCGGTGTCGACCGCGACGTTGAGGGCTATGAAGGTTGCGCAAACGGCCGCTATTGCCCCGGCGCCCGCGATCGAATAGGCGCGTGGTTGCAGTTGAGCACCTATAGGACCCCCAACTGCAACCGCGCCCGCCAGCGCCACGGCCAGCGGCACCCACGCGCCGATCATGTTGCGGGGGTAGACGTAGTCGGCGCCCAGCGCCTTCGCCGCCAGCGGGATCAGCAGGGCCGCGACGCCGATGCCCGCGGCCAGCCAGAAGCCGCGCCGCCGCCGCCCGTTCCAGACCGCCAGGGCCGCCGCCACAAGGACCGCCAGCGCCACCAGCAGCGACAACGCGCGGGCGGGCGAGCCCGAGTAGCCGAGCACGAACTGCTTGCCGGTGTCGCGCAGGCGGGTGGACAGGGCGATCCGCTCGATCCAGCCGTCGTGTCCCTGGTTGGCCTGGTGCACCGCGAGCGGCACGAGCGCCAGCCCGACCGCGCCCACGCACGCGCCCGCCAGCAGGACCGCCCGGCGCCGGGCCGGCATAAGCCACAGGAGCAGAGCCAGCTCCGGCGCCACCACGAACACGGCGAAGTAGTGCGTGACCAGCGCCAGCGCCGCCACCAGCGCCCACCAGCCCAGCCAGCGCGCGGAGTCGCCGCGCAGCGCCCGCGCGAACAGCGCCAGCGACAGCCCGCAGAGGAGCACGAGCAGCGCGTACGCGCGCGCCTCCTGCGAGTACCAGACCATGTACGGGCTGAACGCCACCAGCGCCGCGGCGGCCACTCCGGCGGCCCGGGATATGAGCTCGCGGCCGGCCCACCACGCCACCGGGATCGTCGCCGTCCCGAGCACCGCCGACAGCGAGCGGATGCCCACCTCGCCGCTCCCGAACACGCGCGTCCACGCCCAGGCGAGGGCGTAGTACAGCGGCGGCGTCGCCTCGCTGCCGGGCACCCGGTCGAGCGTGGTGAACAGGCTGGGGTCGAGCACGCGTCCGACCGTGACCGCCTCGTCGTGCCAGAAGCTCTGGAGGTCGAGCGTCGCGAAGCGCAGCGCCGCGCCGGCAGCCGTGAGCGCTGCCACGAGCACCAGCTCAGGGCGGCGCGTCACTTCTCTTTCTTCTTGGCCGGCTTCTTCTCTTCATGCGCGGCGCGCTCGCGCTCGCGCTTCAGATGCCGCTCCTTGCGGATGTCCTGCGGTCGCTCGTAGCGCGGCGGCACCATCGTGTAGATCGTCGAGAAGCCGGTCATGTACATGCGCTTGCCGTCGGAGATCATCGGGTTGAACTTGCCGGTGTTGCGCCTGAAGATCCGCCGGCCGTTCTCCACGTTGATCCCCTTCGTGTTGCTCCCGTCGAGCGTCGAGAAGTACAGGACGCGGCCGATCAGCGACGGCGCGCCGGACACCCGGCCGCCCGCGGGGAACTTCCAGAGGACGTTCCCGGAGCGCGCGTCGAACGCGTAGACGTTGCCGTCGTAGGAGCCGATGAACACCGACGGCGTGCGGTGCGGGCCGGGGCCGACGGCGGGAGCCGAGTAGACGTAGTTGCCGGTCTGGTAGCGCCACGCGAGCTTCCCGCTGTGAGCCGCGAACGAGTACACGAACCCGTCCGTGTTCCCCGCGAACACGCGCCCGTAGGCGACCGCCGGCGTGGAGTAGAAGCGGCCGGACTGCTGGAACGCGCGGCCCGACGTGGCGGCGCTCCAGGCGCGAGAGCCCGTGCGGGCGTGCAGCGCGGTCATGTTGCCGCTGTAGTCGCCGAAGTACAGGAGCCCGTCGTGGTAGGCGAGCGCGGCCTTGACCGCACCGCTCGCGTGGTGGGTCCATACGGTGGCCCCGTCCCTCGCCCTGACCGAGTAGACCGTGCCGTCCTCCGAGCCGAAGTACACGTGGTTGTCGATCACGACCGGCGACGACTCGGACCGGCTCGGCAGGCTGCGCTTCCACACGAGCTTCCCGTCCTTTGCGCGCAGGCAGGTGAGCCGCCCCGACAGCGTGGTGATGAAGAGCTTGCCCTTGTCGTAGGCGGGCGAGCTGGCGGCCAGCGAGCCGACCCGGTGCTTCCACTTGACCTTGCCGGTCTTCGCGTCGAGCGCCGTGGCGAGCCCGGAGTTCGGCACCACGTACAGCACGCCGTCTGCGAGCACCGGCTGGAACTCGATCAGGGACCCCGACTTGTAGTTCCAGAGCTTCTCGAACGGCGGGTCGATCGGCGACGCGAGGTAGCGGGTGCGGGCGGGCGTGTAGCCGTAGAACGGCCAGCGGAACGTCTCCTTCTCGTTCTGCTTCTGCTTCTGCTCGGGCGCCTCGGTGTTGAACTCGACGCCGGGGTGCGAGACGTTGTCCGGCGGCTTGATCCACTGGGCGTACGCGAACGCGCCGACGGCCCCAACAAGCACGACGGCAGCCGCGCCGTACAGGAGCCAGCGGCGCCTCGCGAGGGACGGGTGCCGCCGCATGAAGGCGCGGCGTCGTCGCCGGAGGGCTCGGTGCCGCCGCCTCATGGCTCGGCGGATCCTCAAGAGCCGTCCGCCGCGGGAGGGCGGGGGAGACATCGGGGGGATGCTAGGGAACGGCCTTAGCGGTTCCTGAAGCCGCGGCGCGCGAGCGGTTGTACCTCTCGGCTGCCTCCCGGACTCCCTCGCCGTGCCACGGCTGGAGCGCCTGACGCGCATGGAGCAGGTAGCGGCGCGGGTCGTAGCCCGGCAGCACCAGGGCCGCAACCGCCCGGCACAGGTAGGTCCAGGCGGTGAGCACGCGCACGATCCAGGCCGTGATGCGGCCGTGGTGCTTGAGCATGTAGCGATGGCGGTTGCGGTGGAACTCCACGATCCGCCGCTCGGCCGAAGCGAAGTCGTTCGACAGCTGCTCGTAGTGGATCGCACGCGCCTCCGGCACGAGCAGGATGCGCCAGCCCGCGTCGCCCAGCCGCTTGCAGAAGTCGGTCTCGTCGGAGTAGACGAAGAAGCGCGGGTCGAGGTAGCCGACCTGCTCGGCGGCCTCGCGGCGCACGAGCATCGCGCTCGACTGCGCCCAGCCCACGTCGCCGCCCCACTGCACCGTGTGGCGGCGGTGCAGGAACGCCGCGCCGGCCAGGGCGGTGCCGATGCCGGGCCGCCTCCACGCGGTGGGCTGCGGCTTGCCCGCCGGGTTGAGGAGCTGCGCCGCCGCCGCGCCCGCGCGTGGGTCCTCCTCGAGCGCCGCGAGCAGCGCGGCCGGGGCGCCGGGCTGCAGCTCGGCGTCCTCGTTCAGGAGCAGCGCGTACTCGCCGCGGGCCCGGCGCAGCAGCGTGGAGTCGTTCTCGGCCTTCCCAGTGCGACGAAGCAGCGCGATCAGCTCGATGTTCCCGCCGCGGGCCCTCACCGCGTCGGCCGAGCCGTCGTCGGAGGCGTTGTCGAGCACGAGCACCTCGCGGTCCACGCCGGCCGGGTGGGCGCGGTCGATCGCGTCGAGGCAGCGCATCAGCAGGTCGCCTCCGTTGGTGTTCACCACGCAGTACGAGATCAGCACATCCGTAATGATCGCTGCCCGTGCGGATCCAGCTCGTAGATCCCTCCGCGTTCACCCCGCCGTACGACCGCGCGCTGGCCGCCGCGCTCGCCCGGGCGGGCGCCGAGGTGGAGCTCGTCACGAGCCGCTTCGCGTACGGCCCCGTGCCGCAGGCCGAGGGCTACGCCGTGACCGAGCTCTTCTACCGCCGAAGCGCCGGGCGGCCTCGTGCCATGAAGCTCGTGGAGCACGTGCCGGACATGCTGCGCCTCCGGCGTCACGTACGAGGCGCCGACGTCGTGCACTACCAGTGGCTGGCCGTCCAGCAGCTCGACACACTGCTGCTGCCGCCCAGGCGCCCGCGACTGCTGACCGCGCACGACGTGCTGCCGCGCGAGCCGCGACCCGGGCAGCGCGCGGCCACCCGCCGGCTGCTGCGCTCGATGGACGCCGTGGTGGCGCACTCGGAGCATGGAGCGGCTCGGCTGCGCGACGAGCTGGGCGTGGATGCCGCGCGCGTGCACGTGATCCCGCATGGGTCGTTCGACTATCTCACCCGCCTGCCCGAGGAGCGGCCGCTCCCGGACGAGCTCGCCGCGGTCGAGAGGCACGTGGTGCTCTTCTTCGGCCTCCTGCGGCCGTACAAGGGCCTCGACGTGCTGCTCGACGCGTGGCGCTCGGTCGAGGTGGACGCCGAGCTGTGGATCGTCGGGATGCCGCGGATGGACCTCGCGGCTCTGCGCGCGGCGGCCGACGCCCGCGTGCGCTTCGTGCCGCGCTTCGTGAGCGACCCGGAGATCCCGGCGTACTTCCGCCGCGCCGACGTGGTCGTGCTGCCCTACCGCGAGACCGAGGCGTCGGGGGTGCTGTACACGGCGCTGGCTTTCGGCAAGGCGATGGTGATGTCGGACGTGGGGGGGTTCTCGGAGGTCGGCGCGGGGCGGCTCGTGCCGCCTTCCGACGCGGGCGCGTTGAGCGCAGCTCTCACCGAGGTGTTGACCACCGAATCCGAACGGCGGCAATTAGGGGAGGGCGCGAGCGCCGCCGCCGTCTCCTGGGACGACGTGGCCGCTCGGACGATCGATCTCTATCGCTCGCTCGTCACTTAGGGCTGCTATAGCGACCTCAAGTGACGAGCCTCGCCATCCTCGGCCCCGGCGGCGTCGGCGCCTTCCTCGGCGCGGCGCTGGCGCGGGCGGGCCGGGACGTGGTCCTGATCGCGCGCGAGCCCACCGCGGACGCGATCAACCGCGACGCCCTCGAGGTCGACAGCGCCTGCCTGGGCCCCGTCAGGGCCCATCCGGCGGCCGCCACGACCCTCAGCACGCCGGCTGA
>JBJMLK010000226.1:0-8895 GCA_045805345.1 Thermoleophilaceae bacterium | reverse complement strand
GCGGCGGCCGGACGGCGCGCGCTCGCCGCGGTCGGCGGCATCGCGGGCGCGGCGGTCGCGCCGGTCGCGGCGCTCGGCCTCAGCTCGACCGCGAGCGGCGGCGCGCTCGTACGCCGCGCCGCGCTCGCCCGGCTCCCGCGCGGCCGGCGCTCGCTCAGGGGGCTCGGCCGCGGCGTGGCCGGTATCGGGGCGAGGTGGGACGGCCGCCTGCGGATCGCGGCCGTCGACCTCGAGTCCGGCCGCCGCGCCGTGTTCGGTGCGCCGGGCGCGCCCGCGGCGTCGGTCGCCGAGGCGGTCGAGGCGTCCTGCGCGATACCGGGCGTCTTCCGCCCGGTCACGATCGGCGGGCGCGACTACGTGGACGGCGGCGTCTGGAGCCCGACCAACATCGACGCCGCGGGCGCGTCGCGCGGCGACCGCGTGCTCTGCCTCAACCCCACCGCGTCGCTGCGGCCGGGCGGCCTGATGGGCGCGATCGGTCCCGTGTCCCGCACCGCCGCCGCGGCCGAGGCGCTCGCGCTGCGCCGGCACGGCGCGCGCGTGAGCGTCGTGAACCCCGACCGCGCCTCGGCCGCCGCGATGGGCACGAACCTGATGAGCGCGGGGCCGCGTGAGCGCGTGATCGCGGCGGGGGTCGCCCAGGGCCGGCGACTCGCGCGCGAGGGCGCCGTGCGGAGGTAACGTCCCGCCCATCGCAGCTCGCAGTCAGATCGCCGTGCTCGCCGCGACGCTGGCGACGCTGGCGCTCGCGGCTCCGGCGCCCGCCGCGGTCGTGCGCGACGGCCGGGCGCGGTTCGAGGTCATCTCGCCCACGCTGATCCGGCTCGAGTACGCGAGTGACCGCCGGTTCGAGGACCGGCCGACCCTCACGGCCATCCACCGGCCGCTGCGCGGAGCGCGCGTGAAGACCAGCGTGAGCGGCGGCGTCCGCTCGATCAAGACGGGCCGGCTCACCCTCCGCTGGCGCCGCGGGTCGTCCGGGTTCGGCCCGTCCAACCTCACGCTGCTCCTCCGCGTGGGCGGCAAGTCGAAGGTGATCCATCCGCGCTTCCCGGCGCCGCCGGGGCCACCGCCCGAGCCGCCGTCGCCACCGGTGCGCACGCAGGCGCCGCCGAACCCGGACCCCGATCCCGGGCCGCGCACCAAGGGCAATCTCGGCGGCTGGTCGCGCGGCGTGGACGACCAGGAGCAGCCGGTGCCGCTGCACGACGGCGTGCTGTCGCGCGACGGCTGGTACGTGCTCGACGACAGCCGCTCGCCGCTGCTCACTAGGTCGGCGCGCGGGTTCGCAACCCGGCCGGCGCGCAAGCGCACGTACCAGGACGGCTACCTGTTCGCCTACGGCCACAGCTACGCCCGCGCCCTCCGCGACCTGCGAACGCTCACCGGCGCGGCGCCGCTGCTGCCGCGCGGCGCGTTCGGCAACTGGTTCTCGCGCTACTGGCCGTACGGAGCGGCCGATCTCCGCGCCCTGGTGGCACGGTTCCGCGCCGCGCGGATTCCGCTCGACGTGCTCGGCATCGACACCGACTACAAGGCGCCCGTGTCGCGCGGCGCCGCCGTGGCAGACACGGTGCTCGGCATCGACCCGACCTTGCCGTACGCGTGGAACGGCTGGAACTGGAACCGCGACCTGTTCCCTCGGCCGGCCGGGTTCGTGAGGTGGCTGCACTCGAGGGGGATCGCGGTCGACCTCAACGTGCATCCGTCGATCGGCGACCGTGACGCGCACTGGGCGGCGACGCAGCAGCGCTCCGGCGGCCTGGTCCCGGCCTCCACGTCGTGCAACTACTTCGAGGCCGACCCGGCCGAGGCGTGCGGGGTGTTCGACTGGACCAACCCGCGCCACCTCGACGCGTACTTCCGCCTGCACGCGCCGTTCGAGCGCGACGGGATCGACTTCTGGTGGCTCGACTGGTGCTGCGACGAGTCGCGCGCCCACGCGCGCGGGATGACCGAGGACACCTGGATCAACTCACGCTACGCCAGGCGCAACCTCGCCCGCGGGAGCCGCTGGCCGGTCTTCTCACGGATCGGCGCCTCGTACTGGGCGTACTTCGGCGACCAGGAGCCGGGCGCGTTCGCCGAGCACCGGCAGACGATCCACTTCACCGGCGACGCGCGGCCCACGTGGCCGATGCTCGACTTCGAGAGCAGGCTGACGGCCGCGGAGGGCGCGGGGATCGGGCTGCCGTACGTGAGCCACGACATCGGCAGCTTCAAGGGGCGCCACCTGGCCGACGACATGTACGTGCGCTGGGTGCAGTTCGGCGCGTTCCAGCCGATCAACCGGCTTCACTCGGACCACGGCGACCGGCTGCCGTGGCAGTACGCCGGCAAGGCGCGTTCCGTGGCCGCCCGCTTCCTGCGGCTGCGCGGCTCGCTCGTGCCGTTCCTCTACACGCTCGCGCGGCGCGCGCACGACAGCGGCCTGCCGATCGTCCGCGCGATGTACCTCGGGTGGCCGGAGCGCGAGGGCGCGTACCGCCGGGATCGCCAGTACATGCTCGGGCGCGACCTGCTGGTGGCGCCAGTGGCCAAGCCGGGCGACCCGGGCCGCAAGACCGTGTGGTTCCCGCCGGGTCGCTGGGTCGACTTCTTCACTGGGCGGGTGCACCGCGGCCCGCGAGTGTCGACGCTGTCGGTGCCGCTCGAGCGCATGCCGGTGTTCGCGCGCGCGGGCTCGGTGCTGCCCACGCAGGACTACTCCCCCAACGGCCGCGCGCGACCGCCGCAGCGGCTCACGCTCAACGTCTGGGCCGGCGGCGACGGCTCCTTCCGGCTCTACGAGGACGCGGGCGACGGAACCGCCTACAAGCACGGGGCGTTCGCGTTCACGTCGATCACGCACCACGGCCACACGGTCACGATCGGCCCGGCGCGCGGCCGTTTCGCGGGGCAGCGCGCGAAGCGTCGCTGGCGGCTGCGGCTGGTCGGCGTCCCTCGGCCCCGCGGCGCGACCGTGAACGGCGGCGCAGCCGTGTTCCGCTACGACGCCGCGAAGCGCACGGTGCTGCTGACCACTCCCAGCCTCTCCACCGCGTACACGGTCCGGATCCACGTTTCGTCCTGACTTGAGATCGCCTAGCGACCTCAATCCAGGACGGAACGCGTGAGGAGGGCTCGCGCCGTGCGGTTTCTCACATTGCGCCTACCAGCGGTCGCGGTGAATCACCTCGGCGGCCGGGCGCCGCTTCACCGGCCCGAACCGGCCCTTGGGCCAGCCCACCGGGATCACCGCGAAGGTCCCGTATTCCTTCGGGATGCCGAGCTCCTTCTTCCACTCGTGCTCGAGCATCATGTGCCAGGTGGTCATCACCGCGCCGAGCCCGAGGGCGCGCGCGGCGAGCAGGATGTTCTGCACGCCCGGGTACACCGAGGCCGCGTCGCTGAGGGCGCCGACGCGCTGGCCGCGCGCGGCCAGGCGCGCGGCGTCGCCGGGCGGGAAGCTCTTCAAGAGCCGCGCCAGCGTGGCCGGGTCGGTCCCCTCGCCGCTGTAGCACGGCACGATCAGGGCCGGCGTCTCGTGGAAGTGGTCGCGCTGGTAGATCAGCGCGCGCCGGATGCCCGGGTCCTGCGCCGCCGGCGTGACGCGACCGACGCTTGCCAGGTACGCCTCCACGCTGCGGTTCCACAGCTCGGCCAGCCGGCGCATCAGCGCGCGGTCCGTCACGACCACGAACTCATAGGCCTGGCTGTTCGACCCGCTCGGCGCCCAGGTCCCCGCCTCGACGAGCTTGTCGAGCAGCTCGTCCGGCACCGGGTCGGGCTTGAGGCGCCGCATCGCCCGCATGGTCGACATGACCGCGAAGATCGGGGCGTCCTCGCCCACGGCGGGACCCTGCTCCGTTGCGCTCACGGTCGAAAAGCTAACTCAGCGGAGGGCGACGCAACGGCGTCGCCGCTCGCGACGTCAGCTCGGCTTCTTGACGACGACCTTCATGTTCATGCCCGGGTGCACCGTGCATGTGATCTGCCAGGTGCCGGTCCGCTTGAACCTGTGCGCGTAGGTGCCCGTGCGCTTGATCTCCGAGCGGAACGTGCTCGGCCCCTGCGCCACCACGACGTTGTGCCGGCCCTGACCGCGCCAGGTCCAGACCACCTTGCGGCCCTTGTCGATCTTCACCGTTGCCGGGCTGAAGAAGTCGTCCTTGACGTCGACGCCGCGCGGCGCCGCGAGGCTCGGCGTGGCCGCCACCGCCGCGACGGCGAGTGCGACCACCGGGATTGCCCGGCGCCGCGTCGTCATCGCTTCACCCGGAACGCGCCGCGCATGAACGGGTGGATCCGGCAGAAGTAGGTGTAGGTGCCCGGCGCCAGGCCCTTCGGCGTGGACCACGTGTTCGTGCCCGCGCCCGGCGTGCCGTAGCCGAGCTCCTTCGAGTCGAACCTCGCGTTGCCGTCGGCGAGCGGGTAGGCGACGCCTGTGGAGCGGTTACAGGGCCGCTTGCACGCAGTGATCGTGTGGTAGGCCTCCTGGGAGTACGGCGTGTCCGAGGTGGCGTCGAGGTTGGTGAAGGTGATCGACTGCCCCTTCTTCACAACCGGCGGGCGACCGGCCTTGCCCGTGCCGTTGAGGTCGCCGCTCCCGTAGAGGAAGTCCCTGATCGACACCCCGTTCGTCTGGAAGCCGTCGGCGAGCTTGCTCGCGTCGGGCAGCGGGAACGGGTCGCCGCCGTGGTTGTTGTTCTCCGGCAGATGGCCGTGCGTCAGAAGTCCCGTGGTGTCGACCTGGCCGCTGTACGGGTCGACCGCCTTCGGCTGCTTGCCGTCCGCGTACCAGACGACCATGATCCCCATCGACTCGTACCACGACGCCTTGCTGGTGTCGTAGGTCACGTTCGTGCTGAGCACGTCGCCCTTCTTGATCGCGGGGCGCCAGCTCGGCCTGGTGGCCGTCATCGAGACGTCCCACGACACGGCGCCCGCGGGCTCGAAGTACTTGGCCTGCGAGCGGAAGAGCAGCTTCCGCTGCCCGTTGCGCGTCACCCGGAGGTCGTTGTAGAGGCCGCCGGGATGCAGGTGGCCGGCGGTGCCGATCAGCGTCATGTTCTGCCGCGCCGTGAACTGGTGCGCGAAGCCGATGTTGCTCCTGGCGGCGGGCGAGCGCGCCATGTCCGGGAACGTGTACTTGCCGTTTACGCCGTGCCCCTTGATCGCGTCGAAGACCGGGTAGCTCTTGAGGCCGGCCACATCCATGAAGAGCGGGTGCGCTGCCGTGATGTTCTTCGCGGCCGCCGCGCTGTCCGGCACGAAGTCGATGTCGTAGGTCAGCTTCACGCTCGTCGGCGTCGGCGTGAGGTTGTGGATCATGTAGTTGAGGATCCAGCTGTCGTTCGGGTCGTGGTGAGCCCCGTAGCCCTGCGGGAAGTTGAGCGACGTCTTCTCCTCGCCGGCGGCCATCGTCGGGTAGCCGTTGATCAGCCACACGCCGTGGTGCAGGTGGATCACGTCCACCCGCGGCACCTTGCGCGACTGCGAGTAGATGAGGTTGGGCCTGAAGCGGGTGATGTAGCCGGGAACCTGCGGCTTGAGGCTGGCCGTCGGCTGATAGTCGATCGAGTTCTGCCCCGGCTCGATCGCGATGGGCGCGGTCTCGTAGTGCCGGTGCTGGATGCCCGGGTAGCTCGCAACTGGCTCGAGCTGCGCGGCAGAGATCTTCCCGCCGGGGAGCGCCGCCAGGGCGGGCGAGGCAAGGCACGCCAGAAGGAGCGTCGCGGCGAGCCCCGCCAGTTGGGCGCGCCGGAGCGAAGTGCGAGTCATCTCACACGACGATAGAGCGCGGATTCGGTTGCGACAGCCGTCCGCGTGCCCGCTTCACGGACCCTTAACGGCCGTCAGGAAATCGAACATCTGCCGATGAGAGCCGCGTGAACCCTCCAGTTCGCCGTTCCATCTTGCTCGCGATCCCGGACGTCCTGGCGCTCGTCGCCCTGGTCTTCCTCGGGCGCACGATGCTCGACCCGCTGCTGAACCGCCGCGGCGCGCCGGCCTAGCTCACCGCAGCCGGGCGTGCACGGTCGTCGGCCCGTTCGCCGACGAGTAGGTGCTCCAGAAGATGCGGGTGCCGTCGTCGCTGAGCGCGAGTGAGCGGCGCTCGATCCGGTAGTCCTCGCCGAAGCCGTTTCCGCTGTCGAGCCCGCGCTCCTCGCCGCCCGACTCCCGGTCCATCTTCACCACGAGCACGCCCGACGCCGATGAGTAGATCCACGCGACGCTGCCGTTCGGCTTCGCGACGAGCGACGCGACGCGCGTTCCCTCGGCCTCGGCCGGAGTCGTCTGGTAGGTGATCTCGCCGGCGCGAAAGTCGAACGAGACGACGCGCGAGTCGGTGTCCGGCCGGTGGGACGT
The DNA here is from genome assembly GCA_045805345.1 of Thermoleophilaceae bacterium. Classification (GTDB taxonomy): domain Bacteria; phylum Actinomycetota; class Thermoleophilia; order Solirubrobacterales; family Thermoleophilaceae; genus AC-37. The sequence goes on along the minus strand of JBJMLK010000226.1, from coordinate 2,544 downwards.
GGTCGTCTCCGTCCAGTGCAGTCCGTAGCCGACGTGCGTGCCGGCCATGCGGATCGAGTCGAGCTGCACGGCCCACGTTCCCTGGAGCGGGCCCACGTGAGCCTCGACCGGGTCGATCTCGCCCGGCCCCTGGCCCGGAAGCGCGTGGGCGGCCCCGGTCCGGTACGAGCAGGCGGACACGCGCCCGCTGCGCGAGTACAGGATCCCGCGCACGTTCTCCGCGAGCACTCTCGCGTGGTGCGCCTTCGTCAGGCAGTCGGCGCGCGACGCGGCCGCGGGCGCGGCGGCCACGGCAAGCGCGACGATCGCGGTCAATGCAGCACCGCCGCATGCGGTCCTTCGCATTTGGTCCCCTCCTTGGTGAGCGCCTGGCGGCGGCGCGATTCTCTGAGCCTCGTGCCCCGGTTCGCGCGGGCCCTTACGACCCTAATCGCGCTCAGGGGACCAGTCAAGCGCAGGCGCCAGGTCCTCCAGTGCGTTGTCTCGATCGAAGTAGACGACCAGGCGGGTGACCTTTCCGCCCTTCAGGTGGAAGACCGTGGCCGCATGAAGGTGGTCGACCTGCAGCCCGCTGGTCTTGCCGCGTCCGCTGAAGCCGTTGAGGACGAACACGCGGTCGGGGTCGATGGGTCGCACGGCCTCGACGATCCCGCGAAGGGCCTCCCACGAGCCGAGGAAGGCGCGCCACCCCTCGGCCATCCCCCCCGCCAGTCGCCGGGTGCCGGGCCGTCGGCGACCGTGAAGACGATGTCGGCGGCGGCCCAGTCGTCCGCGCTGTAATCGCCGGCCTCCCAGCGCGCGAGGATCGATCGCACCAGCTCGGCGCCGGTCACCGCGAGTAGCGATAGAAGAGGCGCCGCACCACCTGGCTCCCACCGGCGCCGGCGCCCATCACGTAACCGCTGCCCGTGAAGCGCCCGGTCGCCGGCCAGTCCTGGCGGAGGGCGAAGTAGTCGCCCTGGTAGCCGGCCTGGGGGTTCGTGGCCACCTGGCGGAACACCTCACCGCCGGTCAGGAAACCGGCGGCCGTGCTCGCGTTCCCCGCGCTGCCGCCGCCGTACGAGAACGACATCCCGACCCGCCCGCGCGAGTCGACCGCCAGCGACGGATAGCTGATTGCGTAGTCCGGGTTGTGGATGAAGCGCTCGTGCCTGAGCCGGTACGTGTTCCGGTCCACGACGACGACGTGGATGTGGGGCTGCGGCCAGAACGGGTCACAGCTGCCCGTCGCGCGGCAGATCGAGCGGCCCTCCGACCACGCGAGCCACAGCTCGTCGCGGCGGCGCGCGGCGGTGAGCACGCGCTCGTTGGTCCGGGCGTCCCAGTCGAACCCGCTGCTCAGCGACTCGTAGTCCGCGTTCGCGATCACGCTGTGCCGGGTCCGGTGCGCGAGCAGGAGCGGCGAGCGCTCGTCCCAACTGAAGGTGAGCAGCTCCGTGAGCGAGGCATGCGTCGTCACGAACCCGCGCGTGCCCACTCCCTGCACGGGCCTGAAGTCGCCGAGGTCGTGGTCCACCCGGTAGTCGAGCTTGAACCCGCGCCCCTTGGCGAGCTCGGCAAGGCTCACTCGTCCGATCAGTCCCCCCGTGAACCGGCCCGCGGACTCGCCCGGGTGGCCGTGGTAGATGTTCGAGGTGAGGTAGAGGCTGTGGCGGCCGAGGCCCAGGGCGGGGTAGTCGAACCAGTCGTGCCGCCGGCGGACGTCGCGAGGAGCGATCGCCCATACCCGCCACGCGGCCGCCGGGTCGCCGCGGTGCGCGAGGAGCGCCTGCGGGGAGGCCACCGCCAGCCGCACCTGGTTCGTGCTCCCGAGCTCGTCGCACCTCGTGTCGGGCGCAGGGCACCAGTACTGCATGTACCAGATGAAGCGATTGATCCGCGGGGCGTAGACCACCACCTGGTCGCAGCAGAACGCCGTGTCGCCCTCGGGGAACATCCGCCGCGGGTCGACCTTCTTGAACGTCGCGCCGCCGTCGACCGAGAACGCGTCGCCGTTGTTGCCCGTGTACCAGACGACCTGCCCGGCGCTCGCCTCGGTCGGCTCCTCCGGGGCCGAGAGGTAGGGGCTGCGCAGGTCGGTGATCGTCGAGAACGCGAACGGGCTCGAGCCGGTCGCGAACTCGTGCCCGGGCGGCACCGGGATGACGTTCGTCGGCGGACCTGGACGGGGCCCGGTGCCGGCGCCCGCACGCGGGTTGGCGTGCTCCTCGTCGGGCGTGGCGGGCACGCGCTTCAACGGCTTCGGTCCGCCGCCGAAGCCCTGGGGCTCGATCGTCACCGACCGCGCGCGATAGCCGCACGCCGCCCCGCGGGCCGTGTGCAGGATCGCGACCTCGACCTTCGTGACGGCGCCGGTGTCCGGAGCCGCCGAGCGCGCGATCGCGCGGCGGAGGTCCTCGAGGATCGCGAGCGCGTCGCACGCGCGGTGCTGCTGCGTCTCGCGCTTCTCCGCCAACCGGGCCGTCCCGAGGAGCCTCGCTCGCTCGTGCTTGCCCAGGCCGTGCGCGTGGCGCAGGTGCGACTCGAGCTTGGCGAAGGCGTCGT
>JBJMLK010000225.1:0-17711 GCA_045805345.1 Thermoleophilaceae bacterium | reverse complement strand
GTAACCAGCCGGGCGTGGAGCTCAGCCGGGCGGCGCCTCCACCGGCAGCCCGGCCCTCCGCCATGCCTGGAAGCCGCCCTCGAGGTCCGTCGCGTCGAGGCCCAGGTCCTGCAGCGTGGCCGCCACGAGGCTCGACTGGTAACCCTCGTTGCACATCACGATCACCTGACGGCCGGGGTCGGAGACGACCGGGTCGCGCCAGTCCGATGCCGGGTCGGCGCGCCACTCGAGCACGTTGCGGTGCACGAAGTGCGCGCCGGGCACCACGCCGTCGCGTGCGCGCTGCGACTCGGCGCGGATGTCGACGATCACCGCGCCGTCCTCGACCGCCTGCCGCGCGGCGGCGGGGCCGACGCGGCGCAGCCGCTCGCGCGCGGCGGCCAGCAGCTCTTCGATCGTCTTCGGCGACATGGCGCACGTCATTGTGGCGGCCTCCCGCGATAGCGTGCGCTCCGATGGCGACGGCGACCACCGAGGCGACAGCGGCGACGCGCTCGAAGGCTGCGCTCCGCGCGCGCCCGCGCGCACTCAAGCTCGCCGCGGGTGACCCCGAGCGCGTGGCCGACGGCGTCTGGCTCGTGCGCGGCGGCTTGACGCGGACGATGAACGTCTACCTGCTCGAGGACGGCGACGGCGTCGTGGTCTTCGACACCGGGGAGAAGGGCATGGCGGTGCCGGTCGCGCAGGCGGCCGAGCGGCTCGGCGGCATCAAGCGGATCGTGCTCGGCCACGCCGACACCGACCACCGCGGCTCGGCTCCGGCGCTGAGCGCGCTCGCGCCCGTCCACTGCCACCCGGACGCCATCAAGTACGCGCAGGGCCGCGGCGGCCGCGAGTACTGGCGACCCCAGGACCTGCCCTTGGCGGTGCGCAAGCTCCACGGCTTCCTGCACGAGAACGTGTGGGATGGCGGTCCGGTGCGGATCGACGGCACCGTGCAGGAGGGCGACGAGGTGGCGGGCTTCCGCGTGGTGGACCTGCCGGGCCACGCGCCCGGGCAGGTGGGCCTGTGGCGCGAGTCGGACCGCGTGGCGGTCGTGACCGACTGCTTCTACCTCACCGACATGTATGGCCGCCACGTGCCGGCTCAGGTGCCGAACCCGGCCTACAACTTCGACACCGACCAGGCCCTCGCAAGCATCGCCAAGCTGGCCGCGCTCGACCCGGCGGTGTGCCTGCCGGGTCACCTCGGCCCGCTCGTGGGCCCGGACGTGCGCGAGCAGCTCGAGCGCGCCGCGCGCGGCTAGCCCCAACCGCTAGCCGCGGATCAGGCTGTGCAGGATCGCGTCCATCTCGGGCGCGGTCTGGCCGAACCCCGGACAGCACGGCGGGCCGCCGCGGGCGCTGATGCCGACCTCGAGGTGGGGGCCGCTCGAGATGCCGACGATCCCGCACCCGATCTCGGCGATCGGCTGTCCCGCGCTCACGTGCGCGCCCACCTTCACGAGCGCCGGCGCGGCGTGTCCGTAGTAGATGTAGCGACCGCGGTAGCGGCCCGACTCCACGCGCAGCACCGGTGCGTCCGGGCCGAAGCCCGAGATGCCCTCCTGGACCACCGTGCCCGGCGCCATCGCCACCTCCAGCACCTGGCGCCCGCACCCGCGCGTGGCGATGTCCACTCCCTGGTCCTCGGTCCACGTGCTCGGCGGCAGCACGCGCGACAGCGGCCGCAGCGGGAAAGCGAGCCCGATCCCGCCGACCACCCCGCCGCCGCCGATCAGCCCGAGCTTCTGCATCTGCTTGATCTCGCGGCGCACCTCGGCGTCGGACGGCGCGCCTGGGCTGATGCCGCTCTTGGACGACGCCACGTCGGGCAGGGTGTCGGCGCCGCCCACCTTCCCGCTGACCGCCGCGACCCTCGTGGTGCCGGGCGCCGGCGACGAGCCCGCGGGGGCGTGCGACAGGTCGATCTCGCCGCTCCCCTTTCCGCCGCCGGCCGCACCGCCACACGCGCCGAGCGCGGCGGCCGCGAGCAGCGCTATCACGACGCCGGCCCGCACCTACGGCAGCTCCCCCGACTGCGCTACGTGTGCATAGAGCAGCGCGCTCGGCCGCTCGCGCCGCGCGAGCGTGTCGGGGTCGAACCCGTACAGCCCGAAGTGCTGCCGGTAGCCGAGGTTCCACTCGAGGTTGTCGGTGAGCGACCACTCGAAGTAGCCGCGCACGTCGGCCTGCCTCGCGCGCATCGCGGCGTGCATCGCGTTCAGGTGGCTCCTCAGGTACGAGCGCCGCTGCGCGTCGTTCGACGTGCCGATCCCGTTCTCGGTCACGACCACCGGCAGCCCGTAGCCGCCCGCCTCGGCCAGCACCTGCCGGAACCCGCGCGGGTAGATCTCCGAGCCGTGGTCGCCGCTGCAGGTGGTCGGGCACGGCGGCGCGTCCGGCGCGGCGGGCGAGCGGTAGGTGGTGGCGGGCAGGAAGTCGAGTATCGGGATCGACCTCGAGATCGAGCTGGACAGCCCGCTCACGCGGCCGCGGAAGTAGTAGTTGACCCCGATGAAGTCGGCGCGGCCCGCGAGCTTGGGGTGCCGCTCGGCGGGCGACACGCGGCCGTCGACGTTCGTATCGCGGTAGCCCTTCACCGCCCCATCCAGGAACAGGCGGTTGAAGACGTAGTCGGCATGGCGCGTGCCGCGGACGTCGTCCGCCGACCCCGGGTCGGCAGGGGTCCACGCAACCATGTTCTGCACCACGCCCACGCGCGAGCCCGGGTCGCGCCTCTTCACCGCCCTGTACGCGGCGGCGTTGGCGTCGAGTAGGTGCAGCAGCGCGATCCGCGCGGCCGCGAAGCTGGTCACGCCCGGCGGGAAGCCCGACGCCACTCCGGGCAGGTTCACGTAGCCGTTCGCGGCCAGCACCACCGGCTCGTTGATCGGCATCCAGCGGTCCACGAGGTCGCCCAGCTTCCACGCCACGTAGTCCGAGTACTTGCGGAACTCGCTGACCGTGCCGCGGTCGAGCCAGCCGCGGGCCAGGCCCTTCGGCGGCGGGTCGTCCGGTCCGACTCCCGCGAACGCGCGGCGCGTGGCAATCGGGCGGTGGATCCAGCGCGGCAGCGTGAAGTGGTTGAGCGTGACCCACGGCGTCATGCCGCGCGCGCGGATGCGCTCGAGGATCGCGCGGTAGCGCCGCAGGGCGGCGTGGTCGGCCACGGCGTCGAGCGCGCGCAGGCCGTGCACGTTGCGCGTCGAGCGCGGGAAGATCCGGCTCCACTCGAGCGAGAGCCGGAACGCCTTCAGGTGCAGGCGGGTGGCCGCCAGGTCCACGTCCGTCCTGTAGCTGGCGAGGAAGCCCGGACCGTTCTCAGGCAGGTCGCCGCTCACCACGCCGTCGTCCACGTTGCGGCGGTCGCGCGCCCACGTCCACCAGTCGGAGCGCCGGTCGAGCCACTTGCCCTGGCCCATCTCCGACTGGAACCCGGCCTCGCCCACGCCCCACTGGAAGCTCCGCGGGAAGTCGCGCGCCGCGGCGCTTGCGGGGAGGGCCAGGACCAGCGCGACCGTGACTGCGACTGCTCGCACCACTCGTGAGGCTAACGTCAACGGTATGCGAAGGGTCTCGGTCCTCGACCTCTCGCCGGTGGCCGCCGGCCAGCCGGAGGCGCAGGCGCTGCGCAACACGCTCGACCTCGCGCGGCATGCCGAGTCGCTCGGCTTCCACCGCTACTGGCTGGCCGAGCACCACGGCGGGGCGATGGTCGCGAGCTCGGCGCCGGAGGTGCTGATCGGCCACGTGGCGTCGGTCACCGAGCGGATGCGCGTCGGCTCCGGCGGGATGATGCTGCCCAACCACGCGCCGCTGAAGGTGGCCGAGCAGTTCAAGATGCTCGAGGCGCTGCACCCCGGCCGGATCGACCTCGGGATCGGCCGCGCGCCGGGCACCGACCAGATGACCGCCCTGGCGCTGCGCCGCAGCCGGCAGGCGATGTTCGCCGACGACCTGCCCGACCAGCTCGGCGAGCTGCTCGCTTCGGCGGGCTCCCGCCCGTGGCCCGACGACCACCCGTTCCGCCACGTGCGCGCCGCGCCGTACGAGACGCCGCTGCCGCCTATCTACCTGCTCGGCTCCAGCGAGTACTCGGCGCAGGTGGCGGCGCAGAACGGCTTCGGCTTCGCGTTCGCCACCCACATCGCGCCGTCGCTCGCGGTCGACGTCATGCGCCTCTACCGCGAGCGCTTCACGCCGTCGGACGAGTTCCCGGAGCCGTACGCGATCCTCGCGCACGCGGCGCTGCTGGCCGACGACGAGGAGTCGGCGCGCCGCCAGTCCGCGCCCGCGCGCGTCGCGTTCCGCCGGCTGCGTGCCGGGCACCCCGGCCCGATCCCGAGCGTGGAGGAGGCGCTGGCCGAGGGTGGCGAGCCGTCTGAGAACGGCACCGGCGACCGCGTGGTGGTGGGCACGCCGGAGACGGTGCGCGACCGCCTGGACCAGCTCGTCGGCGCGAGCGGCGCCGACGAGCTGATGGTCCTGACGACCACGCACGGCCACGAGGAGCGCAGGCGCTCCTACGAGCTGCTGGCCCAGGCGTACCTGCTGGGCGCTACTTGATCGCCTCGCAGCGCTTCTTGGCCGCTGCCTTCTGATCCTTCGCGCTGTCGGGGATCTGCTGGACCGCGTTCAGGCACTCCTTCTTGGCCGCCGACTTGACCCCGCTGGTGTCGCCGGACTTGGCGGCCTTGCAGGCCTCGGTGGCCGTCTTGCGCGCGTCCTTGTCGGAGATCGACTTGGCCTGCTTCAGGCACTGGTCGACCGCGTTGCTGATCTTCTCGTTCGCGGCCGGGTTGTTCGTGGGGCCGCTCGAGTCGCTGCCGCAGCCCGCGCCGAGTGCCGCCACCGCGAGCAGGCGCGCGAGCAGGCCGTTTCTCCAATGTCTCATCGAGATCCTCCGTTACTAGGGGGTGCCGCCGCGGGCGTCGCCCACAAGAAGGGCCGCGATTGCGGCGAGACGGCGAGTCCGGGGCACGGACGGCAACCATCCCCCATGCGGGGTGCCCGCGTCAAGCCGGTGCGCCTACGGCGTCTTGAGCGTGACCTTGCGCGCCTGGAACTTCGGCTTGCCGCGGCGCGCGTCGCCCGCCCGCGTGATCGCCTTCACGGTCTGCGCGCCGTGCTCGGCTAGCAGCTTGCGGCCCGCCTTCGACACGTTCACCTTCACGAGCTTCGTGTGGCCGGGGAGGATCGAGAACCGGTGCCGCCCGAAGCCGACCGTCGTGTTCTTCACGTGCTTGCTGAGGGCCAGCGTGCCGTTGCAGTGCTCCTGCACCGCCGTCCGGTCCGGGCAGCCGAGCTTGATCCGCGCCACGCCGTCGCGCACCGTGGTCTGGGAGCTGAGGATCTTCACGCCTGGGAACAGCATCGCCTTGGTCCTGAACGTCCTGTCGATGCCGCTGGCCGTGCCGTCGGGGTTCGCGACGAAGAGGCGGTAGTGGTAGACGGCGTTGGGCGTGAGGCCGCGGAGCGTGGCCAGCGCCACGACGCTCGCGTTCGACGCCCCGGCGCTCGCGGTCGGCGTCTTCGACCCGTACGCGGCGGTGCGGCCGAAGCGGAAGAAGTAGGTGGCGCCGATCCCCCCGGGAGCGACCGTGCCCGCCACCCCGGCCTTCTTCGACCCGATCGAGTTCGTGCCGCCGGTGACCGCCACGGGCAGCGAGCGTTCCACCGCGCCGATGTCGCAGGCGGTGCCCTTCGGCCGCGTCACGCCACGCTGGTCGGTGGCCGTGCACGGAAAGCCCGTGCCGGCCGCGTCGATCGCCGGGCTCCCCGGCAGGAGCTGCATGGTGGGCGTGAGCCCACCGTGCGCGCCGAGCGGGCCGAGAAGCGGATCGGTGTGGATGGTCGCCGAGCAGCCCGCCACCGGGGGATCCGGGAACGAGATGCTGTGGCCCCCGTCGGTGTTGGTGCCGCTGCACTGGTCGCTGGTGTTGCCCGCGACGATCGTGTTCACGAGTACCGGCGGGTTGGGGGCGGTCTCGTGGTACAGCCCGCCGCCCGAGCCGTCGGTCGACCCGGCGCCTCGATTGTTGGACGCGATGGTGAGGTGCGTGAGGGTCACGACGGGCACGCCGTTCTCGATCACGACGCCGCCGCCGCTCCCGCCGAGGCCGCCGGTCCCGGGCGTCGCGGTCCCGGACCCGGCGGCCGCGGTGCCGCCGTTGCCGCTGCCATTGGCCGCGTTGGAAGCGACCGTGGAGTTCGAGAACACCTGCGTCGGTCCGGCGATGTCGACCCCGCCGCCGTTCCCGGCGTCGCCGCCGTCGCCCCCGAGTCGTTTGTCGCCCAGATCCGCGGCACCACCGTCGCCGCCGTAGCCGCTCTGGTTCCGGACCACGGCGGAGCCCGCGATCGTGTTGTTGTCGGCGAACGTCTTGAGGCCACCGCCCGCGCCGCCGTTCCCACCCCGGCCGCCCGAGCTGGTGGCGCCCGCGCCGGCGGTGCCGCCCAGCCCGCCGTTGCCGCCGTAGCCCGCGGAGTTCCCGTCGATCGTGGTGCCGGACAGGTCCATCGAGCCCTCCTGGACGAAGACGCCGCCGCCTTCGCCGCCGTCGCCGCCATGCCCTGAAATCGCGGCACCGGAGGAGCTGGTGCCGGTGCCGCCCGTGCCGCCATCGCCGCCGTTGCCGCCGCCGCCGGCGCTGTTGCCGCTCACGACGCTCCGCGAGATCGTGAGCGATGACCCGGGCCCGCCACCATCGAAGATGCCGCCGCCGTAACCGCCGCCGCCCCCGCTGCCGCTCTGCGACGTGCCGCCCACGGCGCCGCCGCCCGCCTGCCCGCCGCCGCCGCCCTCACCGCCGTTGCCGGCCACGTTTGCGGACACGATGCTGTCATTCACGATCAGGTCGCCGTCGCCCTCGTTCGCGATGCCGCCGCCGTCCCCGCCGCTGCCCCCGGCGCCGCCCACCGCCGCGCCTCCGTTGCCGCCGGGGTTCGACACCGCGGTGCCAGCGGGCGTCGCCGTTCCGCCGGCGCCGGTCTGGCTGTTGCTCACGGTGACGCGCTCGAGCGTCAGCGTCCCGGCGTTGCGGATCCCGCCGCCATCGCCGTCGTCGGGGCCGCTCCCCTCGGCGGACTCGCCGCTGCCGCCCAGGCTGTCGTCGCCCACCGGCGTGGCCGCGGCGCCCGGACCGCCGTCGGGCGTCTTGCCCCGGGTCACGGTCAGGTCGCGCAGCTTCGACGTGCCCGCCACGAAGTCGAAGACGCGATCCGCGGCGTCGCCGTCCACGATCGTCTTGTTGGCGCCGGCGCCCGTGATCGTCACGCCTTGGTCGCCGACGTCGAGGTCGCCGCTTCCGCCAGTGAGTGCGTTGTTGTCCGTCCCGTGCAGGGTCAGCGTGTACGTGCCGACCCCGAGCGTGATCGTGTCCGCGCCGCTGCCGGCCGCGCAGCCGCCCACCGCGGTGTTGGAGTTGGCTGACTCAACGGCCTCGCGAAGGGAGCACCCGGGCGGGTTCGCCTCGTCGGCGTTGCTGGTCACGCCGATCGACGCCGCGGACGCGCCCGCGGGCACGGCGAGGACTGAGAGGACTGCTGCTGCGGCGGCCAGGCGGTGGGTGCGAGCCACGAGGGCGAAACCCTACAGGCGCGCCTCGACCCACGCGACGATGTCGTCGAGCACCTTCTGGCGCTCAGGCTCGTTGAGCAGCTCGTGGTAGAGGCCGTCGTAGCGGATGATCGACTTGTCGTCGGAGCCCGCGTGCTCGATCACCAGGCCGCTGCCCGCCGGAAGCGTCAGCGAGTCGGCCGTGCCGTGCATCGTCAGCAGAGGCAGCGACAGCGTGGCCAGGCCGTCCGGGAACTTCTTGAGCGCGTCGGTCAGCTCCTGCACGGAGCGCGCCGGCAGCTTGCCGTGGTAGTTGAGCGGATCGCTGTCGTAGTCGCGCACCACCGCCGGGTCACGGCTCACGCCCTCGGAGTCGATCGCGACGACGCCCATGCGCGGCGCGATCGACGACAGCACGCGCGCCGCGGCGCGCTCGACCGGCGACGCCGCCTCGAGCACCGCCAGCGGCGCCGACAGCACCAGCAGGTCGAGCCGGTCCTGGTGCTCGATCGCGTAGGCGATCGCCACAGCGCCGCCCATGCTGTGGCCGAGCAGCACCGTCTTGACTCCGGGGTGCGCGGCCTGCGCCATCTCCACGACGCGGTCGAGGTCCTCCACCACGTTGTCCATCCGGTCCACGAGCGCGCGCGGCCCCGACGAGCGCCCGTGGCCGCGGTGGTCGCCGGCGTACAGCGCGAATCCCCGCTGCACGAGCCGCTCGGCGACCCACGTGTAGCGGCCGCCGTGCTCTGACGCACCGTGAGCGAGCACGAACATCGCGCGCGGCTCGCCCTCCGGAAGCCACGCCTGCCAGAAGATCCGCACCCCGCCGACGCCGGCGAGCTCGCCCTCCTCGTGCCGCGCGCTCAGCGCCCCAACCGCTTGTCGAGCGGCCCGAGCCCATCGCGCCCGGCGACCGGGAGCTGCTGCGACTGGTCCACGACCGGGAGCTTCAGCACGCCCGGGCTACCCGGCGCGGTGCTGATCGTGACCGGCCCCGAGTGGTTGTTGCCGCGATACGCCGCGTCGCCGCCGGCGATCGTCAGCGCCACCCGGTCGCCCTTCGGGAAGCGGTGCACGATGCCCGGCAGCTGTACGTGCACCGGGTGCGAGAAGTCGGCGATCCTCACCGGCGCGATCAGCCGGTGCGCGAGCACGATCTCGCCGCTCGGCTTGAGGTCGTAGAGCTTGAAGAACAGCACGAGCAGGCCGGGGGCGCCGGTGGCGGGGCCGGCGGCGTCGTACGTGGGCGCCGCGATCTTCACGTCCACCGACGGCACCCCGATCACGTCGAGGTTCGACGTGAGCGGCGTCGTGGCGAACTGGGCGAAGGTGCCGGGGGAGTCCGTGACGGGCTGGGACTGGTCGAGCGCCGAGGTCTCCGTGTAGCTGGTGGGGGCGCCGCCGCTGGGCGGCACGAAGCTCGCGCTGCCGGCGGCGACCTTCGACCGCGCGCTCACCAGCGCGTCCGAGCCGGACAGGAACAGCGAGCGCTTCGAGCCGAACGGGTACGCCTTGGCGCGCGCGTACGCGGTGGTGGCGTCGCCCGTGTACTTGACCCAGTCACGGAAGTACGTGACGTCGAGCGCGGGCTTGGGCATGGTGTGCGCCAGGTAGTGGTCGAACCACGCCAGGTACGTGCGCGTCTCGTAGTTGTGCTGCGGCTTGAGCAGGTGCCCCGCGTCGTCATGGTCCATCTCGCCCGGCGCACCGCCGCTGGAGTGCCCGCCCTCGCGCCAGATCATCTTCACCGGCACGTGCTGACCGCGCAGCGAGCGGTAGGTGGCGATCGCCTCCTGCAGGTTGAACAGGGTGTCCGACTGGCCCTGCGAGAGCAGCGTGGGGATCCGGATCTTGTTGACGAAGGACTCCACCGAGGCGTGGCGCGCGAACAGCAGCGTGGCGTCGTTGGGCGCGCCCGTCGTGTCCATCTGCGCCTTCGAGCCGCAGCTGCGGTCGTCGAAGTTCGGACAGCCCACGTTGCGCGACGGGTCGGCGCTGCCGCCCTCGATCCCGTCGGCGATGCCCAGCCCGAAGAACAGCGACACCCACTCGTACTTCTCCACGCCGGGGGTGTTGTAGGTCACGCCGTGGTCGAACGACGTGTTGTTGGGCGCGAGCGAGTAGCTCAGGTCGTTCCAGGTGATGATCGGGATGATCGTGTCCACGCGCGGATCGATGCCGGCCACCGCGAACTGGATCTGCCCGCCGTAGGAGCCGCCGATCATCCCCACGCGCGGGTCGGAGGCGTGGTGCTTGCCGTCGTGCGCGCGCTGGTCGCGCTGCACGTAGTTCACGTGCGTGCCGTCCTTGGCCTTCTTGCCGCCGCCGAGGAATGTGACGAGCTGGCTGCCGGCCTTGCCGTCGTAGTCGCGGTCGTCGAGCGTGATCTTGCAGCCGCTGCCGCCGAAGCCGAGGCCGGAGTAGGACAGGACCACGTAGCCGCGCGAGGCCTCGAGCCGCGCGACGTCGGCCTGGTCGTCCTTCGACCCGCCGAAGCCGTTGGTGGTCAGGATCGCCGGCGCCGGGTGCGCCGAGCTCGCGGACTTGGGCTTGTAGAGGTCGCCGATCACGTCGCAGTGCTTGTCGCCGCTCGGCCCGGTCGCGACGTCGAAGTGGAGCGTCTTGACCGTGAACTTCGCGGCGGCTGCCGGCTGCGCGCCGAACGCGGCGAGCATCCCGACCGCCGCAACGGCCGTGGCCCACGCGCGGAGCCCCCTCTGACGTCCCGTCCTCATACCCCTGACGGGGAGTCTACGGGGGTCAGCCGGTGACGGTGACGGTTGCGCTCATGCCGAGCGCGGCGTGCCCGTCGAGCGTGCAGTACAGCTTCCAGGTGCCCGGCCCGAGGTCGAGCTTGCGCGACGTGACCTCGCCCGGCTTCGTGAGCGTGAAGTTGAAACCGCTCAGCAGGTCGTCCGCGCGCTCCACGCGCAGGTCGTGCGGATCCTCGCCGTGGTTGTCCAGCTCGATCGCGACGGTGCCCGCGGTCACCGACTGGCGCGACAGGGTGAAGCTGAACTCGCGCGCCACGACCTGCAGGCGGCCGAGCGGCTTCGGCTCCGGCGGGGTGACCGGCGGGCGCCGCACGGGCGGGCGCGGGGCCGGCGGCCGGCGCCGGGGGGTGACGACGGGCTGGTCGCGGTGGTGGCGCTTGTGCGCGTGGTGCTTCTGCTTGTGGGCGTGGCCGTGATGCCGGTGCCGTGCGGCGCCGGCGCCGGGTGCGGCGACCAGCATGGCCGCGAGCGCGACGGCCAGCACGCGCCTCATGACTTCACCAGCGCCGGGCGGCCGAACCCGGCGGCACCCGGGATCACCTGCGCCGCGTCGAAGCCGAACCACTGCTCGAGCAGCGAGCAGTACATCGCGCGGAAGTCGGCCGTCGAGCGCACGTTGTCGTCCTCATCGAGGTCCGTGAGGCCGGGGAACTCGCCGACCATCTGGCCCTTCGCCTTCGAGCCGACGACGAACGCGCTGCCCGCCGCGCCGTGGTCGGTGCCCGATCCGTTCTCCTCCGGCCGGCGGCCGAACTCGCTCCACAGCGTGAGCAGCACGCGGTCCGCGAGGCCGCGCTGCTCGAGGTCGCGCTGGAAGGCGAGGATCGCGTCGCAGGTGGCCTTGATGTCGGCGGGCAGGCCGCCCTGGTCGGAGTGCGTGTCGTAGCTGCCCTCGGCCGACACCGTCACGCAGTGCAGCGGCAGGCCCGCCGCGAGCATCGCGCCGACGCCCGCCAGGCGCTTGCCCAGGTCGTTGTCCGGGTACGGCACCGGGGCGGTCACGTCGTGTCCGGAGAACGGCGCGAGCTGGCGGCGCACGTAGTCCACCTCGCGTGCGACCTTGCGGGCGCCGGTGCGGACCGGGTCGGTCGACGGGAGGCTGCCGAGGTCGCCGAAAGCGTTGAGCGTGGGCTGCACCAGCGGGTCGCTCACGCCGGGGATCCAGAAGTCGAAGTCGGACGGCGACTCGATGGCCGCGACCGGCACCCGCGCCGGCGCGAGCGCGGGGGATAGCTCGCTCTCGAGGCTCACGCCCTGGAGCGGGTTGTCGTCGGCGCCCACGACGTCGAGGTAGCGCCCGAGCCAGCCGTAGCGCGCACGGCTGTCGAGCATGCCGACCTCCCAGAAGTGGCGGCTCGTGAAGTGCGACTGGTCCGGGTGGGCGTAGCCGATCGCCGGGAACACGCTGACCTTGCCCTCGCCATGGAGCGTCGACAGTCCGGCCGCGGACGGGCTCCAGCGCAGCCTGCTGTCCTCGGAGAACGCCGTGCCGGCCGAGGCCGGGAGCGCGAGGGTGGGGCGAAGGGCGCGGTAGCGCGAGTCGCCGACCGGCGCGAGGATGCTCATGCCGTCGCAGCCGCCGGGCATGAAGACGCTGACGAGCACGCGGTCGCTTGCGCCCGCCGCCCGCGCGATCCCCTCGTCCAGCGCGTCGATGCCGAGCTTGCCGGCGCCATAGACCGCGAGGGCGAGCCCCGCGCCGCGTACGAGGAGCGAGCGCCGCGAGAGCCCCGTGCCGGCCGGCAGCGGCATGCCGGGCTCGATGCCGGGGAGCCCGCGGCCGGCCTCGGCGGCGGCGTGCCGCATCAGCTCGGTGCGCGTGAAGTCGCGGCAGGCCGCCATGTCAGGACGCCTGCCAGTCGGAGGAGGTCAGGATCAGGTGGCGCAGCGCGTTCTGGCGCATCGCGCGGTAGGGCGAGCGCTGCCACTCCTCGAGCGCCGTGGCGCCCAGGCACGTCTGCGCGAACTTCAGGAGCGCCTCGCGGGTCTCGATCGTGAGCGACGGGTTGCCCGTGTGGTCGAGCGCGCGCTTCAGCGCCGTCTGCGCGTCCTCGTCCGGGTCGTAGTCGGGGCGCGGCTCCGTCCACGGTTCCACGAAGCGATCGCGCAGCGCATACGTGATCATCATCGAGCGCCCGCGCCAGGTGGACGTGTTGAGCCAGCTCGAGTCGTCCCAGCCGGAGACGTTCGGCGGGAAGAACAGCTGCTGCCCGGCGAGCGTGCTCACCCACGACCAGACCGAGTCGTCGATGTAGCGGTCGAGCATCCGCAGGAGCCCGGCGTTGAAGACCACCGGCGGCTTGACCATCGCGCCCTTGTCGTAGAGGTCCGGGTGCTTGAGGATGGCCTCGACCACCGGCGCGATCTCGTAGCCCGAGTCCACGTAGAGCTTCTGGAGCATCGCCTGCGTCGCCTCGGACGGCGCGGTCGGGACGAAGTAGCCCCACAGCTTCGTGACGAAGAACGAGGCGTGGAAGCTGTTCTGCAGGCAGAGGTCGACGGCGTCGCGCCAGTCGAAGTTGCCGGTCTTGCCGAAGATCGTCTTCTGGCCCGTGTCGTGGTAGCGCGGGTCGAAGCGGAAGTTCTGCCAGCCCACGTCGTCCACCCAGTCGGCGCGGAAGCCCGTCAGCGCACGCGCCAGCTCGCGCACGTCATCCTCCGTGTAGGCGCCGCGGTCCGCGCCGAGCGTGAACAGCTCCATCACCTCGCGCCCGTAGTTCTCGTTCACGTCGTCGGCGCGGTTCTCGAGCCCGTCGAGCCACAGCAGCATCGCCTGGTCCTGGGTCAGCGCGAGCAGCATGTCCTTGAAGTTGCCGAGCGCGTTCGCGCGCAGGACGCCGTTCTGCGCGATCATCGCGCGCTGGTCGCCGACCTTGTCGTTGCTGGTCGCGAACCAGTCGTGCCAGATCAGCGTCATGCGCTCCACGAGCGGCTGGTCGCAGCGCACCATGCGGTCGAGCCACCAGAGGTGGTCGTGGCCCCAGGCGTCGAACGGGGCGAGCGCGTTGCCGTCCTCGTCGCGTGGCGCGGGGCCCACGAGCGTGGCCGGCGCGCTCGGGTGGACCATCGCGTGCACGGTCGGCCCGATCCCGGCCTTCACGACCTTGTCGACGTCGCCCGTACGCGGGCCGAATCCGGCGCGCCAGAGCAGGCGCTCGGCGTTGCGGTAGTTGGTGTCGGGAAGCGGCGGCGGCTTGGGGCCGGGCTTGGGCGCGGGCGGCGGCTTGGGCGGCCGCCGCGGCGGCATCGTGACCGGCTGGTCCTCGTAATGACGGTGCCGCCGGCGCCGCTTGCGGGCATGCGCGGCGTGTCGCGCGCGCGCGCGATGCTTCCTATGGTGCTTTTTGCGCAGGGTCGACGGCATGGGCCCACCTCTTAGGTCGGCCTCGCGCGCGAGGGCTTGAGACCCCCGCGGGACCATTGCGTCCTGCCTAGACCTCGCTATGCGGGGTCAAAGCAGGACAGATCCGACCGCGCCACCCTCAAAAGCCGCTATTTGCGCTTGAACGGAGGCCCGGCTGTGGGCTGGGCGCCTAGGCGTCGATGCCCGGCGCCGGGAAGGCCGCTGTCAGCTCTCGGACCTCGTCGGCGATCGTCGACAGCGCCGCCTCGTCCGAGTCGCGGGCGGCGTCGATCGCGCGGTCCATCCAGCGCGCGATCGAGACCATCTCGTCCGGCCCCATCCCGCGCGTGGTGACCGACGGAGTGCCGATCCGCAGCCCCGAGGGGTCGAACGGCTTGCGCGGGTCGAACGGCACGGTGTTGTAGTTGGTCTCGATCAGGGCCCGGTCGAGCGCCTGCGCGGCCGGCTTGCCGGGCACGTCCTTCGAGGTGAGGTCGATCAGGATCAGGTGATTGTCGGTGCCGCCCGACACGAGGTCGAAGCCGAGCGCCAGGAGCTCGTCCGCGAGCGCCTTCGCGTTGGCCACGATCCGGTGCGCGTAGTCCGAGAACTCGGGTCGCGCGGCCTCCTCGAGCGCGACGGCGATCGCCGCGGTGGTGTGGTCGTGCGGACCGCCCTGGAGCCCCGGGAAGACGGCCTTGTCGATCGCCACCGCGTGCTCCTCGTCGCACATCAGCATCGCGCCGCGCGGCCCGCGGAGCGTCTTGTGCGTGGTGGTGCTGATCACGGGCGCGTGGCCGACCGGGCTCGGGTGCGCGCCGCCGGCCACGAGCCCGGCGATGTGCGCGATGTCCGCGGCCAGCGTGGCGCCGACCTCGGCCGCGATCTCGGCGAAGCGGTCGAACTCGATCGTGCGCGGCACGGCCGTGCCGCCGCAGAAGATCAGCTTGGGCCGCTCCTCGCGTGCGACGCGCGCGACCTCATCGAAGTCGATGCGGCCGCTGTCGGCGTCGACGCCGTAGTGCACGGCGCGGAACCACTTGCCGGTGACCGACACCGTGTGCCCGTGGGTGAGGTGGCCGCCCATCGGCAGCCCCATGCCCATGATCGTGTCGCCGGGCTCCGCGAAGGCGAGGTAGACCGCGAGGTTGGCCACCGAGCCCGAGTAGGGCTGAACGTTTGCGTGGTCGACCCCGAACACCTGCCGCGCGCGCTCGATCGCCAGCTCCTCGATCTGGTCCACGAAGCGCTGGCCCTCGTAGTAGCGCCGGCCCGGATAGCCCTCCGAGTACTTGTTGGTGAGGACCGTGCCGGTGGCCTCGATCACGGCCCGTGAGGCGTAGTTCTCGGAGGCGATCAGGCGGATCGAATCGTGCTGGCGGCGCGCCTCGTCGTCGACCAGCCGGGCCACGGCCGGGTCGGTGCGCGCCAGGGCGGATTCGGTGGAGATCTCAGTGGTCATCGGCGGTCAGGCGATCGTAGCCGAGCGGTCGGCCAGCGCACGCTTACCAATCGTGCGTATCGGATACAAGTTAGGTGGGTCGTGACCCGAATGGGTGGCGGCACACGTACTTGACGCGAGACACGCTCCGGCCTACTGGCAGGGGGTGGATCAGGTCCTCATCCACCCCGAGCTGTTTCGAAGGAGCTGTACGTTCGTGCTGCAGACGGATACGAGAACTTCCCGCGACGACCTGGTCCGCGACTACCTCCCCCTCGCCCGCCGCCTGGCCGCCCGCTACCGCCACACCAGCGAGTCGCTGGACGACCTGACCCAGGTGGCGTACCTCGGCCTGATCCTGGCCGCCGACCGCTACGACCCCGACCGCGGCGTGTCGTTCACGAGCTATGCGATCCCGACGATCGTCGGCGAGCTTCGGCGCCACATCCGCGACCACGCCTGGGCCGCGCGCGTGCCGCGCGGGCTCCAGGAGAACGTGCTGCGGGTGACCGCGGCGTCGGCGGAGCTGAACACGCGCCTGGGGCGCTCGCCGACGACGGCCGAGCTGGCGAAGGAGGCCGGGATCGAGCCCGAGGCCGTGGTGGAGGCGATCGGCGCCGCCAGCGCGTACGAGGCCGAGTCGCTGGACACCCGCGCGCCGAGCGACGGCGAGGAGCGCGAGCCGCTCGTGGCCACGCTGCCCAGCGAGGAGGCCGGCTACGACCTCGTGGAGTACGGAGTGGCGATGCGCCCGGCGATGGCCGAGCTCTCCGAGCAGGAGCGCACGATCATCGCGCTGCGCTTCTTCGAGGACCTCACGCAGTCGGAGATCGCGCGGCGGATCGGCATCTCGCAGATGCAGGTGTCGCGCGTGCTGAGGCGCGCGGTCGACCACCTGAGCAAGGCGACGCGCGCCGCCGTCTAGAGCGGCGCGCGCGGACCGGCGGACCCGCTAGCGGGTGCCGCGGCTCCAGTCCGACTGCTCGCGGTGGTCGCGGCCGGAGACGTCGCCGGGCCCGAAGGCGCCGGGCGCTCCGCCGTAGACCTTGCCGTACGCGCGCGGCGTAATCCCGCTGCCGCGCTCCGTGTAGTAGCCCACGACGAGGCCCACGAAGAGGAAGACGCAGAAGCCGAGGATCACCCAGCTGCCGCCGGCGAGTGTGTACGCGATGGTGGTCATGCAGGCGACGCTACGCCGGGTGCGGGGGCGCCAGGGTGAGACACGCCACATACGTGCGCGCACGCACTCCTGCGTTTCGTCCGGGCCGCGGCGTAGCCCTATGCGGATGGACCCGGCCACCCTCGAGCTTCAGAGCGCGGAGTTCCTCGCCGTGGACGTGGAGACGAACGGCCGCGCGGGCGACGACTGCGAGCTGACGGAGGTCGGCGCCGTGCTCGTGGGCGGCGGCGAGCTGCACGACGAGTGGGAGTCGCTCGTGCGCGTGGAGCGGCCGCTGTCGCGCGGGATCGAGCGCTTCACCGGCATCACCCAGGCGATGGTCGACGACGCGCCGCCGCCGGAGGTCGCCCTCACCCGGGTCGGCGAGCTGCTGCGCGGGCGCGTGCTCGTGGCCCACTCGGCCCAGTTCGACCGCCGGGCGCTGAAGCAGGGCTTCGAGCGCGCGGGCCTCGACTGGCCGGACCCGCCGGTGATCTGCACGGTGGCGATGGCCCGCCGCTACGCGCCGCTCGCCACGCAGCGCAAGCTGGCGCCGCTCGCCGCCTCGCTGGGGATCGAGGTGGACCTCGTGCACCGCGCGCTCGCGGACGCGCGCACGTGCGCACGCGTGTTCTGCGCGCTGTTCCCGCGCCTGTGCGCCAGCGCGGCCACTGTGGCCGACGCCTGCTCTCTGCTCGCGCCGGCTCGCCGCCGCGCGGCGCGGTCGCCGGATCGCCGCCGGCGTGCCGGGCGCATCCCGCGCGAGAAGCGCCCCGATCTCAGCGCGCTCCCCGACGACCCGGGCGTGTACGTGTTCCGGGACGAGTCCGGCCGCGCGCTGTACGTCGGCAAGTCGGTGTCGCTTCGCACCCGCGCACGCGCGCACTTCTGCGCGCCCGCGGGCTGGGCCGAGCGCGCCGAGGTCGTCGACTACGTGCCCACGGCGTCCGAGCTCGGGGCGCTCGTGCTCGAGAACCGCCTGATCAAGCGCTGGCGCCCGCCGGGCAACGTCAAGCTCAAGAAGAGTGACGGCTACCTGTACCTGCGCTGCCGGCTCGACATCCCGTTCCCGGTGCTCGAGGTGGCGCCGGAGCCCGCCCCGGGCCACGCGATCAACGTGGGACCCGTGCGCGGGCGCGAGCTGGCCAACGAGCTGGTGGACCAGCTCAACTCGCTGTTCGGGCTGCGCCACTGCGGCCGCGGCATGAAGCTGCGCGAGCACCCGTCGGCGTACGGTCAGATGGGCCGCTGCCTGTCGCCCTGCCTGGGCGACCTCGACCCCAACCTCTACCGCCGGCGGCTCGACCAGGCGCTGGCGCCCTTCGCCGGCACGGCCGCGGCCGGCGAGCACCTGCTCGAGCACCTCGAGCAGCAGATGCGGGAGGCCGCGCAGGCGCGGCGCTACGAGCGCGCGGCGGTGCTGCTGCGCCGCCGCGAGCGGCTCGAGTCGC
>JBJMLK010000224.1:0-19821 GCA_045805345.1 Thermoleophilaceae bacterium | reverse complement strand
GGGCTCGAGCCGGTCTATCTCACGGGATCGGGGCAGCTCGTGACGGAGCGGACGGTCGGCCGCGCGGCACCGCCGCCCACCGTGCTCTCCGCGGCGCGCTGGGTGGTCGCGCCGCTGGCGTGGCGCGACCTCGGCGTCCCCTTCGGCGCGCGGGCGCGCGCGGTGGCCGGGCGCGCGGCACGCGCGCTGCGCTCGCGGGCGCCACGCCTCCTGGGCCGGCCCAGCCCGGCGAGCGCGGCTCCGCTGGCGCGCGTTGCCTCGATCCACGTGCATCCCACGCCCGCGCGGCTCCCGCTCCTCTCCGCCCTCCACCCGGTGACCGGAGACCAGCTGCTCACGACCGAGCGGCTCGAGGCGGCCGACCTCGGCTACGGCGAGCCCGAGCTGCTCGGCTACCTCGACGCGCAGGCGCCGGTCACCGGCCGGCTGGGAACCGCACCTCGTGAGGTGCCGTGGGGGTCCCGCTTCGGCCGCCGGGTCCGGACGGGCGTGAACCGCGACCGGCGGGCGCGAGGAAGCTGACCTCGTACCGGAGCACCCGCCGGTTCTCCAGCGTGCCCTCCGCCGCGAGGGCGTCCCACTGCGTCCTGTACGCGCGCAGCGCGCGCAGCTTGCGCCGGGCGCCGGCCCGCGACAGGGCGTGCGCCACCCCCGGCACCGCGGTGCCCGGCGGCAGCTGGCTCCGCAGCCACCCGTCCAGGTCGAGCCCCCGCCGCTCGGCGCGACCGGTCACCCAGCGCGGCCAGCCGCGACGCGCGGCATACGGCAGCTCGGCGTAGAGGTGGACGGGCGGGCCGCCGTCGCCCGCGACGGTCAGCGCCGCCTCGCGAACGTCCACGTGGTCCGGATGCCCGCCGATTCCTGCCGGTGCCCACAGCTCGTGCGCCGCGCCCGCCTCCGAACGGATGGACGCGACGAGTGCTTCGCGGTCGAGCGGGCCGTGCCGGTAGTGGGCGTCGAGGAAGTCGAGGTTCACGGCCTGGCGAGCGGCCCGGGCGAGCGCGGTCGAATCCTCGGCGAGGCGTTCGCGCATCCGCTCGGCGCCGTCGCGCGCGCGCGTTAGTACGTCCCAAGCGGGCGGCGGACCGGGTGGCGGCAGCGCGGCGCACACGTTCACCACCCGCACGTCGGCGTCGCGGGTGAGCACCGACCATGCGCTCAGCACGGCGTCGTCCGGGTGCGGCGAAAGGACGACGACGGTCGCCTGTGGGGCGCGCGTCAAGGAGCCGCGCCGGCGGGCTGCGCCACGGGCAGCGGCCTGGCCGCGAGCTCCATGAGCCTGGCCGTGTACGTCTCGCGCCCCTCCGGGGGAACGGGGAGCGACGAGGCGTGCTCCACCACCGCCGAGGCCCACTCCTCGTAGGCGCCGCGCATGGACGGGTGGAGCCGCCGCTCGGCCACGGCGAGGTCGAGGATCGTCGCGATCACGTCGGCGGCCATGCGCTCGATGTTGGCGTAGCCCTTGAGCGGGCCGTCGTAGAGCCCGATGTCGAGCCGCTCGATCTGCCTGCCGTCGAGGGCGAACCTGATGTTGAGGTAGGTCTCCACGCCGTAGCCCGCGGGCACCGCGTTCGTGGTGAGGCCCGGGGCCATGATCCGGAACCCGGTGATCGGCGTGGGACCGCCGACGTGGAGCGCCTCCGGGAAGAGCGCAGCGACGAACGGGTGGTAGACGCCCGGGATGATCGTCCGCGCTCGCGCCTTCTGCACGAAGTTGGCCACGACCATGTCGGCGCGGGTCCGCACGTACGCCGCGCGCAGCGTCGCGGGGATGTTGACCTCCGACCACTCGATGTCGGCGTCGATGGTGCAGAGGGCTGCGGGACCCGCGGCCTCGGCGGCCACGGCGATCGCGCGGCCCTTGCCGGCGCCCGCCTCGACGCCCTCCACGCCCATCTCGCGCGCGATCGACAGCGACTCGTCGGACGACCCGCCGTCCACGAACAGCACGCGGTCGCCCGGCTCGGCCGCGGCGAGGGCCTGCTCGAGCGACGTGCGCAGCGTCGCGGCCTCGTTGCGGCCGATCACCGCGAACGTGACGCTCGCGGGCGCGGGGGTACCGTGCTCCACGCGCGAAACGTAACCGCTGGCCGCGCTAGGCCTCGGCCGGCGCCGGCGCCGGCTGCCGCGTCCTCACGAAGTCGCGCGCCCTGATCAGCCCGAACGCGGCCACGCTGCCGAGCAGCACGGTGGCTGCGCCCAACAGCAGGATCTCGTTGAAGCCCGCGACGAAGGCCTCGCGCGCGACCGGCGCGAGTCGCGCGGGGATGCGATCGGTGCCGCTGGCGGCGACTTGATCCGTCAGCCCCGAGGGCACGCGCGGCAGCAGCTCGGCGAGCTTCGAGTCGATCCCGCTCTGGAAGATCGCGCCGAGCGCGGCCACCCCGATCGTCACGCCGCCCAGGCGGCAGGTGTTGCTGAAGCCCGAGGCCATGCCGCTGCGCGCCGGGTCGACCACGCCAAGGGCCGTCGACCCGATCGCCGGGTTGGACAGCCCGATCCCGACGCCGGCTGCGAGCATCCCGGCGAGGAGCGTCGTCCAGCGCGAGCCGGCACTCACGCCGTGCATCAGGAGCAGGCCGAGCGCGGTGAGCGCCAGACCGGTGCCGAGCAGGATCCGCTGGGGCACGCGCTCGGCCAGCGGCCGCGTGGCGAGCGGCACGAAGAAGATGAGCAGCGTGAGCGGCAGGAAGCGCAGGCCCGCCTGGAACGGCGAGTAGCCCAGCACGTCCTGGAAGTAGATCGACACGTAGAGCAGGATCGAGAACATCCCGGCGCCGAGCGCGAGCGTGCCGAGCGAGACGCCGACGAATGCCGGCCGGCGGAACAGCGAGAGGTCGAGCATCGGGCGCTCCTGGCGGCGCTCGATCGCGACGAAGACCGCGAGCAGCACCACCGCGCCCACGAGCGAGCCGACGATGAGCGCGCTGTCCCAGCCCTCCGCGTTGCCGCGCAGGAGTCCGAAGACCAGCAGTCCGAAGGCGGCCGAGGAGGTGATGAGCCCGCCCGGGTCGACCCCGCGTGCGTCCGGGTCCCGGTACTCGCGCATCCCGCGCAGGGCGAGCGCGAGCGCGAGCACGCCCACCGGGATGTTCACGAAGAAGATCCACTCCCAGCCGAGGCCCTGCGTGAGCGCGCCGCCGATGAGCGGGCCGGCCGCGACGGCGGCGCCGACGGTGGAGCCCCAGGCGGCGATCGCCGTTCCGAAGTCGCGGCCGCGGAACTCCTGGGCGATCAGCGCGAGCGAGGTGGCGAACATCGCGGCGCCGCCGATCCCCTGGAGCCCGCGGAAGACGTCGAGCGCGGTGGCGCTCGGGGCAAGCCCGCAGAGCAGCGAGGCGACCGTGAACGACGCCACGCCCAGCACGAACACGATCCGCCTGCCGACCCGGTCCGCGAGCGCGCCCATCGTGAGGATCAGCGCCGACAGCACCAGCGTGTAGGCGTCGATGACCCACTGCAGCTTGGTCAGCCCCGCGTGGAGCTCGCGCTCGATGCTCGGCAGCGCGACGTTCACGATCGTGACGTCCACGAGCAACATGAACGTCGCCACGCAGACGCCGAGGAGTGTCCACCACTTGCGCTCCATAACCCTGTCCGGCCTGACGATAGGACGGGCCGCCCGGTGGCGGTCGCCGCAGGGATGGATCAGCGCGCCAGCTTCACGACCTTCCAGTTCGCCTTGGCCGGCGTGGGGTCGGCCGTGCCGAACCGGTTCCTTGCCCTGACCACGAAGCTGTGCCGGCCCGGATACATCCTGCGCACCGTCACGGGCGAGTGGCAGCGCGAGAAGCCGAGGTTGGAGTCGAGCTGGCACTCGAAGCTCGAGCCGGGCTGGCTCGACTTGAACGCGAAGCTGGCGGACCGCTTCGTGGTAGTGCTCGCCGGGCCCTTCGTGATCGTGGTCTGCGGGGGCGAGGTGGGCGCGCTGATGGTCAGGCTCCAGCCACCGGACATCGTGCCGCCGTCGCCGGGGGCCTCGTCGATCACGTACAGCTTCCACGTGCCGTTGGAGGCCTTGCCGTCGAAGACCGACAGCGAGACGGCGTACGGACCGGGCGGCGCGGGGGCCGGGAACGCCTCGGGGTTGGTCGAGAAGCAGGTGGCGCGCGTGGGCTTGTAGCTCCCCGGCGCGACGGGCTGCTCGCTGCACGGAAGCGAGGACGCCGCCTCGTCGTCGAGCGTGAAGGTCTCGTTCGGCGCGGGCGGCCCGGTGGCGCTGCCGGCGCCGGAGCTGAGGATCGTCCGCTGCCCGCCGGGGCCCACGAGGAGCACGCTGAGGTCGGTCGCCGAGGGGTGCTGCAGGTTCTTGAGCGTCACGTTCACGTCCTGCACCGGCCCGGTGAAGCCGGTGACGGCGATCGTCGACGGGTAGGGGGTTGCCGACCCGCTCGCCGGGATCGTGATCGGAGACGCCTTGGTGAAGGTCTTGGTGGCTGCGGTCGCGGCGCTCGGCGCCGCCAGGGCCACCGCCGCGGCTGCGGCGACTCCGAAGCGAAGCGGACCGCTCGAGACCTGCTCCATGGGCTCTCCTCTCCGGCGCCGGTCCCGCGGCCGCCTGCGACGGTGAGTCTGGCCGAGTCGCGGCGGCGGGTCAAGGGCGCGCCCGGCGGCAGCCCCCTTGGGATGGATCAGCGCGCCAGCTTGTCCCGTCGCTCGCTGAAGGTGAGCGCCGGGCCCACTCGGCGGCCGACCAGCCGCAGCACCCATGCGTCGCGCGGCGCGCTGTAGCGGAACAGCGGCGAAAGGACGCGCAGCGTGCGCGACCCCACCTCGTGCCGTGTCCTCGGCTTCCTTGCCGTACTCACAGTGACCCACCCTAACTGGTGACAGCCGACGCTGTCGAATACGGAGGTTGCCGAACTGACACGCCGAGCCTGGCGCCGGCGGGTTGAGCCTGGCGTAGAGTCCTCCGCCGTGGCCGCCGGCCGGCGCTCAGCACGATTGCTCGCGACCGCCGCCGCGGCCGCGGCCGTCCTCGCCACGCCCGCGAGCGCCGCGCCCCCGCCCTACCGCGACACGCGCCTGCCGTTCGGGGAGCGCGCGGCCGACCTCGTGGCGCGCATGACGCTCGACGAGAAGGCACAGCAGCTCGGCACCACCAACGCCCAGGCGATCCCGCGGCTGGGCGTCCAGCAGTACGCCTACTGGAGCGAGGCGCAGCACGGCGTGTCGGCGTTCTGGGGCGGCGACTGGTACGGCGGCTCCGAGTACAGCGGCGGGGTGAACAACCCGATCCCCGCCACGAGCTTCCCCACCAACCTCGCCACGAGCATGAGCTGGGACCCGGGGCTGATGCAGCGCGAGACCGACGCGATCTCCGACGAGGCACGAGGCTTCCTGGACCGCTCCCTGTTCGACGACGATCACAACGACCTCGGCCCGAAGGCGTCCGACTACGGGTCGCTCTTCTACTTCAACCCCACGATCAACATCGACCGCGACCCCCGCTGGGGCCGGACCGACGAGGCCTTCGGCGAGGACCCGTTCCTGGTCGGGACGATGGCGACCGCGTACGTCCACGGCTTCCAGGGCCAGCGCGCTGACGGCTCGCTGCGCGGCCGCTATTTGAAGGCGGTGGCGACGGCCAAGCACTTCGCGCTCAACAACGTGGAGAAGGACCGCACCGCGGTCTCGTCCAACACCGACGAGGCGACGATCCGCGACTACTACACGCCTCACTTCCGCCGCGTGGTGGAGCAGGGCCGCGTGAGCGGGCTGATGTCCTCGTACAACGCGGTGAACGGCACGCCGGCGGTGGCCAACTCGCTGCTGCTCAACGTGCTCGCGCGGCGCACGTGGGGCCACGCGGGCTACGTGACGTCGGACTGCGGCGCCGTGGCCACCACCTACCGGCGCCCCGACCAGCCGATCGGCGTGCCCGGCACCGCGCTCTACTTCCTGGGCCACGACTGGGCGCCGCCCGGCTGGACCACCAACCACGGCGGTGACGAGGCGGCGCTGTGGACGCGCAAGTCCGACTTGAGGACGATCCGCGGGCAGGCCGGGGGAGAGGCGTTCGCACTGCGCGCGGGCACCGACGTGAACTGCTTGGGGGAGGACGGCGCGCCGGGCCAGCCGCCGGTCGGCGACATCGGCTCGAACCTCTCCGGCAAGGAGAACCGGATCGACTACGTGCGCGAGGCGATCGCCTCCGGCGCGCTCGGCGAGGACGTGATCGACCGCGCGCTCGTGCGCCTGTTCACGCTCCGTATGGAGACCGGCGAGTTCGACCCGCGCGCGCGGCAGCCGTACACGCGGATCCACAAGTCGGTGATCGAGAGCAGGGCGCACCGCGAGCTGGCAGGCGAGGTGGCCAAGCGCTCGCTGGTTCTGCTGAAGAACCGTCCCCCGCGCGCCGGCGCGCGGCCGCTGCTGCCCGCGGATCCCAGGGGGCTTCACCGAGTGGTGATCCTCGGCGACCAGGCCGGCAAGGTCTTCCTGGGCGGCTACTCGGGCAAGCCGCACGAGCGGATCAGCCTCCGCCAGGCGCTCACCAATCAGGTCAGGAAGGTCAACCCCGGAGCGGCGGTCACCTACGACGACGCGGGCTCGTCGTCCACGTCGAGCTCGCCGGTCGCGCTCTCGGCGGAGACCCGCGACGCGATCCGCCACGCCGACCTTGTCGTGGTCATGGTGGGCACCGACGAGAACACGAACGCCGAAGGCGCCGACCGCGACAGCGTCGCGATGCCGGGCAACTACGACTCGCTCGTCCACCAGGCGGCCGCGGTGGGCAACCCGCGCATCGCGCTCGTGGTGCAGGCGGGCGGGATGGTCGCGCTCGGCCCCGTCGAGCACGAGGTGCGCTCGATCCTGTTCAGCGCGCCGGCCGGCCAGCGCCAGGGGCGCGCGTTCGCCGCCGCCCTGCTGGGCCGCGTCAACCCGAGCGGACGGCTGAGCTTCACGTGGTACCGCGGGGACCGGCAGCTGCCCTCGATGAGCGACTACGACCTGGCGCCGCGCAGGACCGGCGGCCTCGGGCGCACCTACGAGTACTTCGCCGGCGTGCCGCAGTACCGCTTCGGGTTCGGGCTCGGGTACACGACGTTCCGCTGGACCGGCATCCACACGGATCGCCGGCAGGTCGACGCGAACAACGCAATAAAGGTCAAGGTGCGGATCAGGAACACCGGCCGGCGCGTGGGCGCCACCGTCGTGCAGGTCTACGCGCGGTCGCCGAAGGTCTCGGGCCGCGATGTGCCACTCCGGCGGCTGGTCGGCTTCCGAAAGACGCGCGAGCTGGCGCCCGGCGCGTCGCAGAGGGTCACCATCAGCGTCCCGATAGCGGACACGCTGCGCCTGTGGGACGCGGCCGCGCGGCGCTCGGTCGTCTACCCAGGCCGCTGGACGTTCGAGGTCTCCGGCTCGGCCGGCGAGCGCCTGCACCAGCTGCCGGTCCGGATCACGGGCCGGATAGCCCGCACCGTGCGCCACCTGACCGTGCAGCCGCCCAAGTCGACCCTGAAGGTCGGCGAGGCTCTGAGCCTGCGGGCGAAGAACCACTGGCTCCAGGGCCTCGGTCCGGTCGGCACGCCGGCGCGTGCGGCGGACATCATCACGGCGGTGCGGCAGGACGACACGTTCGTGGACCTGTCCCATGCGCCGCTGCGGTTCACGAGCAGCAGCCCCACCGTGGTGCGGGTGGACGGGAACGGGCTGGTGAAGGGGATCAGGCCCGGCACGGCCACGGTCTCCGTCAGCTTCGCCGGCAGCACGGCGCGCGCGGTATTTGCGGTCCGTTGAGCGCCCAAGGGGGGACGAGGGTCCATTTGTATCCCCTATAGGGGACAGAAATGGACCCTCGTCTGCGATTCCTCGCATCCAGGCAGGACGACGTCGTCGCGGCCTGGCAGTTGACGGAGGCGGGTTGGTCGCGGAAGCAGATCTACCACCACGCACGCAGCCGCGGCTGGCAGCGCCTGCACCGCGGCGTGTTCCTGCTCACCAGCAGCCCCCCGACGCGCAGGCAGCAGTGGTGGGCCGCCGCCCTCACCAGCCCGAGCAGCTTCCTGAGCCACGGCAGCGCCGCCGCGTGCTACGGCATCCACAGGTTCGCCCGCGGCTACGAGGTGATCACGCGGCCGGGACGCGGCGGCCATCGGCGGCAGGGCCGCGTCCTGGTATTCCGGTCCACCACCGTCGCCGAGGAGGTCACCAGGTTCCAGGGCATTCCGATCACCACGGCCGCGCGGGTCCTGGTCGATCTGGCGGCGGGGCTCGATGACAACCGGCTCGGCCGTGCCTTCCGCGAGTCGATCAGGCTGAAGCGCACCACGGCGGGCCGCGTACTCGAATGCGCGGGAGGGCACGCCCGCGCGCCCGGTGTGCCGCACCTGGTCGCGCTTGCCACCCGCTACGCCCACGTCCCGTACCACCGCACCCGCTCGGACGCGGAGGGCAGGTCGCTCGAGCTGCTCCACGACGCGGGTGCCGAGCTGCCCGAGGTGAACGTGAAGATCGCGGGCAAGGAGGCGGACCTCGTGTTTCGCAGGCGTAAGGAGATCGTCGAGATCGACGGCCCGCAGTTCCACCGCTTCCCCGACGAGGACGCCCGCAAGGCGGCCATCTGGCGCAAGGCGGGATTCACAGTCCGCCGCATCAGCAGCGACGAGGTCTACGGGTCGACTCCGGAAGGCTTCCGGCGGCTCCTGGACCTACCTCAGCGGTGCTCCGGGTTGGGGTAGTCGAACCGGCAGCCCGCGTCCCACTCGGTCCGCTGGTTTCCGTGCGCCGGGATGCCCCCGGCGTCCTTGACCATGCGCGCCAGGTGCAGCAGGTTCCAGGTCATGAACGTGGTGTTGCGGTTGGTGAAGTCGTTGTCGGGGCCGCCGGACCCGTCGTCGAGGTAGCTCGGCCCGGGGCCGGCCTCCCCTATCCAGCCCGAGTCGGCCTGCGGCGGCACCACGAACCCAAGGTGCCCGAGCGAGTAGAGGACCTCCATCGCGCAGTGCTTGATCCCGTCCTCGTTGCCCGTCACCAGGCAGCCGCCCACCCTGCCGTAGTACGCGTACTGCCCGACGTCGTTCAGCAGGTGGCTGTTGCCGTACAGCCGCTCGATGACCCTCATGCAGACCGACGACTTCTGCCCGAGCCAGATCGGCGTGAGGAGCACGAGGATGTCCGCCGCCATCACCTGCTCGAAGATCGCGGGCCAGTCGTCGCGGTCCCAGCCGTGCTCGGTCATGTCCGGCCAGACGCCCGTGGCGATGTCGTGGTCGATCGCGCGGACGACGTCGACGGTCACGCCGTTCTTCTCCATGATCGCGATCGAGCGGTCGGCGAGCCCGCGGGTGTGCGACGGCTCCGGCGAGCGCTTGAGCGTGCAGTTCACGTAGACGGCGCGCAGGTCCGAGAAGTCCCAGCGCGAGTCCGCGTTCAGCTGGTCCTGCTTGGCGGTGAGGTCGAGCATGCGGTCCTTTCGACGAACGGGTCAGGGCGACCCTAACTCGTCACCGGGCCGCCCCCCGCGTTACGCCGCGCCCGGCTCAGCGCGGCGCGGGAAGCGCGATCGTGTGCGCCTCGGCCTGCTCGTCCGTCCATGCCGCGAGCGTCTTGAAGACCTTCGTCGGCTTGCCCTTCCTCGTCACGATGCTCATGTCCCAGTGCTTCGAGTACGGCGGCGGCGGCGCCAGCCCGTACTGCGTCATCTCCCTCACGCGCGGGTTGCGCAGCGCGATCTCGAAGGCGTCGCGGAGGTAGTTCGCGCGCTTCGTGGTCGGCTTCTTGTAGCGGCCCTTGCGCATGTAGCCGAACTCGGTGAGGTAGACGTCGAGCGGCTTGCCGGCGCGCGTGGTGAGCTTGCCCTGCTTCGCGAGCTTGTCCAGCTCCTCGGTGAGGTTGTCGAGCTGGCTGATCGACGCGTTCGCGTCGTGCGGCGACGGCCAGTGCGGGCCGTGCACGTAGTCGTACGGGTGGTGCGCGTAGCCGTCGGCCTTCAGCTTTCCGTGCTTGGTCACCTCCCGCAGGAACGTGACCGGCGAGGTGGACTCGCCCTTCTTCCCGTACGGCGAGGTCTCGCCGATCAGGATCTTCGCCGTGGCGTCGTAGTGGCGGATGATCTTGTACGCCGCCACGTACATCTTGCGGTAGCGCTCCGCGTTGCCCTTGAGCGGCGAGTTCCATGAGCGGTAGTTCGGCTCGTTCCAGATCGAGTAGCGGTCGATGTGGTGGCGGAAGTGCTTGGCCACGCCGCGAACGAAGTGCTCGTAGTCGGCCAGCCTGACCTTGTAGTTGCCCTTCTTGCCGTCGCCGGTCGCCCAGCGCGGCGCGGGGCCGGAGATCGTGACCTGCAGCTTGATGCCATGCCGCGCGGCGGCGTTGAAGAGCGCGTCGTACGAGGTGAAGTCGTAGTGCCGGTGCTTGGGGCGCCGCTTGCTGTTCGCGTGGTCGACGATGGAACGCCACGGCAGGTTCACGCGGATGCGCGTGACGTGCAGCCGGCTGGCGAGCTTCAGCGCCTTGCCGCGCCCCAGCGTGAGCTCGGAGACGAACGCGGGGTCGTCCTGAAGCGCGACCTCCATCCGCGGCGCCGCGCGGGTGGACGGCGCCGCGCGGGTGGGCGCTGCCGCGCCGGTGGACGCCGTCGCGCAGGCGGCCAGGACGGCGACGGCGAGCAGCGGCACGCGGCGGACCATGGAGCGGTAACCCGCACCGCAGCGCACCGCTTCGCTCGATCGTGTGTTAAGGCTTGCGTGGGGAGAGGGACGGCGGCACTCGCAGCAGCGATCGCGACGGTGGGCCTCGCCACGCCCGCGGCGGCGGCGTCGCCGACCACGTCGCGGGTGAGCCTCGACGCGCTCACCGGCGCGCAGCGCAACGAGCCCAGCTGGTCGCCCGCGATCTCCGCCAACGGGAACCTCGTGGCGTACCAGACGCTGGCGCCCGACTACAACGGCGACCGCGTGCCGAAGACCGACGTGTACCTCTTCGACCGCGCTGCTCAGCACACCGAGTGGATCAGCGTGAGCTGGAACGGGCTCCCGGGCAACGGCAGCAGCTTTGGGCCGTCGCTGTCCGGGGACGGCCGCTTCGTGGCGTTCAGCTCGGACTCGAACACCCTGCGTCCGGAGGACACGGGCAAGAACAGCGCGGTATTCGTGCGCGACCGGCAGACCGGGGCGCTCGAGCGGATGGCCGACCCCCGGGTCCCGAAGGCGCCGGCGTGGGACGCGTCGATTTCGGGCGACGACCGCTACGTGGCGTACACGACCGAGTGGTCGCGCGCGAGCATCGACGGCCACTGGCGCCAGGACGTGCTCCTGCACGATCGCCAGACCGGCGAGACCGAGGTGATCAGCCCGCATGGGCGGACGCCCGTGGACAGTTCGCAGCCGTCGGTATCCGCGAACGGCCGCTTCGTGGCCTACGTCTTCGGCGGCGGCGTGTACGTGCGCGATCGAGAGCGCGGCACCACGGAGGCGATGTCCGGCGGCACGGGCCCGAGCACAAGCCCCGCGATCTCCGCCAGCGGCCGCTATGTCGCATTCGCGGCGGCCGGCAAGAGGAGGGTCGACTCGCCCTACTACGAGCTGGCCGGCGACGTCTGGGTCCGCGACCGCCAGACCGGCAGGCTCGATCTGATCAGCGCCGCCCGCGGCGGCGCGCGCGGGAATGGCGTCAGCGGCGGCCCGTCGATCTCGCCCGACGGCCGCTACGTGTCGTTCACCTCCTACGCCGACGACCTGATCGCGAACGACACGAACGACGCCGCCGACGTGTTCGTGCGCGATCGCCGCACCGGCACGACCCGACGCGTGAGCATCAGCACGGCGCGCGCGCAGGGCAACGGCGAGAGCGCCGCGCCCTTCGCCCAGCTGCAGTCGTCGCTCTCGGCCGGAGGCCGCTTCGTGGCCTTCTTCTCGGGGGCGTCGAACCTGGTGCCGGGCGACACCAACGACGCCGTCGACGTGTTCGCCCGCGGGCCGCTCACGCCCTAGGCGGACGCGCCGCCGCCCCTCTGGTTAACTCGCCCCGCATGGCCAGCTGGGACGACGTTCGCCGGCTCGCTCTGGCGCTGCCCGAGACCTCGGAGCGCCAGTCGCGCGAGACGGCGCAGTGGCGCGTGAAGGACAAGCTCTTCGTGTGGGAGCGGCCGCTGCGGCGCTCAGACCTCGAGGCGCTCGGCGCGGACGCGCCGCGCGGCGCGATCCTCGGTGCCCGCGTGGAGCACGAGGGCGCGAAGGCGGCGCTGATCGCCGACGACCCGCGCGTGTTCTTCACGACGCCGCACTTCGACGGCTACCCGGCCATCCTGGTGCAGCTCGAGCGGATCGGGCTCGACGACCTCGAGGAGGTGGTCGTGGAGGCGTGGCTCGCGCGGGCGCCGAAGCGACTCGCGGACACCTACCTGCGCGAGCGCGGCTAGCACGAGGGCGCGGCACCGCGTTAGGCCGGGCGCTCCCCGAGGTACTCCGACTCCAACACGAGGTCCTTGATCAGGGACTGATACTCGACGTGCGT
Organism: Thermoleophilaceae bacterium; assembly: GCA_045805345.1. Classification (GTDB taxonomy): domain Bacteria; phylum Actinomycetota; class Thermoleophilia; order Solirubrobacterales; family Thermoleophilaceae; genus AC-37. The sequence goes on along the minus strand of JBJMLK010000224.1, from coordinate 7,359 downwards.
CTGGTGCTCGGTGGTCCGCCACTCGCGGCCCTCGCGCTCCCGCATGTAGTCCCGATACCCGGGAGCGCCCGGAAACTTGACGTTGTCGGCCACGACCACCGCGCCCGTGTGCAGCCAGCCGCGGTCCACCATCCGCTCGAGGTCGGGGCGGTACGCGTCCTTGTCGTGGTCGAGGAAGGCGAAGTCGAGCGTCTCGCGGGCGAAGCCGTGCTCCTCCTCCAGCGCCGCGATCGTCCCTCCGCCGTCGCCGAGCGTGCCCACCGTGATCGTCACGCGCTCGCCGGCGCCGGCGTGGTCCACGATCCGGCGCGCTATCTCCGCGTTGGCCGCGTTGAACTCGATCGAGTGGAGGTGGGCCGACTCGGGCATCGCCCGGACGGTGCGCAGCGCGCTGTATCCGCAGTAGGTACCGAGCTCCAGCAGGCGGCGCGGTTGCGCGCGTTCGATCGCGGCGTCGAGGATCGCACCCTTCTCGTCGCCGACGTTCATCATGAAGCTCTGGCGGTAGCAGAACTCGTCGACGGCGCGGATGGCGGCGTCGAGGTCACCGGGGGCCGCGGTCGAGGTGACGTGCTCGGCCAGCGCCGCCTCGCGGCCGTCGCCCACCTGCCATTCGGTCATGAGGCGCCGCATGCCCAGCGCCATTCGCCAGAACGACCAGCGCAGGTACGGCGCGCGTCTACCGCCGAGCTCGGCTATCCGGGGCACGAGGCGATCGTCGCACCCTCGCGCCGCGGCTGCAACCGCGCGGGCATGCCCACCAGGCGTCCGCGCTCCTCGTCCCACAGCTTGAGCCGCAGCGCCGCTACGCCGCTGCGCAGCGTGACCACCGGTGTGGCCGCGAACATCGGCTGCTCCTCGTGCGCGGCCCGCAGCCGGTAGTTCGGAATCCGCGCGCTCAGGTGGTGCACGTGGTGGTAGTTCGCGTTCCCGACCAGCCACGCGAGCGGCCGCGGCAGCTCGAGGAACGAGCTGCCCTGCAGCGCGGCGGCCTCGAACTCCCAGTCGCCGGCGGCGCGGTAGTAGGTGTCCTCGTACTGGTGCTGCACGTAGAGCATCCAGGCGGCGATCGCCCCGCCGGCGATCATCGTCGTGCCCTGCACGAGCAGGTAGGTGGACCAGCCGGCCAGCTCGCTCCAGCCGAGGATCCAGACCACCAGGGCGACGTTGGTGGCGACCACGCTCGCCAGGATCCGCCGCGACATGCCGCGCTGCGGGAAGCGGCGCTCGAACAGGAACACCAGCGTCGGCCCGACGAGCAGCATGAGCAGCGGGTTGCGGTAGGCGCGGTAGCCGAGCCGCCGCAGTCGCGACGCGCGCTCGTACTCGGCCACGGTCATCGTGTAGATCTCGCCCGGCCCGCGCTTCTCGAGATTGCCGGTGTTCGCGTGATGGAGGCTGTGCTGGCGCTGCCACCAGCGGTACGGCGTGAACAGGAGGTAGCCGAGCAGGTGGCCCCAGCGGATGTTGGCAGCGCGCGACTCGAACAGCGAGTGGTGCGCGAGGTCGTGGAAGAACGAGTACATGCGCACGAGGAAGACGGAGGCCACCAGCCCCAGGCCGATCGCGAGCGGGGCGCTCGGGCGCAGCGACGCCGCCAGTGCCCAGACGCCGAGGTAGGGGAGCACGACGCTCGCGATCTGGGCGAGGCCGCGCCGGCGGTCGACCTCCAGGTAGCGGGCCAGGTCCTGCTTCCAGCGCTTGCGATCGGGGAGGGCTGCGGTGTCCATGCGACCTACTTCGCCCCACCGCACGGACCGGATCAACCCGCGCTGCGATACTCGCCGGGCGTGTCGCGCGAGGATCTGGTCAGGAGCGTGGTCGCGGCGGTGAACGCGCGGGACGCCGACGCCTACATCGCCTGCTGCACGGCGAACGTCGAGCTGCACTCGCCGATCTCGCCGCTCCACGGGGTGCACGAGGGGCCCGATGGCATCCGGCGCTTCTTGGCCGAGATCGAAGAAGCCGGGCCCGACTTCCACCTGGAGATCGAGCGTCTCGAGCTGGTGGGCGACCGGGCGCTCGCGTTTGTCCTGGCGTCGGCCAGCGGCCGCACGAGCGGCGTTGCGCTCAGCCGCGAGGTCGGCAACGTGTACGAATTCGAGGGCGACCGGATCAGGCGCGTGCGCATCTACGGCGAGCGCGACGACGCGCTGCGGGAGGTCGGCCTGTGAGGTGACCACCGCTGCGTTGACGCGCTGGAGGTGTTCCCAGCGGCAGTGAGGTGTCGCGCAGCGATCGTCGTCCTCGTGCTGGTGGTCCTGGCGGCCTGCGCGCCCGCCGCCGCTGCGCGGCGCCCGAACGTCGTGGTCATCGAGACCGACGACCAGACCCCCACCTCGCTGTACGCGATGCCGACGGTTCAGCGCCTGATCGTGAGGCAGGGCGTGAGCTTCGACAACTCGTTCGTCTCGTTCCCGCTCTGCTGCCCGTCGCGGGCCACGTTCCTCACCGGCCAGTACGCGCACAACCACGGCGTGAGGAACAACAAGCCGCCGAACGGCGGCTTCACGAAGCTGCGCGGGAACGAGACGCTGCCGGTGTGGCTCAACCGCGCCGGCTACCGCACGATCCTCGTCGGCAAGTACCTCAACGGCTATGGGGAGCGGGACCCGAGCGAGGTGCCGCCGGGCTGGACCGACTGGCACGGCCTGGTGGACCCGACCACCTACCGCTACTACGGCTTCACGATCAACGACGACGGCCATCCGCACCACTACGTGCGCAGGCCGCGCAACTACCAGACGCACGTGCTCACCAACAAGGCGGTGAAGCAGATCCGCCGCGCCTCGGGGGACGACCGTCCGTTCTTCATGTGGACCACGTACGTGGCGCCGCACTTCGCCTTCGACAGCCCGCACAAGCCGATCCCCACGCCCGTGCCAGCGCCGCAGGACCGCGGCGACTTCGCGGGGGCACCGCTGCCGGGTGCGCCCTCCTACAACGAGGCGGACGTGAGCGACAAGCCGGCCACCATCCGCCAGTACCCCCGTCTGAACAGGGTCTACCGGGCGGCGATTCGCACCAACTGGGAGCGCGAGCTGGAGTCGCTCCAGGCGGTGGACCGCGGCGTCGGCCGGATCGTGCAGGCGCTGCGCGACCACCACGAGCTGGGTCACACGATCCTGGTCTTCACCTCGGACAACGGCTACATCCACGGCGAGCACCGGGTGCCGTTCGGCAAGCTGCTGCCGTACGAGGAGTCGATCCGGGTGCCGCTCGTGATCCGCGGACCCGATCTCCCGCACGACGTGCACGTGGGCGCGCTCGCGTCGAACCAGGACCTGGCGCCCACGATCCTCGACGCCACGGGCGCCGAGGCCGGCCTGACGGAGGACGGCGTATCGCTGATGCCGCTCATGCGCGGCGGCACGCTGCCGGACCGCGATCTGCTGATCGAGGGCTTCTACTCGTTCGGCGTGCGCGTGCATTACGCCGCCGTGCGGACGGAGCGCTGGTTCTACGCCGAGTACACGAACGGCGAGCGCGAGCTGTACGACCTCGCGAGCGACCCGGACGAGCTCGAGAACCTCGCCTCGTCCCCGTACTACCAGGACGTGGAGGCGGACCTCGCCAACCGTCTCGCGGCGCTGCGTACGTGCAGCGGCAAGGGCTGCCTGCGCGAGGACGCGCCCGGCGGGGCCGCGCGGTGAGCTAGCCGGCCTCCATGCCCGGGGCCGTCGGCTCGCCGGGCATGTAGAGAGCGGAGCGGTCCAGGTCGGCGATCGCCGTCTGGCCGGTCAGGCCGAGCGCGACGTCGATGTCGGCCTTCATCACCTCGAGCACGTGACCCACGCCGGCCTGTCCGCGCGCCGCCACGGCCCACGCCCAGGGGCGCCCGATCAGCACGGCGCGCGCGCCCATGGCCACCATCTTCACCACGTCCAGGCCGGTGCGCACGCCGCCGTCGGCGAGCACCTCGATCTCGTCGCCCACGGCGTCCGCCACCGCAGGCAGCGCGCGCGCGGTCGAGGGCACGGCGTCGAGCTGGCGGCCGCCGTGGTTCGACACGACGAGCCCGTCGACGCCCGCGTCGGCGGCGCGGCGCGCGTCCTCGGGGTCGAGCACGCCCTTCACGATCAGCCGGCGGTCCCAGTTCTCGCGCACCCAGGCGATGTCGTCCCAGGTCACGCTCGGGTCGAACTGCTGATCGACCCAGTCGCGGAAGGCGGTGGGGGACTGGGCCTCGGGAACCGCCTTCTCGAGGTTGCCGAACGTGAGCGGCCGCCCGCCCACGCCCACCGACCTGACCCATCGCGGATGGCTCGCGATGTCGAGCCCGCGCCGCAGCTTTGCCCACCCACTCGGCTCGCCGACCATCGCGTTGCGCGTGTCGCGGTGGCGTGCGCCGACCACCGCGAGGTCCACGGTCAGCACCAGCACGGGCGCGTCGACCGCACGGGCGCGCGCCATCAGGTCGTGCGCATAGCCGCGGTCGCGCATCACGTAGAGCTGGAACCAGGGCGGGGTGGAGGTCGACCGCGCCACCTCCTCGATGCTGCAGATCGAGACCGTCGACTCCACGAACGGCACCCCGGCGGCCTCCGCGGCCCGTGCCGCCTGCACCTCCGCGCGGGGCGCGAGCATCCCGCCGAGCCCGACCGGCGCGAGCACGATCGGCAGCGCGAGTTGCTGGCCGAGCACCTCCACGCTCTGGTCGCGGACGCTCACGTCGCGCATCACCACCTGCCGCAGCAGCACGTCCTGGAGGTCGCTCACGTTCGCGCGCATGGTGCGCTCGTCGTAGGCGCCGCCGTCCACGTAGTCGAACAGCTGGCGCGGCAGGCGCCGCCGCGCGAGCTCGCGGTAGTCGAGCGCCGTGGCCGGCGCTACGCCGAGCGGGCGGTCGGCTGCGAAGCGCGTCACGGCCGCGGATGTTCCCAGAACGCGTCGAGGGCGTCCGCCTCGGTCGTGTAGACGCGCCCCGAGGCGATCCGCCCGTCCCTGAGCTCGAACACGTTCCAGGTCATCCGCTCGACCGGCAGCCCGCTCGTGCGCCCCACGGCCTCGATCTGAACCTCCACGAGCACACGACCGCCGGCCTCGCGGAACGCGAGGGGCGTGGCGGACAGGCTCTCCCAGGTGTCGGCCTGGACCGCGATGAAGTCGGCGATCTCGTCTTGGCCGCGGTAGACGGCGCCCTCGACGAGCCCGCCGCCGAAGTACGCGGGTCGCCACTCGGCGTCCTCGGTCCAGAGCTCCCGCGCCTCGCTCGAGTCGCCACGGTTGAACGCCGCGAACACGCGCCGGACCACGTTCGCGCCGCCCGATGCGCGCTCGGTCGCCATGCCCGAACGGTAGGCGCCTGGCGCAGCGGGTCGCTCTCCCCGGGGTCGCGGCGGCCGTTGCGGTTCGCGTCCTCGACGCCGTCGGGGCGGCCGTCGCCGTCGGTGTCGGGATTGCGCGGCTTGGTGCGCGTGGCCGGGTCGAGGTCGCGGCGGAAGCGCCTCGGGTCGGTCCCGCGAACCGCGCCGGGCGGATCGGCGATCGGCTTCGCGGCGCCGAGCTCGACGCCGTCGGAGATGCCGTCGCGGTCGCTGTCGAAATGCCGCGGGCGCGTGTGCTCGATCCGCGCCTCGCGCGCGTCGCTCACGCCGTCGTCATCGGAATCGAGGTCGATCCGCGCGGCGCCGCGCTCGCTCCGAGCGCGGTCCGGCAGGCCGTCGCCGTCGTCGTCGGTGTCGCATGCGTCGCCGCGCACGTCCAGGTCCGCGTCGGCCTGGTGCGGGTTCGCCACGCGCCGGCAGTCGTCGAGGCGGCTGATCAGGCGGTCATCGACCGCCGGCTGCCGGTCCCGTCGCCTAGGGCCGGGATCGCATCGCCCGGATCCGTCGCCGCCCTCTCCGGTGAGCCACGTCACGAATCGAGGCCACTCCGCGAGCGTCATGGGGGCGGGACGCCTTGGCGATGTGGGGGGTGAGCAGGTTCGCGTTCATCTGGCCTCTGTCTCCGTGGTCCTCCGTTGTGGGGACAGAATCCCAGCCGTGCGTGCCGCGTCCTAGGGGGGCTCCATGTGTCCGGTGGTGCGGTTGCCCGCACCCCCTGCCGCGGCGGTCCAGCGTTGACTCGTCACTTAACCGCCCTATGGCACGGTTAACTGACGAACGGTGAGAGCCGACACTCGCCGGCTCACCCGTAATTGCCAACCGAACCCACGCCCGGGCGACGAGCCGGGTGGCGCGGGGCGCCACCCGGGTGGCGTGGGGCGCCACCAACGCACGCGATAATCCCCAGATGCACGGCGAGGGCGTCAGCCGCCGCGAGCTGCTGGCGGCGGGGGCGGGGGCCGGCGCGGCGCTCGCGCTTCCCGCGCGCGCGGGTGCGCGCAGCTCGTGGTCGAGCACCCTCGACTTCCGCTCGCTCGCGCCCGGCGTGGGCTGGCCGGGCTGGCGCTGCGCCGGAGTCGCGAACCTGCGCCGGCACGCCGGCCGCGGTCTCCTCGAGGCGGGCTCGGATGTGTTCCCCTGCGACCCGCGACCGGTGGCCTTCGCCGTCGACAGGCGCCTCCGCGACGGCGGGATCGCGGCGATCGTCGAGGCCGCCGGCGCCGGCACCGGCCTCGTGCTCCGCCGCGTGGGCCCGCGCAGCTACTACGCGGCGGTGCTCGACGACGAGCAGCACGCCCTGATCCTGCTGCGGCGCTCGCCCGCGGGGGTGCACGAGCTCGCGCGCGTGCCCGCCCAACCGGTCGGTACGGTGCGGATGTCGTTCAGCGCCCGGGGGAGCAGGCCGACCACGCTCGTCGCGGTGGTCGAGCCGGCGTCGGGCGCCCCGGTGCGGGTCGAGGCCAGCGATGCGGCCGCGGCGCTCCAGCGTCCGGGCGATCCCGGCGTGCTCGCCACCGCGCGCACGCTCTTCCCCAGCAGCGGCGGCCCGGTGCCGGCGCTCGGCAACCTTCACCTCCTCCCGTACGGGGTCCAGGAGGGCGAGGCCGTGTTGCACACGGCCGTCGGCAAGGCGGTGCTCGACAAGATCCGCGAGCGCTCCACCGCGTCGTTCGCCGAGATCGCGATCCACGCGTCCGGGCGACCACGGGTCACGCGGCCGTCGGTGGTCGCGGCCACGGCGGGCGCCCCGCTCGCGCACGGCGCGAAGATCCGCGTGGCGTCCGACGTGCCCGCGCGGGTCGCCATCGAGCTGTCGGCCGACCGGCGCTTCCGCGACAGCCGCCGGGTGCACGCGGGCCGCACCAACTCGTTCCAGGCCGCGCTCGCCGAGGTGACCGGGCTCGCGCCGGGTCGCCGGGTGTACTGGCGCGCGCGCCTGCGCCGGCGCGGGCAGGAGTCGGTCGGTCCCGCGCGGAGCCTGCGCGTGCTGCCGGCCACCGGCAGCGGCGCGCCGGTCACGGTCGCGATCGCC
>JBJMLK010000223.1:0-3341 GCA_045805345.1 Thermoleophilaceae bacterium | reverse complement strand
CGCGCTCTACGCGGTCGAGGCGGCGCAGCCCGCGATCTCGGAGACCAAGCGAGCGGGCCTCGTCGAGCGCTACGGGTTCGAGCCGGGCGCCGCGACCGCCTACTTCGACGTGCACGCGGTGCGCGACGTGGAGCACGCACGCGAGGGCCGCGCGGCGATCGCCGGCCTGCTCGACGGGGACGCCGACCTCGACCCGCTCGTGGCCGAGGCGGAGCGTGCGCTGCGCGCCAACTGGAGCCTGCTCGACGGCGTCGAGCGCGCGTCCGGCGCGGACTAGGAGTCGCCCACGCCGGGGGGCACCCGCCCCTCGGCACGCAGCTTGTCGAGGTGCGCCTCGAGCGTGAGGCGCGCGGCCCAGCGCAGCATCGGGTGGGCGCCGAGGTCGGTGTCGCTCCACGCCTCGTCCAGCACCTCGTCGAGGGAGCGCGCACCGCCGTCGAGTGCCGCCAGCACCCGTCGCTCGCGGTCGATGCGGTGGCTTCGGAGCTCCTCGATCCGCGCCGCCGGGTCCCACACGAACGGGCCGTGACCGGGACAGATCGTCGCGAGATCGAGCTCGCTCAGCCGCTGCAGCGAATCGAGGTAGTCGGCCATCGAGCCGCCGCTGCCGCCCACGAACACGCTGCCCTCGCCGAGCACCGTGTCGCCGCTGAACAGCACGCGCCCGCGCAGGAGGCAGACGTGGTCGGGGGCGTGGCCCGGGGTGGCGATCGCGCGCAGCGGGCCGGCCTCCTCGCCGTCCGCCGGGCGCACGACCGGCACGCCGCCGGCGCGCTCGGCCAGCTCGGGTGCGCCCTCGTCGTGGTCGGGGTGGCCGTGGGTGAGCACGATGCCGGCGATCCCGCCGGCGGGCGCGGCCGCGCGCTCGAGCGCCGCGAGGTGCTCGTCGAGCGCGGGGCCCGGGTCGACCACCCACCCGTCCACCACGTAGCTGTTCGTCCCGTCGAGCGTGAGCGGCGAAGGGTTCGGCGCGCGCACGCGGACGATGCCGTCGGGTGCGCGGTCGCGGTCGTCCACGCGCGGGATGGTCGCATCCGCGATCATCAGCCGGGTGGCGGGCGAGCTGATGGCGATGGCGGCGACCGAGCAGGCCGCCGCAGTTCGCTCGGGCGAGCTGTCCGCGGTCGAGCTGGTGGAGGCGTCGCTCGACGCGATCAGGCGCCAGGACGGCGAGATCAACGCCGTCGTGACCCTCGTGGCCGAGCGGGCGCTCGAGGAGGCGGCGCGCATGCGGCCCGGCGACGAGCGGCCGCTGGCCGGGGTGCCGATACTGATCAAGGACCTGACGCAGCTGACCGAGGGCGTGCGCACGACCTTCGGCAGCGCGGCGACGGGCGACTTCGTGCCGCGCTTCGACACCGCGCTCGTTCGAAAGCTCCGCGACGCGGGGGCGATCGTCGTCGGCAAGACGAACACGCCGGAGTTCGGGATCCTGCCGACCACCGAGCCGCACCGGTTCGGCCCGACCCGCAACCCCTGGGACACATCGCGTACGACCGGAGGATCGTCGGGCGGGAGTGCCGCGGCGGTCGCGGCCGGCATGGTGGCCTTCGCGCACGGCAGCGACGGCGGCGGATCGATCCGGATCCCCGCGTCGTGCTGCGGGCTGGTCGGCCTCAAGCCGAGCCGCGGCCGGATCTCGCTGGCGCCGCTCGTCCCGTCGCCGTCGGCGCTCTCGGGCGACGGCTTCCTCACTCACAACGTGGCCGACACCGCGCTCGGCCTCGACGTCGGCGCGGGCTACGAGTGGGGCGACATGGCGTGGCCTCCGCCGCCCGCCAGAAGCTTCGCCGAAGCCGTGAAGCGCGACCCCGGCAGGCTGCGGATCGGCTTCACCACCGTCGCGCCGAACGAGGCCGGCGTGCACCCGGAGTGCGCGGCCGCAGCGCAGCAGGCGGCCAAGCTCCTCGAGTCGCTCGGCCACGAGGTCGAGGAGGGCGCGCCCGACTGGGGCGGTGCGAAGTTCATCGACACCTTCGCGGAGGTCTGGACCGCGGAGCTCGGCACCAGCGTGGCGAACCTCGGCAGGGTCGTCGGCCATCCGCTCGACCTGGAGATGGTCGAGCCGCTGAGCCGCGAGATGGCGGAGGCGGCGCGGTCGATGAACGCGGTCGACGCCTTCGGCGCGCTCACCCGGCTGCGCGTGTACTCGCGCGCCGTCGTCGGCTGGTGGGCGGACCACGACGTGCTCGTCTCCCCCACGCTCGCGCAGCCGCCGCTCGAGCTCGGGTCGCTCGAGCCCGAGCCCGGCAGGCCGGCGATGGACGTGCTCACCGGAAAGTCGGCCGCCTTCGTGCCGTTCACCCCGCCGCTCAACGCCACGGGCCAGCCGGCGATCTCGCTTCCGCTCCACCAGTCGGCCGACGGGCTGCCGATCGGGGTGCAGCTGGTGGGGCCGCCGTCCGGCGAGGAGCTGCTGCTGTCGCTCGCCGCCCAGCTCGAGCAGGCCGCCCCGTGGGCCGGCCGGCGGCCGCAGGCGACGGCCGTCTAGGGCCCGCGCGCCGCTGTCTAGGGCTCGCGCGCCCACTTGCCCCATCTCGTTAATGCGCCCCTACCTGGGGTAGCCGTCTCTTGAGCGATAAGGCTCCGAAGGAGGACGAGATGACAAGTACCCCAAGCGCCGGCGTCGTCGGCGAGCAGCCGGCGCCAAGCGTCGCGACGGACGAGCAGCAGAACGGCGGAGCCGCGGCTCAGAAGGCCTCGGAGGCCGCCGACCAGGCGCGCGAGACGGTCGGCCAGGCGGCCGACCAGGCGCGCGAGAAGGCCAGCGAGGCCGCGCACGAGGCCCGCGGGCGCGTTCGCGACCAGGTCGACGAGCGCTCCACGAAGCTCGGCGGACAGGTCGAGTCCACCGCGTCCGACCTGCGCACGGTCGGCGAGGAGCTCCGCAAGCAGGGCAAGGACACCCCGGCCAAGCTGGCGGACCAGGCCGCGGAGCGCTCCGAGCGCGTCGGCCGCTACCTCAGCGAGTCGGACGCCGATCGGATCCTGGGCGACGTCGAGGACTTCGCGCGGCGGCAGCCGTGGACGGTCGTGGCCGGCGGTCTGGCGCTCGGTTTCGCGGCGTCGCGGTTCCTCAAGGCGTCGAGTGGCGAGCGCTACCGCGCGCGGCAGACCGGCTCCGGTGCAAGCGCGCCGGCCCTCGGGCACAGTCCCGCGCCGGCCCCTCCGCAGGCGGCCGACCGGACGATCCCGCCGCCGCAGGCTCCCGCCGCAGGCCCGCCCGCCGGCATCGCAAGTGGTGCGCCGGTCCCCGGCGGCTTCACCCCCGCGAGCTAGGGGCGGCGACATGGCAACCGAATCGAACGGAGGCGGCGACCTCCGCGAGCGGCCGATCGGCG
>JBJMLK010000222.1:0-28416 GCA_045805345.1 Thermoleophilaceae bacterium | reverse complement strand
GCTCCGCGCGCCGCAGCCGCGCCGCGGCCACCATCTCCATCGCGCGCGTGATCTTGCGGATGTTCTTGACCGACCCGATGCGGCTCTTGATGTCCTTCTGGCTGGCCATCTAGTCGCGGATCACGCGCCTCCGACCGGGGCAGCGTCGCGGTCCCCGTCCGAGGTGCGGCCTTCCTTCTCGCGCTCGTCCTCGTCCTTCACGCGGTCGGACTCGCCCTCCTCGAGCGGGTTGCCCTCCTCGTCGAAGTCGGGGCCGAAGTCGTCGATCGCCTCGGCGATCGCCTTCCCCAGCTGCTCCTCGGTCGAGTCCTCCCAGTCGCCGCCCGCCAGCTTCTGCATCAGCTCGTCGTTCTCCGAGTGCAGCCGCTGCAGCAGCATCTCGTGGAACTCCTTGATGCGCTCGACCTCGATCCGGTCGAGGTAGCCGGCGGTGCCCGAGTAGATCGCCGCGACCTCGTCCTCGATGGCCCACGGCTTGAGCTCGTTCTGGTTGAGCGTCTCCACGAGTCGCTCACCGCGCGCCAGGGTGCGCTGGGTCTCCTGGTCGAGCTCCGAGCCGAACTGCGCGAACGCCTCGAGCTCGCGGAACTGCGAGAGGTCGAGGCGGAGCTTGCCGGCCACCTTCTTCATCGGCTTCGGCTGAGCGTTGCCGCCCACGCGCGAGACCGAGATGCCGACGTTGATCGCCGGCCGCACGCCCGAGCGGAAGAGGTCCGCCTCGAGGAAGATCTGGCCGTCGGTGATCGAGATGACGTTGGTGGGGATGTAGGCCGACACGTCGCCCGCCTGCGTCTCGATGATCGGCAGCGCGGTGAGCGAGCCGCCGCCCAGGTCGTCGTTCAGCTTCACCGCGCGCTCGAGCAGGCGCGAGTGGAGGTAGAAGACGTCGCCCGGGTAGGCCTCGCGGCCCGGCGGGCGGCGCAGGAGAAGCGACATCTGCCGGTACGCGTACGCGTGCTTGGTCAGGTCGTCGTAGACGACCAGCGCGTGCTTGCCGTTGTAGAGGAAGTGCTCGCCCATCGCGCAGCCGGCGTACGGCGCCATGAACTTGATCGGCGCGGCCTCGTCGGCCGGCGCGGCCACGATGATCGTGTTGTCGAGGGCGTCGTGCTCGCGCAGCGTCTCGGCCACCTGGACGACCGTCGACATGCGCTGGCCGATCGTCACGTAGATGCAGACGATGTCCTTGTCGCGGTTGTTGATGATCGCGTCGATCGCCACCTGCGACTTGCCCGTCTGGCGGTCGCCGATGATCAGCTCGCGCTGTCCGCGGCCGATGGCCGTCATGGCGTCGATCGCCTTGATGCCGGTCAGCATCGGCTCCTCGACGGGCTGGCGCTGCACCACGCCCGGCGCCTTGAACTCGGCGGGGCGGTACTCGTCCACGTCGATGTCGCCCTCGCCGTCGAGCGGCTTGCCGAGCGGGTCGAGGATCCTGCCGAGCAGCTGCTCGCCCACCGGGATCTGGAGGAGGTGGTCGGTGCGCTTGACCGTGTCGCCCTCCTCGATCTTGTCCCACTCGCCGAAGAGCACCGCTCCCACGTTGTCGGACTCGAGGTTGAGCGCGAGGCCGGTCACGTCGTGCGGGAACTCGAGCATCTCCATCGACATGCAGCTGTCGAGGCCGTGCACGCGGGCGATCCCGTCGCCGATCGAGAGCACCGTGCCCACCTCGGACAGGTCGGCGCCGCCCTCGTCGAGCCCCTCGATGCGGCTCTTGAGGATGCTCGTGATCTCGTCTGGCTTGATCTTCATCTAGGGCAGTTCCTTCCTTGATCCTCAGGCCGCGGTGGCCACTTGTCGGCGGAGCCGGTCGAGGCGGGCACGCACCGTACCGTCCATGATCGAGTTCCCGACCTGCACGGCCAGGCCGCCGAGGACGTCGGGGTCGACCTTCGTCGTCAGCTCGGTGCGACGGTCTGTCTGCTCCTCGATCTCCTTCTGGATCTTCTTCACCGTCGTCTTGTCGAGCTCGACGGCGCTCGTGATCGTAACGGGCAGGAGCCGGTTCTCATCCGCCCACATCGCGTCGAACTCGCGCCTGATGCGAAACAGCACCGGCATGCGGTGGCGCTCGGCCAGCAGCTCGAGGAAGCGGACGAAGTTGTCGTCCGCGCCGTCAACGACCTTCGAGATCGCGTCCTTCTTCTCCTCCGAGCTGAAGTAAGGCGAGAAGAAGAACACCTGGAGGTCGCGGCTCTCGTCGAGGGCATCGGCGAACTCGCCCAGCTGATCGTGGATGTCGTCGAGCGCGTCCTGCTCCTTGCCGACCTCGAACAGCGAGCGCGCATAGACCTCGGCGATCTCCTGCACTACCTGTCCCCGTTCTCCTCCGGCGCCAGCGCGGCGAAGTCGAACTCGTCGAGCGCCTCCTCGATGAGCTTCTTGTGGTCGTCGCCCGTGAGCGTCTTGCGCGCCACCTTCTCGGTGGCGAGGACGGTCAGGTCGGCCACCTCGCGGCGGATCTCACCGATCGCGCGGCGCGTCTCGGACTCGATGTCGCGGCGCGTGCGCTCCATGAGCTCCTCGCGCGTCTTCGCCGCGTCGGCCTTCGCCTCGTCCTCGAGCCGGTCGGCGGCGCGGCGGGCGCGGGTGACGATGTCCTCCGACTGCTCGCGGGCCTCCTTCAGCCGCTCGCGGTACTCCTTGAGGATCTCGTCGGCCTCGCGGCGCGTCCGCTCCGCGGAGTCGATCGACTCCTCGATCGCCTTCTGGCGCCTGTCGAGCGCGTCGGCGATCCGCGGGTATGCCGCCCGCTTGAGGATGTAGACCGAGCCGCCGAAGACGATCAGCGTCCAGATCATCAGCCCCAGGCTGGGGCTGACGAGGAAGCTGCCGCCCGAGGCGACCACCTGCCCCGCGAGGCCCACGCTGTCGGCAATCGCGCCCACCTAGAGGAAGAACGCGATGAGGCCGAAGATGAACGTGTAGAAGGCCACGGCCTCGGTGAGGGCGAACCCGAGCCACTGGATGCTCGTGATCTCGTCGCGCATCTCCGGCTGCCGGGTGACCGACTCGATCACCTTCCCGAAGATGAATCCGACGCCGATACCGGCGCCAATCGACCCGAGCCCCGCGCCGATGCCGAGGGCGATCGACTTGAGACCGCTGTCCGTAACTCCCGATGCTGCCTGTGCAAGCACGCTGACCATTACTGCACTCCTTTCAGTGACCGTGCGTGGCTGTCGCCTCGCCGAAGTAGATGGACGTGAGGGTCGCGAAGATGAAGGCCTGGAGCGTCGCCACCAGGCCCATCTCGAAGAGGAAGAAGACCAGCGCGACCGGAAGGGTGAGCACCCCTAGCGCCGCGAGCCCCAGCAGCGCCGCGAGCCCGCCGCCCATGAACAGCAGCAGCATGTGGCCCGCCAGGATGTTCGCGAACAATCGCACCGACAGCGAGATGATCCGTACGAACTGCGAGATCACCTCGATCACGAAGATGAACGGCTTCATCTTCCCTGGCGTGCCGCTCGGGATCCAGCTCCTGAAGTAGCCGAAGAAGCCCCTGGCGCGGATCCCCTCCCACTGATAGGTGAACCAGACCATCAGCGTCAGGACCAGCGGGATCGACAGGTTCGCGGTCGCGGCGTAGAACGAGAGCGCCGGGACCTGCAGGCCGAACACGCTGATCTTCTCGGTCGTGTTCACCGGGAGCGGCAGGTAGCCGATCATGTTCGAGAACCAGATGAAGAAGAAGAGCGTGGCCACGACCGGGAACCAGCGGGCGGCCATGCCCGGCTCCATGTTGCCGCGCGCGATCGTGTTGTAGGTGAGGTCGTAGGCGGCCTCGACGGCGGTCTGCACGCGGTTGGGCCGCTGCTGCATGCGGCGCGCGAGATAGACCATCGTCCCGACCGTGAGCGCGGCCGCGAGGAACACGTAGAAGACGGCCTTGGTGATGCTCATGTCGATCGGGCCCAGCTTCAGGTGGATCCAGGGCGTGAGCTGGAACTCGTCGACCGGCTTGTACTGGTCGTTCTTGCCCTGGCTGCCGAAGATCACGCCCACGAGCACGAGCAGCAGGGCGTAGATCCCGAGGCCGAGCAGCACCTTGCGGCGGGTGCTCATCGAGCCGCCCCCCTCGTCATCTCGCCGACGAGGTTCACGGTCACGAGCACGATCGACAGGAGCGCCGCGCCGAGGCCCGCCTCGCGCTTGATGATCCCCGCGCCGAAGATCGCGAGCGCGAGCACCCACACGCGGGCCATCATCCCCACGGCCAGAACGATCGTCTCGCGGCGTGGGTCGTCGGCGGCCCGGGCGCGGTGGCGAACCCACGGGGTCACGGCGCGCAGGAGCAGCCAGATCGCCGCCACGAACACCCAGCCGACCACGATGCCGAGCGCGACGAACGCCGGCAGCGCCAGCGCCAGCACGACGACGTCGAGCCAGCGAAGCATCGCCGGCTGCCTAGAGGTCCTTAAAGCGTGCGTAGACAAGCTTGAACCCCAGTCCGAACCCGATGAAGACCCCGACGATCGCGAGCGGCATGGCCGCGCCGACCACCGCGCCGATCCCCAGCCCGACCGCCGCACAGAGGAGCGCGGTGCTGACGATCATGATCCCGGCGATTCCGGCGTCGCGGGTCGAGTGCATGGTCGTGATCGCTCTGCATGAAAAAGAGGTCAGCCGAGCGACGCACATACGACAGGCGCAGCCTATGTGGCAGGTCCGGCTCGACGGTACGGCGGCCCCCGGCGGACGAGGAAGGGTAGCTGAGGCTCTATTTTCGGGCATCCCGCCCGACTTGTGGGTGACGGATGCCACTCGGACTCCTCTTCCACGTCCCCACGAACCTCGGCTACATCGCGCTCGCGGGGCTCGTGGGCTTCGAGACGATGGGCGTCCCACTGCCCGGCGAGACCGCCCTGATCGCGGGCGGCGTCCTCGCCAGCGAGGGGCACCTGCAGATCGAGCTGGTGATCGCCGTGGCCGCCGCCGCCGCGATCGTCGGCGACAACGTGGGCTTCTGGATCGGCCGGCGCGGCGGGCGCAAGCTGCTCGAGCTGCCGGGCCCTCTGGCGCGCCACCGCCAAGGCGTGCTGTCGCGCGGCGAGGCGATCTTCGACCGCCACGGCGGCAAGACGGTCTTCTTCGGGCGCTGGTTCTCCGGGCTGCGGATCGCCTCCGCGTGGCTGGCCGGCGTGAACCGCATGGCGTGGGGTGAGTTCGTCGTCTGGAACGCGCTCGGCGGGATCGCGTGGGCCACCAGCGTCGGACTGCTGGCGTACTGGCTGGGGCACTCGGCGGACGACGTGCTGAAGGTGGTGGGCGTCGGCGGGCTCGGGGTCGGGCTTGCGCTGCTCGGTGCCTTTGGGGTCTGGCGCTGGCGGCGGGCGCGGGCCTCGCGCTAGCCTGCCCTCCCTTGCACGACCCCATCTCCTACTTCCAGGCGATCGTGCTTGGGTCGCTTCAGGGCATTGCGGAGCCGTTCCCGATCTCGAGCCTCGGGCATGGGGTGATCCTCCCCAGCCTTCTGGGCTGGGACATCCATCAGAACGACAAGTTCTTCCTCACGTTCCTCGTGGCGACCCATCTCGCCACGGCCATCGTGCTCTTCTTCTTCTTCCTGCGCGACTGGTCTCGGATCGCACATGGGCTCGGACGCTCGCTTCGCGACCGGGAGATCCGTGCCGACGACTCGGATGCGAAGCTCGGCTGGCTGCTCGTCGTGGGCACGATCCCGGCGGGCATCATCGGTCTGCTGCTCGAGCATTCGCTGCGCAAGCTCTTCGCCTCGCCGCAGTCGGCGGCGGCGTTCCTGATCGTCAACGGCGTGCTGCTGCTCATGTTCGAGCGACTGCGCCGGCGCGCGCCCGCACCCGAGGACCACGGCGGCGACGCGGACGTGCGCATCGCGAAGATGAGCTGGCGCCAAGCGCTCGCCGTGGGGACCGCTCAGGCGGCCGCTCTCGTGCCCGGCATCTCGCGCTCCGGCATCACCATGGGCGGCGGGCTGCTGGTCGGGCTCTCCAATCAGGACGCCGCGCGTTATTCGTTCCTGCTCGCAACGCCGATCATCGGAGCCGCTGCGGCGCTCAAGATCCCGGAGCTCTTCGGGCCCGACGGGGACGGCGTACGCGGGCCCGCGCTGGTCGGCGCGCTATGCGCCGGGGTCACCACGTTCTTTGCCGTGAAGTTCCTGCTGCGCTTCTTCGAGACAAATCGGCTCACGCCGTTCGGCATCTACTGCATCGCGGCGGGCACCATCTGCACCCTGATCTTCGCCTTCTGAGACTTCGCTCAGGTCGGTTCGCGCGTGGGACCGGTCTGGAACCAGGCGAAGACGAAGCAGCCGAGCGCTACGACGAGCGCCGCTATGCCGTGCTTCACGTGGTGGTGCGAGGACCCGGCCTCGTGGCCCGGGAAGAAGGACGGCAGCGAGCTCGCCGTGTCGGCGATGTAGATGACCGCGACCACGAGCAGCAGCACGCCCAGCACGATCGCGGGGATGATCAGATTTCGGCGCTTTGACATCCGGGAAGCCTAGAAGCGGTCCTAATGCCGAGCTAAAGCAATCGTCGTTGGGCGCAGGCCCCGTCGGGTTGCAAAGATCGACCGGTGGCAACCGGCCAACTGAGACCAGCCCTCGCCGACCCGGTGGCCGGCGCGCGAACCGTCGCGGTCCGCCGCGCGCCGGACTGGATGGTGTGGTTCTGCCTCGGGATCGTCTACGTGGTCTGGGGCTCCACGTACCTGGCGATCAGCGTCGTGGACGAGACGATGCCCCCGCTGCTCTCCTCGGGCGTCCGCTTCATGGTCGCGGGCGCGATCGTCTGGGCCGCGCTGCGCGTGCGGCGCGGAAGCTCGGGGATGGCGGTCACCCGCGAGCAGCTCATCTCGTGCGCGATCATCGGCGCGCTGCTCGTGGCGGGCGGGAACGGGCTGGTGATGGTCGGCGAGCTGCACGTCCCCTCGGGCGTGGCCGCGCTGATCATCGCCTCGGTTCCGCTGTGGGTGGTCGTCTACCGCCGGATCGGCGGGGAGCGGGTGCCGCGGGCCACGCTCGCGGGCGTGGCGCTGGGGTTCGCCGGCGTCGCGCTGCTGCTCCTCCCCGGCGGCAGCGGCGGCGGCGCGCGCCTGGTGTCGCTGCTCGTGCTCGTGCTGGCGGCGCCCTGCTGGGCGCTCGGCTCCTATCTGTCAAAGCGCCGCGCGCTGCCGGCGGACCCGTTCCTCTCGACCGCCCTCCAGATGATGCTGGGCGGCGCCGTGTCGGCGCTGGCGGGCATCGGCCGGGGTGAGCTCGGCGACGTGCACCCGGCGGCGTTCTCGGGCCGCTCGCTCGTGGGCTTCGCGTACCTGATCGCGGTCGGGTCGCTCGTGGCGTTCACCGCCTACGTGTGGCTGCTGCAGCACGCGCCGATCTCGAAGGTCGCGACCTACGCGTACGTCAATCCGGTGATCGCGATCTTCCTCGGCTGGGCGATCCTGTCCGAGCACGTGACGGCGACGATCGTGGCCGGCGCGGCGATAGTGGTGGCCTCGGTCGCCGGGATCGTCCGCCGCGAGTCGAGTTGATCTGGGTCCAGCGCGAGCTGCGCCTCGAGCCGCGCCCGCGCGGCTTCCACCTCGTGACCGACGAGGTGACCGCCGGGGTGGCGGACCTCGAGCGCATCCGGGTCGGGATGGCCAACGTCTTCATCCTCCACACCTCGGCGTCGCTGACCCTGAACGAGAACGCGAGCCCGGCCGTGCGGCGCGACTTTCGCTCGTGGTTCGACCGCGCGGTGCCCGAGGACGCGCCCTACTGGACGCACACGCTCGAGGGCGCCGACGACATGCCTGCGCACATCAAGTCGTCGCTCCTGGGCCCGTCGGTCACGGTTCCGGTGTCGGAGGGTCGATTCGCGCTCGGCACCTGGCAGGGCATCTACCTGTGCGAGCACCGCGACTCGGGCGGCGCGCGGTCCGTGATCGTGACGGCGTGGGGCGAGGAGGGCTAGCGCGGAGGGCCTGGCAGCTCGCCCCCGTCCGGCCGCTGTGCGAACATGTGTTCGGTCATGCGCTGGGATCAGCTGAGGGTCGAGAACGAGGAAGGGCAGCGTCTGCCCGGCTACCGCGACGACGCGGTCGTGCGGACCTTCGACGCACCCGAGGCGATGGACATCCGCTTCTACGAGGTGCACGCCAAGTCGGCCCTGAACCACGTCCCCAAGCAATCGCGCATGCCGTTCCGCTGGACGATCAACCCGTATCGGGGATGCACGCACGCGTGCCTCTACTGCATATGGGGGAGAACTCCCATCCTGATGGGCGACGGTCGCACTCGGCCGATCAGCGAACTTGCGGAGGGCGACGAGATCTACGGCACCGAACGGAGGGGGCGGTACCGCCGTTACGTGAAGACTGAGGTGCTCGCCCACTGGTCGACGTACAAGCCTGCGTACCGCGTCACGCTCGAAGACGGGACGGAGATCATCGCCAGCGGCGACCACCGTTTCCTCACCCGTCGCGGATGGAAGCACGTAGCGGATACGCGGCCCGGACAGACTGACCGCGCCCATCTCACGCTCAACGACGAGCTCCGAGGGACCGGCCGGTTCTCTCCCGCGCCGGTGAACTCAACTGATTACCGCCGCGCGTACCTCTGTGGGCTCATCCGCGGCGACGGGCACGTCGGTTCTTACGCGTACAGACGGCCATCCGGCAGGGCCAACACCCAGCACGCATTTCGGCTGGCGCTCACCGACTTCGAGGCGCTGCAGAGGGCACGCCGATACCTAGATGTCCTCGGGATCGAGACGGGCGAACGAGTTTTCCAAGCCGCAACTGCCACGACTCGCGAAATGCGGTCGATCCAGACCGGCCGTTACGCAAGCGTTCAGCGCGTCCGAGAACTCGTCGAGTGGCCGCGCCATGCGAGCCGAGACTGGTTCAAGGGATTCCTCGCCGGAATCTTCGACGCGGAGGGCAGCTATGGCCGGACCGTGATCCGAATTCACAACACGGACCAGGCGCTCCTCGATTGGATCACGTGGTCACTCCGACGCCTTCGCTTCGACTACGTCGAGGACCAGGCACGCGACAACGGCTGTGTCAGCGTGCGCCTTGTGGGGGGCCTCCGCGAGGTCATGCGGTTCTTCCAAACGGTCGACCCGGCGATCACGCGGAAACGAGATATCGAGGGCATCGCCTTGAAGTGCGAGTCCCGGCTCCGAGTAGTTGAGATCGAGCCGCTCGGCATCGAGATGCCGATGTACGACATCACCACCGGCACGGGCGACTTCATCGCCAACGGCGTCGTCAGCCACAACTGCTTCGCGCGCCCCACCCACAACTACCTCGACTTCGACGCGGGCCGCGACTTCGAGCGGGAGATCGTGGTCAAGGTCAACGTTCCCGAGCTGGTGCGCACCGAGCTCGCCAAGCCGTCGTGGAAGGGCGAGCACGTCGCGCTCGGCACCAACACCGACCCGTACCAGTGGGTCGAGGGTCGCTACAGGCTGATGCCGGGGATCTGGGAGGCGTTCCGCGACTTCGCCAATCCGTGCTCGGTGCTGACCAAGTCGCCGCTCGTGTTGCGCGACAAGGACCTGCTCCGGCAGGTGGCCGAGCGCGCGCCGGTCACGGCCAGCTTCTCGGTGCCGACGCTCGAGGAGAGCACGTGGCGGGCCAGCGAGCCGCACACGCCGCACCCGCGCGCGCGGCTCGAGGCGGTGGCCGAGCTCAACCGGATCGGGATCCCGACGGGCATCCTGATCGCGCCGCTGATGCCGGGCATCAACGACTCGCCGGAGCAGGTGGAGGAGATCGTGAAGATCGCCGCCGACGCTGGTGCGGTCAGCATCGGCGGCATCGCGCTCCACCTCCGGCGCGGGGTGCGCGAGGTGTTCATGGACTGGCTCGAAGCGCACCGCCCCGACCTCGTGCCGTGGTACGAGGAGCTCTACGCGCGCAGCGCCTACGCACCGCGCGAGGTGCAGGAGCGCGCGAGGAGGCTGGCGCGGCTGCCCGGGTCGCCGATGCGCTCGCGGCGCTTCCTCGCAGGTCGCGACGGCGACGCCGCCGAGCGCGATCCCGGAGGCGGCGCCGGCGGTCGCGGGGCCGGCTCGCGGCGGCGGTTCGGGGTCGAGGAGACCGGTCACCCGCTGCCGCAGGCCGAGCAGCCGTCCCTGTTCTAGCGCGGCAGCGCGTACGCGGCCACGGCCGCGAAGTGCGCGGCGGCGGCGGCCACCACGAGCGCGTGGAACACCTCGTGATAGCCGAAGACCCCCGGCACCGGGTTGGGCCGCCGGAGCGCGTAGATCACCGCGCCCGCCGTGTACAGCACGCCGCCGAGCGCCACGAGTCCGACGCCCACGGCACCGATCTCGCGCGCCATCTGCGGCATCGCCGCCACCGCGACCCAGCCGAGCGCGATGTAGACCGAGGCCGTCACCGCCTTCGGCGCCCTCACCCAGAACAGGTTCAGCAGCGTTCCGCCCGCCGCGCCGGCCCAGACGACGATCAGGATCGTGCGCGCGAGCGTGCCGTGCAGCACGAGCAGCGCGAACGGCGTGTAGGTGCCCGCGATCAGCACGAAGATCATCGAGTGGTCCAGCCGCCGCATCCACATGCGCGCCCGCGGCGCCCAGTTGCGCCGGTGGTAGAGCGCACTCGTGCCGAGCAGCCCCGCCACCGACGCCGCGTAGATCGCCGCGGCCAGGCGCGGCTTGCCGTGTGGCGCGAGCACCACCAGGCACGCGCCGAGAACGAGGGCCACGAAGAACGCGTACTGGTGGATCACGCCGCGCAGGCGGGGCTTGGCGGGCTCCGGAACCGATGCGGCCAGCGCCATCGGTCGAGGGTACCGGCACCTAGAATCCCCGCGCTCGCGTGAGGATCTGGATCGACATGACCGCGCCCGCGCACGTGCTGGTCTTCCGGCCGATCGTGCAGCGGCTGCGCGCGCGCGGCCACGAGGTCACGCTCACGGCTCGCGACTACTCGCAGACCGTGGAGCTGCTGGGCCTGCACGGAATGAGCGCCACGGTGTTCGGCCGCCACGGCGGCGCGAGCCGCCGCGAGAAGGCGATGGCGCTGGCGCGCCGCACGCGCGCCATGCGCGGCTTCGGCGACGGCCGCGGCTTCGACCTCGCTCTCGCGCACGGGTCGAACGACCTCGCGCTGGCCGCGGCGATGCTGCGGATCCCGGCCGCGAACACGTTCGACTACGAGTTCGCGGTCCAGCAGCACAACGTCGGCTGCCGGCTCGCACGGCGCGTGATGGTGCCCGACCGCATCCCGGCCGAGCGGCTCGAGCGCTTCGGCGTCGGTCCATCGAAGCTCGTGCAGTACCCCGGCCTGAAGGAGGAGTACTACCTCTACGACTTCGAGCCCGATCCCGCGACCCTCGACGCGCTCGGCGTGGACCGCGACCGCGTGGTGGTCGTGTTCCGCCCGCCGCCCGACGTCGCGCTCTACCACCGCAAGTCCAACCCCCTCTTCCCGCAGGTGCTCGAGCGGCTCGGGCGCGACGGGGGCGTGCACGCGGTCGTGATCCCGCGAACCGTGGCGCAGCGCGAGTACGTGCGCGGGCTTCAGCTGCCGTCCGTGATCGTGCCGGACGGCGCCGTGGACGCCCAGAGCCTGATCGCCCAGGCCGACCTCGTCATCTCGGCGGGTGGCACGATGAACCGCGAGGCCGTGGCACTCGGGACTCCCGTGTACACCACGTACGGCGGCCGGCTCGGCGGCGTGGACGAGGCGTTGATTCGCGAGGGCCGTCTGCGGCCGCTCACCGACCCGCGCGCGATCGAGATTCAGAAGCGCTCGGCGCCGGGAGAGTTCGACCGCCGCGACCCGGACGCGCTCGTCGAGATGTTCCTCGGAACGCCGCGGTGAGGGCGGCATCGCCCGACCTCGCCCTGCGGGATCGGTCACACTCGCCGGCGGAGATGGAGGCAGCGGTACAGACAACCGAGCCCCTCGCGTCCCTCGCCGAGCGCTATGCGCAGATGGCGCACGAGTACGAGGGCCGCTCGACAGACCGCGCACTGCGCGCGCTCGACGTCGCGCTCGCGGGCGGGGCGCTCGTGGCCGGGGGCCCCCTCATCGCGGCGATAGCGGCGGCGGTCCGCCTCACGTCGGGCAAGCCGGTCCTCTACCGCGGGCGGCGCGTCGGTCGTGCCGGCGTCGTCTACACGATGTACAAGTTCCGCACGCTGCGGCCCGACGCCGAGCAACGGCTCGGGCCCTTCCTCGGCCCGGAGCTCGCGAAGCTCACGGAGGGGGAGGTGACCGGCGTCGGCCACCTGCTGCGGGCGTCGAAGCTCGACGAGCTGCCGCAGCTCTGGAACGTGGTCCGCGGCGACATGAGCGTCGTCGGTCCGCGGCCGATCCGGCCGCCGTTCTTCGAGGAGCTCTGCGCGCAGATCCCGCAGTACTGGCAGCGGCTCGTGGTCAGGCCCGGCATGACCGGCTTCGCGCAGATGCGGCTGACCCGCGAGCACTCGTGGGCGGAGAAGCTCGCGCACGACCTCGAGTACATCGCCGACCGCTCGGTCCACCTGTACTTCTTCGTGATCCTCGAGACTGTCTGGCGCGTGCTCACCAGCCCGCTGCACGGCCGCGACGCGCTCGAGGGGTAGCCGCCCCACGTGTGCGGGATCTGCGGCCAGGCGTCGCTCGACGGCGTGAGCGCGCGCGACCCGGCTCTGCTAGCCGCGATGAACGGGACGCTCCGCCACCGCGGGCCCGACAGCGACGGCGTGCTGCTCGACGGGCCGGTCGGGCTCGCCATGCGGCGGCTCTCGATCATCGACCTCGCCGGCGGCGACCAGCCGATCGCGAACGAGGACGGCAGCGTGCACGTGATCCAGAACGGCGAGATCTACAACTACCGCGAGCTGCGCGACGGCCTCCTGCGCCGCGGCCACGAGCTGCGCACCGAGAGCGACACCGAGGTCCTCGTCCACCTCTACGAGGAGAACGGCGACGCGTTCGTGCGCGACCTGCGCGGCATGTTCGCGATCGCGCTGTGGGACGCCGCGCGCCGGCGGCTCGTGCTCGCTCGCGACCGCTTCGGGATCAAGCCGCTGCACTACGCCGTGACCGGCGGCACGCTGTCGTTCGCATCCGAGCTGAAGGCGCTGCTCCGCCAGCCCGGCTTCCCCACCGACGTCGACCTCGACGCCGTCGAGGCGTACCTGGCCTTCAACTCGATCCCCGCGCCGTACACGATCTACCGCGCGGCGCGCAAGCTGCCGCCGGGCCACCTGCTCATCTGGTCCGGCGGCGAGCCGCGCGTGGAGCGGTTCGCGCGCCCCGCCCCACCGCGCGCCGCCGAGGTCCGGCACGAGGGTGCCGACGCGCTGGCCGCGGAGCTGCGCGAGCGCCTGCGCGGCTCCGTTCGCGCGCACCTCGTGGCGGACGTGCCGGTCGGCGTGCTGCTCTCGGGCGGCGTCGATTCGTGCGCGCTCGCCGCGCTGGCCGCCGGCGAGTCCGGCGAACGCGTGCGCACCTTCTCGATCGGGTTCGAGGAGCGCTCGTTCGACGAGCTCGAGCGCGCGCGCATGGTCGCGCGCCGCTACGACACCGAGCATCACGAGCTGGTGCTGCGACCGAACGCGGCCGAGCTCCTGCCCGAGCTGGCGAAGGCGTTCGACGAGCCGTTCGCGGACTCCTCGGCGCTGCCCACCTACCTCGTCGCGAAGCTCGCCTCCGAGCACGTCAAGGTCGCGCTCTCGGGCGAGGGCGGCGACGAGCTGTTCGGCGGCTACTACACCTACGTGGCCGACCTGGTCGCCCCATACCTCGCCCGTCCCGCGGCTGCGGTGCGGCCGATCGTCGAGCGATTGCCGAGCTCCACGCGGCGGACGAGCCTCGACTACATGGCGAAGCGCTTCGCGCGCGGCGCCACGCTGCCGCCGCTCGACCGACACCACGCGTGGAAGGAGATCTTCAGCCAGGACGCCCGCGCCGAGCTCCTGGGACCGCGCGCCGACCACGCCCGCGATCCGCTCGAGCTGTGGCGCGCGCGCTACGCGGAGACCGAGGGAGCCGAGGAGCTGGCCCGGCTCCAGGACGTTGATCTAGGGCTCTACCTCGCCGACGACCTGCTGACCAAGACCGACCGCGCGAGCATGGCCCACTCGCTCGAGGTCCGCGTGCCGTTCCTCGACACCGAGGTGACCGACCTCGCGCTGGCGCTGCCGGCGCGGATGAAGGTTCGCGCGATGGTGCGCAAGAAGTGGCTGCTGCGACGCGCGGTCGAGCCGCTGGTGCCGCGCGCGATCCTGCACGGCCGCAAGCGCGGCTTCTCGATCCCCGCCGCGGCGTGGCTGCGCGGCGAGCTCCAGCCGTTCGCCCGCGAGGTGCTGTCGCCCGACGCCGTGGCGCGCGGGGGCGTGCTCGACCCGCGCGCCGTCACGGCCGTGCTCGACCGGCACGTGTCGGGGGCCGAGGACCTGAGTCGCCAGCTCTGGGGACTCATGTCGTTCGCGCTCTGGAGCGCAGGGGGCGACCCGCCGGGGTCGAATTCCTAGACTCGGCTCTCATGCCAAGCGTCGGAGACGGGATACTCGGCTTCGGGCTCGCCATGGTCATCGCGCTCCTCACGACGCCCGTGATGGGCGCGCTCGCGTGGCGGATCGGGGCGATCGACGAGCCGCGCGAGCGCGGGCTGCATCAGCGCGCCACGCCGCGCCTCGGCGGGCTCGCGATCCTGCTCGCGGTGGCCGTCGGCACGCTCGTGCTGCTGCCGCACTTCCACAAGACGCACGGCATCCTGATCGGCGCGTGCGTGATCGCGCTCGTGGGCGCGGCCGACGACCTGCTCGAGCTGTCGGCCGACTTCAAGGTCGTCGGACAGATCCTCGCGGCGGTGATACCCGTGACGTTCGGTGTGAAGGTCACCAACTTCACGCTCCCGTTCATCCACCGCGTCGAGCTGAGCCAGCCGCTCGCGTACGCGCTGACGATCCTCGGCCTGGTCGCGCTCATGAACGCGGTGAACTTCATCGACGGGGTGGACGGGCTCGCGGCCGGCGTGTGCACGATCGCGGCGATCACGTTCGCGACCATCGCCTTCTCCCAGAACAAGGTCGAGACGAACGCCGCCGGCGTTCTCGCGCTGCTCGTCGCGGGCGCCTCGCTCGGCTACCTGCGGCACGGCTTCCATCAGGCCACCGTGTTCCTCGGCGACTCGGGCTCGAACCTGCTCGGCTACCTGCTCGGCACGATCGTCGTGCAGGGCGCCCTGAAGACGAATGCGTTGGTGGGCGTCGCCTTCCCCCTGGTCGTGCTCGCGGTGCCGATCCTCGACTCGAGCTTCGTCGTGGCCAAGCGGATCAAGTACCGCCGCCCCGTCTACCAGGCCGACCGCTCGCACTTCCATCACCGGTTCGCGAACATCGGCTTCTCGCAGCGGCGCACCACGCTCTACCTCTACGGCTGGACGATGACGATGGCGGCGCTCGCGCTGGCCCTGCGCTTCGTCCCCTACTCCGACCACCACGGCCACTTCGACGCGAAGTGGGTGGCGGTCCTGGTCGGCTTCGGCCTCACCGCGATGGCGGCGAGCGTCTACCTGGTGCTCGTGCTCGAGATCCTGAAGCTCAAGCGCTTCCGCCAGTTCCAGGCGCGCCGGGCCAGCATGGCTAGCGGCGAGCCCGAGCCCGCCGAAGCCGAGATCGAAGCCGGCGTGGAGCACGAGCTGGAGACCGGCGAGTTCGAGGTCGTGCGGCTGCCGAAGGACGGGTCTCGAGCTCCTTGAGCTGGTGGGCCGCGGTGAAGAAGCCGCGGTAGCCCAGGCTGGTGGCCAGCACCGACGACAGTGCCACGCTGCCCAGCAGCGACCAGAGCAGGATCAGCTGCAGCCGGACCGCGTCGAGCGGGCGCGCGCCGGCGAGCAGCATCCCGACCATCGTGCCGGGGAAGAACACGACCCCCGTCGTCTTCGTGGAGTCGATCAGCGGGATCATCCCCGACCGGAGGCTCCGCGTGACCAGGTCGCGCGACGCCTCCCACGCGGTGGCGCCCAGCGCCAGCGTTGCCTCGATCGTGAGGGCCGAGCCGTGCACCTCGTCCGCCAGCCGGTTGAGCGACACCGCCGCGGCGGTCATCGCGTTTCCGATCACCATCCCGCTGACGGGCACGAGGTAGCGCGGGCGCGGGTCGAACACGCCGAGCGCCAGCACGAGTCCGATCGTCACGACCGCCGAGGTCGAGAGCGCGATGGCGATCGGCTTCAGCGAGCCGGGCACGGCCCTGGCGCGGCTGCGCGCCGTGAGCGAGCCGAAGCCGACCATCACAGCCACCAGGAGCGCGACGAGCCAGAGGCTGTCGGAGTCGAAGATCGCCTGGATCACGTAGCCGACCGCCGTGAGCTGCACGAACGACCGGATGACGGCCACGGCGAGGTCCTTCTCGAGCTGGGCGCGCCGCCAGAACGACACCGCGGCGGCGATCGCCACCAGCGCGATGCTCGCGGCCACCTCGCCGATCGAGACGTGGATCGACGTCGTGGCGATCACGCGGTCACCCGGCCGTCGATCAGCGTCACTATCCGCGTGGCGAGGCGGTTCGCCTGGCCGCGGTCGTGGGTGACGATCACCATCGACACGCCGGTCCGCTCGCCCAGCTCGGCCAGCGTGGCCTCGACGCCCGCGCGGGTCCGCTCGTCGAGCGCCGAGGTGGGCTCGTCCAGCAGCAGCGTCTCGGGCTCGAGGGCCAGCGCCCGCGCGAGCATCACGCGCTGCTGCTCGCCCACCGACAGCTGGGCGGCCTCGCGGTCGGCGAACCGCGCCGACAGCCCGGCGAGCTCGAGCGGCCGCGCCGCGCCAGGCGCCTTCCCCACGAGGGCGGGCCCGAAGCGCAGGTTGTCGGCCACCGTGCCGGGGAGCAGCGCCGGCAGCTGGGGTACGAGGCAGGCGCGCCGTCGGAGCGCACGCGGGTCCTGCGCTCGCACATCCTGGCCGCGAAACGCGACAGTCCCGCGATCCGGATCCGCCAGCCGGTTGAGCAGCCGCAGCAACGTCGACTTGCCGGCGCCGGACGGACCGAGCAGGGCGGTGGCGCCGTCGCGAAGCGTCAGGTCGACGCCCTTGAGGACGGGCGCGCCGCCTCTGGATGCGTGAACGTCGTTGAGCTCGAACAGGGGCGCGGCCACGGCCCGCAACGTATCCGGCCGGGGCAACGAACGGGCGCGAGCGCCCTCCGCCGTATCCATTCATCACTTGAGCCGGCCATAGCCGGCTTGAGTGATGAGTCAGCGCCGGGATCCTCCTCAAAAGCCGCAGTTTGCGTGCGGACTACCACGCCGCGCCGCGCCACGCCGCCCCGCGAATAAAGCCGCAGTTTGCGGCAAAACGCGCGTGGGGATCACCGAGACAGGGGCCGGCGGCGTCGAGGGGTACGACAAGCCGGCACCCCGCAGGGAAGACCGGGCGCCGGCGCCCGAGGGGACAGGCGCCGGCGCCCCTCCTTCGATGGGGCGCCGACGCTCCGAGGGGGTGAGCGGCGGCGCCTGGGGGAAGCTCTCAGCCGTGGCCCCCGACGGCGTGTGCGAGCGCCTCGACAACCGCGGGATCGAATTGTGTTCCCGAGCCGGACATAACCTCGGCGAGCGCCTTGCCCGCCGGCATCGCCTCGCGGTACGGGCGGTCGGCGGTCATCGCCGCGTACGCGTCGCAGGCGCTGATGATCCGGCTCGCGAGCGGGATCCGCGCACCGCTTAGCCCGTCGGGATAGCCGCCGCCGTCCCAGCGCTCGTGGTGGAAGCGAACGAGGGCAGCGACCGCCTCGAGCCCGGGGATGCCGCAGAGCGTCTCCGCCCCCCAGGCGGAGTGGCAGCGGATCACCTGGTACTCGTCCTCATCGAGCGGGCCGGGCTTGTGGAGGACGGCGTCGGGCACGCGGATCTTGCCGACGTCGTGGAGCCGGGCGGCGAACTCGAGCTCGAGCAGCGACGCGCCGTCGAGGTGGAGCAGCTCGCCGACCGCCCGCGCGAGGTTGACGACGTCCTCGGAGTGGCGCGCCGTGCGGCGGTCGCGCATGTCCATCGCCGCGGCGAGGGCCTCGACGTGCGCGTGCATGAGCTCGTCGAAGTGGTGGCCGCCGTGCGCGTGCTCGAGAGCCGCGGCCGCAAGGTCGGCCAGCTCGGACAGCAGCTCGAGCTGCTCGTCGCCGAACGTCTCGCCCGGCGTCGTCGACGCCGCCGAGAGCGCGCCGCCCACGGTCCCGTTCCACTGGATCGGAAGCGCCACGGCCGCGCAGCCGCGCAGCTGGCCGCTCTCGTTGCCGACGAGGTCGCCGTAGTCGGCGACCATCGCGGGCTCGCCCGTCATCAGCACGCTCGCGAGACCGCCCTCGTCCGCGCCGATTCGCGTGCCGAGGAGCTCCCAGGGCAGGCCGTGGCCGGCGGCGGCGATCACCGAACGTGGGTCGCGGCGATCGCGCACGAAGATGCACGACCACTCGACGCCGGCAATCCGGCACACCTGCTTTGCCAGGCGCTCCAGGACCAGCGCGCCGTAGCCACTCTCGTGGAGCGGAGACGTGACCGTCCTGGTCTGATGCGCGAAGCGGCGCTGTTCCTCTGATTTTTCCATGAGTCCCGGCCTCACGAAAGATCACCTTCTTGCGCTTGGCGAAAACTCGTACGTCCGTCTAGCCGCTGATGCGGCCTGGTGCTGCGATCCCTCCCTATGTCCCTCTGCAGCCCCACTAGCGCCGGATGGGGTTTACCGGCGCGCCTTCCCAGGACGGGGGCAGCGTGTGCTTAAGCACAATGTTCCCCGCAAGATGCGACGAAAACTTGTTCACCTGCAATAACCCGCCCGTGGGGGATTGGGTTGGAGAGTTGGCGCTAGGGCGCCAGCGCCGCCGCCACCCGGTCAGGCGGCAGCGCCCCCACCCGCAGGATCTCGTGCCGATCGCCCGTCTCGTAGCCCGTCAGGTCGACCACGGTCGACGGCACGCCGGGCAGCTCGCCGCCGTCGAGCACGAGATCAACGCCTTCGCGCAGCGCGGGATCCACGTCCTCCACGCGCCGGGCGTCGGCGCCGCCCGAGGGGTTGGCGCTCGACTGGAGCACGGCCACCCGCGCGGCGCCCAGCGGCTCGAGCCGGCCGCGCAGGTCGGGCACGCGCAGCCCGAGCCGGTCGGGGCGCGGGCCGCATGCGAGCGGGTAGCGGCGGCCGGGGTTCGGCACGATCGCCGTGACGGCGCCCGGCAGCAGCCGCCCGAGCGCGGCGCGCGTACGCGGTCCCAGCTCGGGCAGAGCCGCCAGCGCCGGTTCTAGCGCGAAGAACATGACCGCCGCGGGTTGCGCGGCCGGCCGCCCCTTCAACTGGTAGAGCCGCTCGACCGCGCCGCGCGAGTCGGCCGCGGCCGCGAGCCCGTACACGGTGTCGGCCGGGAAGAGGGCCACGCCCCCGCGCCGCAGGCAGCGCTCGAAGGCCGCTACCTCGGCGGCTGTCAGGGCAGCCGTCCGACCGTCACGCGCTCGTGCCCCGCGAGGTCGCGCAGGGTGCGGGCGTCCGCCAGGAGCGACCGCACGGCGCCGGCCTGGGCGGGCGCGTGCTCGAGGGCGATGGCCGCGCCCGCGGCGCCGCGATCGGCCACCGCGGAGCGGATCGCCTCGAGCCCGTCCGGGCCGGCGACGACGGCGATGCGCGGCTCGTACAGCCGGATCTCCGGCGCGAGCGCGTCCCACTCCCCGTCCGCCACGTAGGGGAGATTGGCCACCACGAGGTCGGCGGCCGGCAGGCCGGACCCGTCGGACAGCTCCACGGGCAGGCCGAGGCGGCGCGCGTTCGAGCGCGCGACCTCGAGCGCGGCGGGCGAGACGTCGGACGCGGTCACGCGCAGGTCGGGTCGCTCGGCGGCGAGCGCGAGCGCGATCGCGCCGGATCCCGTGCCCAGGTCGTGGACCCACGCACCCGCCGGAAGCTCGAGCGCCACCTCCACCAGCAGCTCGGTCTCGGGCCGCGGGATCAGCACCCGCGGATCGACGGCCAGCTCGATGCCGCGAAACGCGCGCCGTCCGACGATGTACGCAACCGGCTCGCGAGCCGCGCGGCGCGCCACGAGCTCCTCGAAACGGCGCCCGGCGGAGGCCTCGAGCGGCTCGCGGGCGTCGAGGTGGATCCGCTCGCGGCCGACGCCCAGCGCGTGCGCGGCGAGCAGCTCGGCGTCGAGGCGCGGCGAGTCGCAGCCGGCGGCCTCCAGCCGAGCCGCCGCCGCGGCCACCGCGCCGCGCAGCGTGGGTACCGCGGTGGCCATCAGCCCTCGACGAGCGAGCTCGACTCGAGCTTCTGGCGCTTCTCCTCCGCCTCGAGGGCGGCCGTGAACTCGTCGAGCTCGCCCGCGAGCACGCCCGGGAGGTTGCCGCGCGTGACCTTCACGCGGTGGTCGGTGACGCGGTCCTGCGGGAAGTTGTAGGTGCGGATCTTCTCCGACCGCTCCCCGGTCCCGACCTGCGAGCGGCGCTCGGCGGAGAGCTCGGCCTGCTGGGCGGCGAGCTCCTGCTCGTACAGCCGCGCGCGCAGCACGCGCATCGCCTTCTCGCGGTTCTGGAGCTGCGACTTCTCGTCCTGCATCGACACGACGAGACCGCTCGGCTTGTGGGTGATCCGAACCGCGGAGTCGGTGGTGTTGACCGACTGCCCGCCCGGCCCCGAGGAGCGGTAGACGTCGATCTGCAGGTCGTTCGGGTCCACGTGCACCTCCACGTCCTCGACCTCCGGCAGCACGGCCACCGTGGCGGTCGAGGTGTGGATCCGGCCCTGCGACTCGGTCTCGGGGACGCGCTGCACCCGGTGCGTGCCGCCCTCGTACTTGAAGACGCTGTAGGCGCCGCGGCCCCGGATCGCGAACGTGTAGTCGCCGTCGGACACCGACAGCGGCTCGTGCTTGAACCCGCGCCGCTCCGCGTAGCGGGTGAGCATCCGGTAGACGTCGCCGGCGAACAGCCCGGCCTCCTCGCCCCCGGTGCCGGCGCGGACCTCCACGATCACGTCCTTCTCGTCGTTCGGGTCGGGCGCGACCATCGCGAGCCGGATCTCGTCCTCCAGCTCGCCGAGCCGCTCCTCCGAGGTGCGAAGCAGCTCGCGGAACTCGGAGTCGTCGCCGTCCTCGAGCAGCTCGCGCGCGCCGGCCGCGTCGCTGGCCGCCTTGCGGTACTCCGTGGCCAGGGCCTGCGCGGGCTCGAGCCCGCGGTAGGCGCGACCGACCTCGGCGTAGCGCTCGCGGTCGCCGATCACCTCGGGGTCGGTCATCTGCTTCGAGAGCTCCTCGAAGCGCTCCTCGATCTGCTCCACCAGCCGCTCGATCACGCGATCGAGGTTAATGCGCGGCGCGGCCGGGCCGCGGCCGCCTCTAGGCGACGACCTCCATGCCCACCCGGTCCTCCTCGCTCGCCTGCTCCGGGTTCTCGACGGCGAGGACGGCCTCGAGCGCCGCGATCGCCACCGCGAGCTGCGTGAGGTCGGGCTGTCGCGTGGTGAGCTTCTGGAGCTGCATGCCGGGCCACATCAGGATCTGCGCCCAGCGCTTGTCGCGGTTCTTGCCGAACACCTTGATCAGCTCGAACGCCAGGCCCGCGACCAGCGGGATGCCGAGCACGCGCGAGGGGAAGAGGATGTACCAGGCCGGCGTGCCGAGCGGCGCGAACACGACGATCGCCACGACCATGACGATCAGCAGGAAGCTGGTGCCGCAGCGCGGGTGGAGCCGCGAGAACTGCTTGGCGTTCTCGGGCGTGAGCGGAAGGCCGGACTCGTAGCAGGAGATCGTCTTGTGCTCCGCGCCGTGGTACTGGAACACGCGCTGGAGCTCCTTCATGCGCGATATGAGCCAGAGGTAGCCGAGGAAGATCGCGATCCGGATCACCTTCTCGACGAGCACGAAGACGATCGCCGGATGGAGGTGCGACCTGAGCAGGCTGGCGATCCCGACCGGCACCAGGAAGAACAGGCCCACCGCGAACAGCACCGACACGACGACGGTCCCGATCCAGGCGCCACGGCCCAGCTCCTCCTCGCCGCCCGCCTCGTCGACCTGCGCGCTGGCGGAGATGCCGAGCGCCTTGAAGCCGATCTTCAGCGACTCCGCGAGCGCGACGACGCCGCGCACGATCGGCAGCCGGAGCAGGCGGTGGCGGCGAACCCACGAGACCAGCGGCTCCGAGGTGACCTCGATCTCGCCGGTGGGGATCTCGCCCCGCGGCATCACGCGCCCGTCGGCCACCTGCTCGGGGGCGGGCTTGCGGACGGCGACGGCCCACGTGGAGACGCCGCGCATCATCACGCCCTCGAGCACCGCCTGGCCGCCCACCGGGGCGTCACGGCGGCTCTGGAGGCCCTCCTCGTCGCGGCGAGTCTGGACGGCTTCGTCGCTCATGCCGTCATGCTATCGGCGCACGTGACGGCGCCCGTGAGCCTCACGGGCAGGTCGAGCTGAACGAGTTGTCGTCCTCGTGCTTCTCGGTCACGGTGTGGTCGTAGTCGGCGATCGCCCGCAGGTGCACGCACGGCGGCCCGTTCAGCTCGACGGTCGTGCTCTCGCCGGCCTCGAGCAGCTCGACTGTGCGCTCGTCGACCACGGCGCCGTCGACGATCAGCGTGACCACGAAGTTCTCCGCCAGGCTCTTGCCCTTGTTCTTCACGGTGACGCCGTAGTGCCAGGTGCCGACGTCGGACGGGTCGTAGCTCACGCCGGCGACGATCAGGTTGGGGAGGTCGCCGGTCTGCTCGCACTCGTGTGAGGTGCGCTTGGCGCGCTTGATCACCTCGCCGTTCGCGTCGTACCAGCGGTACTTGACGACCATGCGGTACGTGGTGCCCTTCTCGAGCCGCTTGATCGTCTGCGAGTACACGTAGCGCGTGACGCCGGTGTGCGAGCGGTGCCAGGTGTTGAGCTCCTGCGGGCTATCGACGCGCTCCGCGCTCCGCCCCGTGGTCTGGGCCACGAGCTTGAAGCGCACCGCCATCCGCGCGCTTCCGGTAACCGAGTGCATCCACGACTTGAAGGTGGCCTGCCGCTCGCTGGGCTTGTCGCCGGTCGTGCAGCTCTTGAGGTGCACGGCCGCAGGGCCCTTCGCGCTCGCGGCTGCGGGCATCGCGAGCGCGGCGACGATCAGGAATGCGAGTGGGAGGCGGATGCGCATGGCCCTACGACAACAGGCCCGCTGGTGCGGAGTTCCGGCGGCGCCGGCTAGCGGCGCTTGCCGCCGGCCCTGGCCTGCCGGCGCTTGAACCGCTCGACACGTCCCCCGGTGTCGACCAGCTTCTGACGGCCGGTGTAGAACGGGTGGCAGTTGGAGCAGATCTCCACGTGCAGCTCGGGCTTGGTCGAACGGGTCGTGAACTCGTTGCCGCAGGTGCAGCGGACGTGTGCCTCGACGTACTCGGGATGGATGTCGGTCTTCATCTCACGATCCAGTCTAGAGAGCGGCGTCCACGCCGAAAACCGAGCGCAGCCGCGCCCTCACGCGCAGCCACCATGAACGCATCCGGCCGCCGCGGCGCGGTGGCTCGGGCTGCGAGACGCGGACCAGCGCCACCCACTCCTCGAGCGGCAGAGTGCCGGCGATCAGCCGCGCGAGGGCCGACGTGATCGGCGCCGAGACGCCGGCGCGCTCGATGGCGTGCGCGAGCAGCGAGACGGTCTCGAGCGCCTCCACCGCCTGCCCGAGCCGCCCGGGTATCTCGCTCCCCGGCACGCCCTGCGCGAGCAGCTCGCCGGCGCTGCGGTTGCGCGAGGTCGGCGCGAGCGCGGTGGCCACCAGATCGCCGGTGCCGGCTCGCCCGAGGAACGTGCGCGCCCGGCCGCCGCTCTGCTCGGCGAGCGCGAGCACCTCGCCGAAGATGTCCGCCGCCGCCATGCCCGCGGCGTTGAGCCCCTGGGACTCGGTGGCTCCCGCCGC
This sequence comes from Thermoleophilaceae bacterium, assembly GCA_045805345.1. Lineage (GTDB taxonomy): Bacteria > Actinomycetota > Thermoleophilia > Solirubrobacterales > Thermoleophilaceae > AC-37. The sequence continues at coordinate 4,568 of JBJMLK010000222.1, read as the reverse complement.
CAGCGCCGCCGCGTTCTTGGCGCAGCCCGCCAGCTCCACGCCGACCGGGTCGTCCGAGTCCTCGCACACGATCCGCCCGGCCCGGAACACCTCGGCCACGCGCCGCGCGAGCGCGGGCGAGTGCGAAGCGCAGATCAGCCCCGCCCCGCCGTCGACCATCTCGCGCGCGTGCGCCGGGCCGCCGACGCAGGCCACACGCTCCACCCCGAAGGCGCGCTCGAGCGCCACGGTCGGCGGCGTGCCGTCCGGCGGCACGAGTCCCTTGGTGAGCGACACGACCCCGGCGCCGTCGCTCACGCCCTGCCGCGTGAGCTCCGCGATCGCCTCGTCGATGCCGGCCGACGGCACGGCCAGGAACACGAGGTCGACCCGGTGGAACTGGTCGTCGCGCGTGCCGAGCGCGCGCACCTTGAGCCGCTCCGGGAGCCGCACGCCCTCGAGGTAGCGCTCGTTCTCGTGCGTCTCGGCGAGCCGCTCGGCCTGCTCGCGCGTGCGGCACAGGAGGGTGGTGCGCACCCCCGCCCGCTCGAGCACGATCGCCACCGCGGTGCCGAACGAGCCCGCGCCGACGACCGACGCGCGCCGCGGTTGCTGTCTGCCCGGCCTTGCCACCGGCGCAGCGTATTCGCGGCCGCCGAGGCCGGGGCCACGCCCGCCGCTGGTTGCAAATTGCAACCAGCCTCTGTAGGCTGGTTGCACTTTGCAACTGCCAACGCCGACGGGGAGCCGCCGATGACACGCCAGTGGAAGGTCCTGACCGCCGTCTCGATCGCGGTGTTCGTGGCGAGCCTCGACCTCTTCATCGTCAACATCGCGTTCCCCGACATCGCCCGCGACTTCCCGAGCTCGAGCGTGGCCGGCCTCTCGTGGGTGCTCAACGCGTACGCGATCGTCTTCGCGGCGCTGCTCGTGCCGGCCGGCCGGCTCGCGGACCGCTTCGGGCGCCGTCGCGGCTTCCTGGGCGGGCTCGCGCTGTTCCTCCTCGGCTCCGCGCTCTGCGGCCTCGCGCCGTCGGTTCCGGCGCTCGTGGCGGCGCGCGTCGCCCAGGCCGCGGGCGCCGCCGTGCTGGTGCCGACCTCGCTGGCGCTGCTCCTGCCGGAGTTCGAGCCCGAGCGCCGCGCCGTGGCGATCAGCATCTGGGCGGCGGTCGGCGGGATCGCCGCCGCGGCGGGGCCGCCGCTGGGCGGCCTGCTCGTGGAGGGCAGCTGGCGCCTGGTGTTCCTGGTCAACCTGCCGGTCGGCCTGGCCGCGGGCGTGTGGGCCGCCCGCCTCCTGGTCGAGTCGCGCGACGAAACGGGCTCGCGGCTGCCGGACCTGCTCGGGACGGGAGTGCTGATCGCGTCGATCGGGACACTGGCGCTCGCGCTCGTCCAGGCGCCGGACTGGGGCTGGGGCGACGGGCGCACGATCGGCGCGCTCTGCGCGGCGAGCGTCGGCGTCCTCGTGTTCACGGCGCGCTCCATCACGCACGAGTCGCCGGTCGTCGACCTCGCCATGGTGCGCGTGCGGTCGTTCGCATTCGCGTCGACTGCGATGTTCCTCTTCGGCGCCGCGTTCGCGGCGATGCTGCTCCAGTCGGTCCTGTTCCTCACCGGGCCGTGGCACGACTCCGTGCTCCTCGCCGGGCTCTCGATCGCGCCAGGCCCGCTCCTGGCCGCCACGTTCGCGGTCGTCTCGGGCCGGCTGGCGAACCGCGTTCCGCAGCGGGTCCTCGCCGGTCTCGGCGGCATCGTGTTCGCGCTCGGCTGCACGTGGTGGTTGTCGCAGGCCGGGCCGACACCTGACTTCGCCGGCGCGATACTCCCCGGGCTGCTGCTCACCGGCGCCGGCGTGGGGCTGACGCTCGCGCCGCTGTCGAGCGCGGCCGCGGCGTCGCTTCCGCCGGCGCGCTTCGCCACCGGCACGGCGGTGCTGATGATGGCGCGGCAGATCGGCAGCGTGCTCGGCGTGGCGATCCTCGTCGCGATCCTGCGCAGCCCGTCGCCGCACGATCCCATGGCCCCGTTCCGCGGCGGCTGGGGGTTCATGATCGGAGCGGCCGCCGCCGCGGGGCTGGCCGCGCTGGCGATCGGCGACGTCCGCCGCCACGCCGCCGTGGCACCCGCAACCGTCCCGGCCCGCGCCTAGGCTCGCGCCATGCCCTACCGACCCTTCGAAGGCCAGAACTGCTCGATCGCCTCGACGCTCGCGGTCGTCGGCGAGCGCTGGACGCTGCTCGTGATGCGCGAGGTGCTGCTCGGGCGCCGCCGGTTCGCGGACATCAAGCGCGGGACCGGCATCGCCAGCAACATCCTGAGCGACCGCCTCGACACGCTGGTGGAGCACGGGCTCCTGGAGCGGCGGCTCTACAGCGAGCAGCCGGAGTCGTACGAGTACCGGGCCACGGAGCGCGGCCGCGACCTCAACCCGGTGCTCGTGGCGCTGATGCAGTGGGGCGACCGCCACGTGGCGGGAGAGAAGGGGCCGCCGCGCGTGGTCGTGCACACCGCGTGCGGCCACGACGCCGACCCGCGGCTCACCTGCGCCCACTGCGAGCGCGAGATCGAACCGGCCGAGCTGCGCGTCAGGCCGGGACCGGGCGCGACGCGCGCGCAGCGCTCAGATCCGCTGCTGCCCGCGGGCTAGGTGGTCTGGGCACCAAGTCGCATAGCCGAGCGAAAACCGAGCAGGGCAAGGACGCAGGGAGCGACGCGTGCTCCGCACGCGAGCGACCGAGGACGCAGCACTGCGAAGGTTTGCAGCCGGCTAGGTGACTTGGTAGTTGGGGCCGTCGCCACCCTCTGGAGGCGTCAGCCGGCCGCCCTTGGCGGTGATCGCGCCGCACTGGACGCAGTTCGAGGGCGTGATCTGGAGGTCGACGGTCGTGCCCTCCAGCTCCTCGCGGCCGTTCTGGAGCTTCTCCAGCACCTCGTCGGGCAGCTCGTAGACCTGCGCCGGGCACATGTTGCGCCACATCAGCGCGAGCTCGAACGGCACTTCCTTGCGGATCCGGATGTGGTTGGGTGCGTCGTCGCGCGTGGCGTTGCCCGTGGCGAAGACGCTCGAGAGCTTGTCGAAGATGTACTTGCCGTCGGGCTTCGGGTAGCGCTTGTCGCGGTTGCCCACGAACACGTCCACGGCGGCGTCGTCGTGCGTGTGGAAGTGCGTCGGCGGGAACCGCCCGCCGGAGAGCTCCAGCATGTTCGCGAGCGCACCGCCGACGAAGAACCCCTTCGAGAAAACCTGGCGCATGTTGCGCGAGCGGTGCATGTCCTTCGTGATGACGCTTCCCTCGATCTTGTCCTGGTAGTTCGAGAGGTCGCCCACGTCGCCCGACTTGAGGCGCTCGAAGATCGCCTCGGCCGCGTACATGCCCGCGTGCATCGCCAGGTGGACGCCCTTGAGCTTGGGGATGTTGACCATGCTGGCGCTGTCGCCCGCGATGACCATGCCCGGCGCCCAGAGCTTGTCCGGCATCGCGAAGTAGCCGCCCGACGGGATCGTCTTCGCGCCCCAGGCAACCCGCTTCCCGCCCTCGAGGATCTTGCGGACCATCGGATGGGTCTTGAACTCCTGGAACGCATCGTGGACCGAGAACGTGGCGTCGCGGTAGTCGAGTCCGACCACCAGGCCCATCGAGACCTTGTCCTCGCCCATCGGGTAGATGAAGCTGCCGCCGAACTCGCGGTACTTGGCGCTCGGCCGGAGCGGCCAGTTCATCGTGTGGATCACGCGGTCGAGCGGCTTCTGGACCTCCCAGACCTCCTTGACCCCGAGCTCCCACTGAGGCGGGTCGTCGGAGTTCAGGCCGAAGTGGCCGATCGCGGCGCCCGCGAGGTGGCCCTGCGTGCCCTCGGCCAGCACGGTCGCGCGGCCGATCAGGTCGGAGCCGGGCTCGAAGTTGCCGAGCTCCTCGCCGTCGCGCCCGCGGCCCTTGTCGCCGGTGCGCACGCCGCGCACCACGCCGTCCTCCACGAGCAGCTTGTAGCCGGCGGTCTCCGGCAGGATGTAGACGCCGGCCTCCTCCGCCTTCTCCCCCAGGAAGCGGCCGAGCTGGGCAACCGACGTCACGTGGTTGCCGTGGTTGCGGAACGGGGGCGGCGTGGGCTTCAGCGGAATCCAGTTCCGCTTGGTCATGAAGTAGACCGTGTCCTTCGGAACCGAGCCGTAGGTCGGCCAGTCCTCCTCCGGAAGGTCCGGGAAGAGCCGGTGCATGGCCGAGGGCTCCATCATCGCCCCCGAGAGCAGGTGCGAGCCGGTGGTCTTGCCCTTCTCGATCAGGGCCACCGGCACCTCGCCGAGCTGCTCGCTGAGCTGCGGCTCGTTCTCGAGCAGCTGCATCAGCCGGATCGCGCACGCGAGCCCGGCGGGCCCGCCGCCCACGATCACGACGCCGACCTCGATCCGCTCGTCCTCGGGATCTGTCGGCCGGCCGACGAACTCCTTGCCGGAGTCGACGGGCGGCGGGAACTCGGCTGGATTCACGGCCATCGGTCGATCAGCCGCCCTTCTTGGCCTTCAGGGCCTCGGTCAGCTTCGGCACGATCTTGTGCAGGTCGCCTACGACGCCGAGGTCAGAGAACTCGAAG
>JBJMLK010000221.1:0-21481 GCA_045805345.1 Thermoleophilaceae bacterium | reverse complement strand
GCACGGCGACGCCGACAGCGCCACGGCGTGGTACGCGCTCGCCGAGTACATGGCCCGCGACGCGAACGACAAGGGCTGCCACTTCGTGCAGGCACGCCACGCCGGCGCGACGGGCGGCAAGGTGGTGACGCCGACCAAGTTGCTCGCGACCGGGAGGATCAAGTCCGATCCGACGGGCGACAGCGACCTGGACAGCTACTGCAGCGAGATCGCCGACGACGTCAATGCGGCGCTGGCCAACGAGTCGACCGAGCGGGCCGCCGGACACACCGCGAAGGCGGACGCGTGGCGCGAGTACGCGAACCGCATGATCGCGGTCGGCCGGTCACGCGGCTGCGAGTTCGTGAAGGCGCGCCACATCCGCACCGGCCTCGGCCACGTGCAGATCACCACGTCGGTGCAGACGCCCGTCGAGACCGGGCACCCGCAGATCGACACCTCGTCGCGGCTGACGACCGGTCAGGTCGAGGTTTTGGTCCGGCCGTAACCGTGCCGAGCAACTCCGGCAGTTACGAGGCCCCGCCCGCGAGCGGGGCCTCGTGCATGCGAAGGGGGCTGTGGCCCGAGCGTTGCTATCGTGCTATCGCGATATGCAGAACGAGCGCAAGCCCCTATACGTCCGGCTCCCGGCCCTCGCCGCCCAGGACCTCGACCGCGCGGCCTTCGAGCTGAAGACGTCCAAGCAGGACCTCGTGAGCGGGCTCGTGTCGCGCTACGTGGACCCCGACTCGCCGCGCAAGCTCGCGGCGCTCGGACGCATCGGCGGAGGGTCGCCCTCGAGGCAGGGCGGCACCCGCCGCGTGGTGGTCGAGACCGCCGACGACTCGCTCACGGTCGGCCATGCCTCGTTCGTGCCGGCGCACGACGCCGACGTGCTGACCACCGCCGAGGCGGCCGACCTCCTCCGCACCGACGAGGAGACCGTCGAGGCGATGGCGAAGAAGGGTGAGCTCCCCGGTCGTAAGCTGGGCGACGACTGGCGCTTTACCCGGACCGCGCTCCTGCGCTGGCTCGGCGGCGCCGAGGACGAGGAGGACTGAGAGCCGTGCCGATGGTCCCGATGGTCGTGCAGCAGGACGCTCGTGGCGAGCGCGCGTTCGACATCTACTCGCGCCTCCTGCGCGAGCGGCTCATCTTCATCGGCACGCCGATCGACGACCAGATCGCGAACCTCGCCGTGGCGCAGCTCCTCCACCTCGAGTCCGAGGACCCCGACAAGGACATCTCGGTCTACATCAACTCGCCCGGCGGGCACGTCTACGCGGGCCTCGCGATCTACGACACGATGCAGTTCATCAAGCCCGACGTGCAGACGGTCTGCGTCGGCATCGCGATGTCGATGGGCGCCCTGCTGCTGGCGGGCGGCGCGCACGGCAAGCGCCACGCGCTCCCCAACAGCCGGATCCTCATCCACCAGCCGTCGGGCGGCTACGAGGGCCAGGCCGCCGACATCGAGATCCACGCGCGCGAGGTGCTCGACCTGCGCCAGCGGCTCGACGAGATCTACGCCAAGCACACCGGCAGGGCCGTCGATCAGGTGCGCTCGGACATGGAGCGCGACCGCTTCATGTCGCCGGAGCAGGCGGTCGAGTACGGCATCATCGACACGGTGATGCACACGCGCCCGGGCGCGAACGGGTCGCGGGCCGGCTGACCCGGCAGCTCACACCGCTCGGATCGCGGGCGCTCCCGGCCCCGGATCGCCTATCCTCTCGCCGCGCGCGGCAGCCGCCGTCCGGCCGATGCGCGCCGTAGCCTGAGCTTCGCGCCGGGGACCGCAGGGGGACCGGCGAAGTGCGAGGCAACCTTTCGAGACCTTGACCCAATCGCCCCAGGCATCCGAGAGCGCCCGCACGCGCGTGCTCGTCACCGGCGGCTCCGGCTTCATCGGTTCGCACGTCGTGGACGCCCTCGTGCGCCGCGGCTACGAGCCGCGGATCTTCGACCTCCGCGAGTCGCCGCACCACGAGCCCGGCACGGTCGACACCCACATCGGCGACGCCGCCGACGTCGCGGCGCTCGTCGAGGCGATGGAGGACTGCGACGCCGTCGTCCACCTGGCCGCCATGGCCGACGTGGGCCACGTGAAGGACGACCCGGCGGGCGCCGAGCGGCTCAACTCCCGCGCCACCGCCGCGGTGCTCGAGGCCGCGCGCGCGACGGGTACGGGCCGCGTGGTCTACGGGAGCACGATCTGGGTCTACAGCGACTGCGAGCCGACCGCAGTCGACGAGGCCACGCCGCTCGCGCACCCGGCACACCTCTACAGCGCCACCAAGCTCGCCGGCGAGCTCTACTGCCGCTCCTACAAGGAGCTCTACGACGTCGACTACACGATCCTCCGCTTCGGCATCCCGTACGGGCCGCGCGCCCGCGTGGCGGCGGTGGTGCCGGCGATGGTCGAGCGCGCGATCAAGGGCGAGCCGCTCACGATCGCGGGCGACGGCAGCCAGGGGCGGCGCTTCGTCTACGTCGAGGACCTCGCGGCGGGCGTGGTGGAGGGGCTCCGCCCGGAGGCCGCCAACCGCGTCTACAACCTCGCCGGCACCGAGACCACGACGATCGCCGAGATCGCCCACACGGTGAAGGACCTGCTCGGCGACGTGCAGATCGTGCACACCGAGGCGCGGACCGGCGACTTCGGCGGCAAGGAGGTGTCGAGCGAGCGCGCGCTCCACGAGCTCGGCTGGCGCGCGTCGACGCCGTTCGGCGAGGGAGTGCGCCGCTACGTGGCGTGGCGGCGCGAGCACGACCCCGTGGTCGGTGCTCCCGTGACGCAGCCCGTGGCGCTCGGCGCCGCCCCGCGCACGTGGCGCGAGCGGCTCACGCCGCGCGTCCCGACACTGCCCTCGCCGCGCGCCGCCGCGAGCGCCCTCGCGGTGATGCTCAGCGTGGGCTGGGGCGTGATGAGCGACGACTCCTTCAACGCGCTCGCCAAGGTGTTCGGCGGCGGGCCGACCACGAGCGTCACGACCAAGCGGCCCGAGGTGGGGCTGATCGTGGACACCCCGGCGGCGATGGCCTCCGAGGTCGCCCGCGAGCTGCGCCGTGACGGCGGCTCGGCATCGATCGGCCTCAGCGGCTCGGTGGACGCCACCACGCTCGCGGCGATCCGTGGCACGGGCTCGGACGCGCTGCCGCGACTCAAGCCCGGTGGGCCGGTCCGCTGGATGGGCACGCGCTCGCAGGTCAAGCGCCTGGCTCGCGACCTCGGCGTGACCGGCCACATCTACTACGGCGCGCCCGCCCACGGCTTCACCTACACGCAGAGCCTCCTGGCCCATACCGCGGGCGCATCCGCCGTGCGCGGCGAGGTGCAGCTGGTCGGCTCGGCCGCGCTCGACGAGGTGGACCGCGGCGACATCGTGGAGCTCGCCGTGGCCGGACCCGACTGGCGGGAGCGCATCAGAGCGGTGTGCAACCGGCTCCGCGCGCGCCGCCTCGCGGCGATCCCTGCCGACGACCTGCTGCGCGGCAAGGCGTAATCCGGCGCCCTACCGGGTACTTCTAGGCCGTACCCCAATCGCGTGACCCGCCCCACGAGGGTCGTAACCGCCAAGGAACGGCGCGGGCGGTCGAAGGAGGAGAGAGATGAGATTGTTCAGACGAGACGCCGATGGTGATGGCGTGCCAGACGAGCGAGAGCGCGGCGGAGTGGCCACGCGCGAGGCTCCGGCGGAGCGCGACGATCGGGTCGCCGACGACGGACCGCGCGACGACGGGATCCGCGACAACGGGATCCGTGACGACCGCACGGCGCCGCGACCGGCCGGACGCCGCGCGGGCGGAGTCCCCGCATGGCGCCGCGACGGCGCGACGACGCGCGACGCTGAGCTGCGCCGCCGCGACGAGTTCGGCGGCATGAACCTCGGCGCCAGCTTCTTCGGCTGGCTCGTGGCGATCGGCATGGCCGTGATCGTCACCAGCATCCTGGCCGCCGCGGGCGCGGCGATCGGGCTCACCAACGGCGCGCCCAACGCGAAGGACGCCAACACGGTCTCCATCGTAGGCGGAGCGCTGCTGGTCGCGACTCTGATGCTCGCGTACTTCTGCGGCGGCTACGTGGCCGGGCGCATGTCGCGCTTCGACGGCGGGCGCCAGGGCTTCGGCACCTGGCTGATCGGTCTGCTGGTCACGCTGCTGATCGCCGGCGCCGGCGCGGTGTTCGGCTCGAAGTACAACGTGTTCTCGGGCCTGCACCTGCCGCGTATCCCGATCGACGAGGGCTCGCTGGCCACCGGCGGAGCGATCGCGCTCGCCGCTGTGGTGCTGGGCACCCTGATCGCCGCTATCTTCGGCGGCAAGGCTGGCCAGCGCTACCACACGCGCGTCGACCGCGCGGGTTACGCCGACTAGCCGATTACCAAAACGGAGGCGCCCTGAGTGGCGGCTTGGGGGGCGGGGCGAAAGCCCCGCCCCTCGCATTTTCGGCATCCTGGCCGACAGCGTCGCCGAAGGTTCGCGCTAGCGCGACGTGCCGCCCACGCCGCTCACGATCTCGCGCACGCGGGCCGGTCCGCCGGCCTTCGGGTGGAGCGGCGGGGTCTCGACGCCCGAGCCGTCGCGCAGTCCGTTGAGCAGGTCGATCAGCGCGTCGCGGGCGCTGTGGCGCGGCTCCCAGCCCAGCTCGATGCGCGCGCGGGTCACGTCCATCAGCGGCACGTTGAGCGCCATGTCCACCCAGCCGGGAGGCGACGGCTGGAGCCGCAGCTTCCATGCGGTGTCGGCTGCGCGGCGCAGCACGCCGGCGGGCACGCGCAGCTGCCGGGCGCCCATCAGGTCGGCCAGCTCGCGCGGGTCGAGCACGGGCTCGGCGGCGATGTTGAACGCCCCGCTCACCTCGCTCACGAGCGCGAGCCGGTACGCGTAGCCGACGTCGTGCGAGTGAACGGCCTGGAAGCGAAGCCCGTCCACGTCGGGCACGAACGGGATCAGCCGGCGCCGCAGCAGCGCACCGGGCAGGAACGGTCCCGCGAAGTAGCGGCGGATCTCCGCGGCCGCCTCGCGCTTGAAGATCAGGGCCTTGCGCAGGCGCACCGTGCGCACGCGCGGGAACTCGCGCTCGAACCCGTCGAGCAGCGACTCCACCTCCGCCTTGTGGCGCGAGTAGAACGAGCTCTGCACCCCGCCGGTCGCCCAGCTCTCGTCCACCCGCTCGTCCTTTGGCCCGGGCGAGTAGGCGCCCACCGACGACGCGTACACGAGCGTCCCCACGCCCGCGCTGCCCGCGGCGTAGAACACGCGGCGGCTGCCCTCGACGTTTGTGGCGCGCAGCGTGCCCAGGTCGCGCGACGGCTGAATCAGCCAGGCCAGGTGCACCACGGCGTCGGCGCCGGCGAAGTGCTGGCGCAGCTCGTCGCGCGATACGTCCGCCTCGACCCACGACGTCTTGGGCCAGACCATGTCCGGCCGCCGCCGGGCGATCCCGATGATCGACTCCACGTGCGGCTCGTGCACGAGGGCGCGCAGCACGCTGGTGCCGACGTTGCCGGTGGCCCCTGTGACCACGACCTTCATGCGAGCGGCGTCTCCTCGATCCGCTCGAGCAGCTCGGGTAGCGACTCGAAGACGGCCACGGCGCCGGCCTCGGTCAGCTCCTGTTCGGAGAACCCGCCGGTCATCAGCGCCACGGTCTCGACGCCGGCCCGCTTCGCGGCCTCGCAGTCCCACGGCGTGTCGCCGAGCATCACCGCCTCGCCCGGGTCGGCGCCCGCCTTGTCGAGCGCCGCCTTCACGAGGTCCGGCTCGGGCTTGGTGGACTCGACATCGGCGGAGGTGGTCCAGTCGTCGGCCAGCTCGCGGGCGTCGAGCAGGTCGAGGTAGTGGTCCACCTCGTCGTCCTTCGCGGAGCTGGCCATCACCACTGTCTTGCCGGCGTCCTTGAGCCGGCTGATCAGGTCGCGAGCGCCCTCCAGCGGCTCGACCTCCTCGATCATCGCGAGGTAGAGCGCCTTCTCCGCAGAGCGGATGTCCTCGCCCTTCTCCTCCTCGGTCTGCTCGTCGGTGAGGGCCGCGATCACCTGGTCGCCGCCCATGCCGATGTGCCGGTGGATCCGCCAGACGGGCAGCACGATCTCGTTCTGGCGGAACGCGCGGTACCAGGCCACGGCGTGCTGATAGTTCGTGTCGACGAGCGTTCCGTCGATGTCGAGGATCGCCGTCTGGGCCATCGATTCAAGCTACCCGCTCGATGGCGGGCGAATCCTCGTCGGCGCAGATCAGCTCGAGCACGGCACTCTCGATCGGGCCGTGCAGCGAGTCCATGTCGCTCGTCTCGCCGACCTCGGACAGCGCGCCGCCGATCGTCAGGCCGGAGTCGAAGCGGTCGAACACGCGCGGGTCGATGTAGGAGGCGCGGCAGACCGCGGGCGTGTTGCCGAGGTAGCGCGAGACCTCCTTCACGGCCCGCGTCTTGGCGCGGTTGCGGGCGGTCTTCGAGCCCGTCGCGGCCTCGCCCGACACCGCGAGCGCCACGGAGGCGAGCACGGTGGCGTTCCAGGTGCGGAAGTCCTTGGCCGAGTAGTCGCCGCCCGTGACCTGCTTCACGTAGGCGTTGATGTCGGCCGACTTCACGTCGCGCCAGCGGCCGCGGTCGTCCTTGTACGCGAGCAGCTCCGGGCTGCCCCCGCGGCGCCGCTTGAGCTGGCCGACGATCTCGTGCACGTAGGGGTCGACGATCGACTGCACCCGCCGCTGCCCGCTCTTGGCCGGGTAGTCGAACGTCAGCGTGCCGTCGCCGAGCCTGACGTGCGACTTGTGCATGGTGGCCAGGCCGTAGGTCTCGTTCTCCACGGCGTAGTCCTCGCCGCCGACGCGGAAGAAGCCGCGGTCGAGCATCCGCACCGAGCAGGCCAGCACGCGCCGGCGGGTGAGCCCCGTGTCCGCCAGGTGCTTGGCCACACGCCGCCGCATGGCCGGCAGGGAGCGGGCGAAGCTCACCATCTCGTCGAACTTCTCCTGATCGCGCCGCTCGCGCCACTTGCGGTGGTAGAGGTACTGCTTGCGGCCGCGGGCGTCCACGCCGGTGGCCTGCAGGTGGCCGTTCGGCGCCGGGCAGATCCACACGTCCTTCCAGGCGGGCGGGATCGCCAGCTCGGCGATCCGCTCGATGTCCTCGGGGTCCGTCACCCGGTTGCCGTCCGGGTCGAGGAACTCGAAGCCGCGCCCGCGGCGGCGCCGGACGATCCCGGGGCCGGAGCAGTCGACCCTGCGAAGCCTTGCCATGCGGAGTCCCTTACCCGGGAACCGGGAGCGCGAGTGTGCCGAGCTGCTCAAGGACCGTCGCCGAAGGCGCGGCCACCACGCGTGAGCGCATCGACAGCGTGAGCGACGCGCCCAGCTCCCCGTCCGCCGTGTCGGGGAAGGCGACGACCCCTCCGGCCTCCCGCACGATCAGCTGCCCCGCGGCGGCGTCCACCGACCGGCACGGCCGCAGCGACACGAGCCCGTCGAAGCGACCGGCGGCCACGTGGCAGAGCGAGAGCGCGATCGACCCGATCATCCGGAGGCGCCGGGCACCCGTGGCCGTGATCGCGTCGCCCGCGGCGGCCACCAGCTCCGGCCGCGCGGACTCGACGCCGAGGATCTCCAGCTCGGGGTCGTCCGGGAGCGACAGCGGCTCGTCGCCGTGGCGCGCGCCCCCGCCCCGGAGTGCCCACCACTCGTCCTCCGACGACAGGTCGGCCACGTAGCCGAACTCCACGTCGCTCATGGTCTCCCCGCCGGCGACCGCGATCGAGAGCGAGAACGGGCGCAGCCTGCGCTTGGCGTTGAGCGAGCCGTCGATCGGGTCGACGACGGCCAGCGCCGGGCCGCCGCCCGCGAGCGGCACGCGCCCGCGCTCCTCGCTGACCGCGTCGATCCCGACGCCGACGGCGGCCAGCTCCTCGAGCACAGCGTCCTCCACCGCGCGGTCGATCGCCAGGGTCATGTCGCCGCCTTCACCGCGCCCGGTCTCGCGCGCGCGCTCGGTCGCGCCGGGGTAGCGCGCCAGCGCGCCGCGCGCCGCGCGGGCGGAGCGTCGTGCGGCGCCGAGCCAATCGGCCGAAAGAGCGGCCTCGACGCCGTTCTGCGAGCCCATCCGTCGCCTTATCCTAGGAGCGATGCCGCCCGCCGCCGCGGCGCTCAGCGCCGCCCAGCTCGATGCCGTCAGCCACCCCGGCGGCGCGTTGCTGATCGCCGGGGGCGCCGGGACCGGCAAGACGCGCGCCCTCGAGGAGCGCTTCGCGTGGCTCGTGGCCGAGGGCACGGCGCCCGACGCGGTCCTGGTCCTCGCGCCGACGCGTCCCGCCGCCGCGGCGATGCGCGCGGCGCTCGAGTCGCGCATGGAGGCGGCGTGGGAGGAGCTGTGGGTGTCGCCGTTCGGCGACCTCTGTGCCCGCCTGCTGCGCGAGGAGGCGATCGAGGCCGGGGTCGACCCGTTCTTCGCGCCGGTCACCCAGCCCGACCGGCTCGCGCTCCTGCTCGACCACATCGACGAGCTCACGCTCCGCCGTCACGAGATCCGCGGCAACCCGGCCGCCCTGCTCGGCAGCGTGGTGGCGCGGATCGACCGGCTCAAGGACGAGATGGTCTCGCCCGAGGACTACCTCCGCCACGCGCGCTCGCTGGCGGAGGAGGCGCGCGACGACGCCGAGCGCGCCCACGCCGATCGCGAGGTGGAGTTCGCGCGGCTGTACGCCGACCACGACCGCCTGCTCCGCGACCGCGGCGCGCTCGACACCGGTGACCTGACGCTCCGCGCGTTCGCGCTGCTGCACGAGAAGCCGCACGTGCGGCGGCGGCTGGCCGCGCGCTTCCGCCACGTGCTGGTGGACGACTTCCAGGACGTGAGCTTCTCCGAGGGCATGCTGCTCCGGCTTCTGACGCAGGAGCACGGGAACGTGACCGTCGCGGCCGACGACGACCAGGCGATACGCCGCCGCCGCGGGGCAGCCGGCAAGAACGCGGCCGACTTCCTCCGCGAGCACCCGGACGCGCGCGTGGTCACGCTCGAGCGCAGCCACCGCAGCGGCCGGCGGATCCTCGCGGCCGCCGCGGCGGTGGTGGCGCCGATCCCCAATCGCGCCGAGCGGCGGGTGCGCTCGCGGGGCACGGGCAGCGTCGCGTTCTGGCACTGCCGCTCGCCGCGCGCGGAGGCACAGCGCGCGGCCGCCCACGCCGAGCAGCTGATCACCGCGGATGGAGTGGCGCCCGAGCAGATGTGCGTGTTGGTCCGCTCGGCGGCCGGCGAGGGGGCGGTGGTGGCCTCGGCGCTCGAGGAGCGCGGCGTGCCGTTCCGGGTCGCGTCGGCGTCCGCCTACTTCCAGCGCTCGGAGGTTCGCGACGTGCTGGCCTGGCTGCGGCTGCTCGCCAACCCCGCTGACTCGAACGCCGTCGTGCGCGCGCTGTCGCGGCCGCCGATCGAGCTGCGCCCGGTCGACGTCGCCCGGCTCACGCAGCTGGCGCGGCGGCGGAAGCTCGACATGGTGAGCGGGATCGAGGCCGCGCTCGAGTCGACGGGGCTCTCGCCCGAGGGCCGCGACCGCGTGCTCGCGTTCCTGCGGATCTACCGCGCCGCGTGCCGGGCGTTCGACGAGATGCCGCCTGACCGCTTCGTCCACCGCCTGATCGAGCGGATCGGGCTGCGCCGCCAGCAGGTGTTCGCGGCGCAGTACGACACCGTCGAGCGGCTGGTGAACATCGCCAAGCTCGCCGAGCTGGCGGCCGGCTTCGTGCGCCGCGAGCCGGGCGCGTCGTCGCGCGACTTCGCCCGCTACCTGGCCGCCGTGGCCGAGGCCGGGCTGCCGGAGGACGAGGTGGCTGCACCGGATCCCGCCGGCGCGGTGCAGGTGATGGGTGTCGAGGCCGCGGCGGGGCGCGGCTTCGACCACGTGCTCGTGCTCGGGCTCGACGCCGGCAGCATGCCGGGCCCGCGCCGGGCGCGGCCCGACGACGTGCCGGACGACCTGCTCAAGGAGTCGCCCGCCGACGGCGCAGGAGACGTGCGCGCCGTGCACGAGTGGGACATGCGGCGGCGGCTGCACGTGGCGATCACGCGCGCTCGCCGCGGGCTCGTGCTCTCGTGGGCCGCCACCGCGGAGCACGGCGCGGCGGCGCGGCCCTCGCCGTTCCTCGAGGAGGCGCGCGCCGCGGTGGGCGGCGAGGTGGAGGTCGTCGAGGAGGAGCTCTTCGGCCCGGCCGAGGGTCTCCACTCCACGTTCCGGATGATGCGCGACGAGCTGCTCGACTCGGTGTCGCAGGTTGCCGGCCGGCTGGGCGAGATGCGGCTCGACACCTACCTCGAGGTGTCGCGGTCGATGGCGCGCTACCTGGAGCTGCTCAAGCTCGCGGCGCTGATCGAGCGCACGAAGGCCGGGCAGCGCGTGAGCGAGGCGCTCGGCGAGGTGAACGAGCTGCTGCTGCAGGGCGCGAGCCCCGAGCAGCGTGAGCTGTTCATGCTGTCGGCGCTCGACGACTACCTGCTCGACGCCGAGGGCGACGAGCGCCGCCGGCGCGAGGCGATCGGCGCGCGGCCCGACGACACGCTCGAGCCGTTCATCCCGCGCCGCGGCGACGGGCTGCTGCTGTCGGCGTCGGACATCGAGACCTACCGGCTCTGCCCGCTCAAGTACAAGTTCGCGCGGGTCTTCCGGATCCCGCAGGAGCCGTCGATCAACCAGCGCTTCGGGATCGTCGTGCACCAGGTGCTGGAGCGCTTCCACGCGGATGGCGGCGGGTCGCTCGAGCACCTGATGCAGCTCTTCGAGGCGGCGTGGCGGCGGTCGGGGTTCGGCGAGGCGAACGACGACCTCCAGTTCCGCGAGCGCGCGGTGGCGGCGCTGCGGCGCTACTGGGAGCTCGACCGCGAGCGCGAGGGCGAGCCGGTGTCGTTCGAGCGGAGCTTCTCGTTCCGGCTCGGGCCGCACCTCGTGCGCGGCCGCGTGGACCGCGTCGACCGGCTGCCCGACGGCCGCCACGAGCTGATCGACTACAAGACCGGAAAGCCGAAGACCGCGCGCGAGCTGCGCGAGGACGTGCAGCTGTCGCTCTACCAGATGGGTGCGCGCGAGGCCTGGGGGCTCGAGACCTCCGCGCAGAGCTACTACTACGTGCTCGACAACCGCAAGGTGCCGGTCGCGCACTCCGAGGAGGAGCTCGACCGCGTGCGTGGCACGGTGGCCGAGATCGCGGACGGGATCCAGTCGCACAGCTTCGAGCCGAAGCCGTCGTACGAGCTGTGCAGCTTCTGCGACTATCGCATCGTGTGCCCGGCGGCCGAGAAGTAGTGGAGCAGCGGCTCTCGCTCGTCACGCTCGGCGTCCGCGACCTGCGGCGCGCGCGCGAGTTCTACGAGGGGCTCGGCTGGACCACGCGTGCCGGCCCCGACGACGAGGTCGTGTTCTTCCAGGCGGGCGGGATGGTCGTCGCGCTCTGGGGCCGGGGCCGGCTCGCCGAGGACAGCGGAGTCGAGGACTCGGGCGGCTGGGGTGGCGTGACGCTGGCCCACAACGTGCGCTCGCCCGAGGAGGTCGACCGCGTGATCGGCGAGGCGGAGGCGGCCGGCGCGCGGATCCCGCGCCACGGGGCGGAGACGTTCTGGGGCGGCTACTCGGGCGTGTTCGTCGACCCCGACGGGCATCCGTGGGAGGTCGCGCACAACCCGCGCTGGACGATCGCCGAGGACGGCTCGACGATCCTGCCCGAGGACTGACCTAAGCCGCCGCGCGCGTCGCGTGTACGACGTTCGTGATCCGCTTGGCGATCTCGCGCGTGGCGTCGTGGAACAGCGTCAGGTGGTCGCCGTCGAACTCGTGACCGGGGATGAACGTGACGAGCTCCCCGGCCTTGCACTCGAAGCCGGGTCGCAGCGGGTGCTCCGCCAGCCAGGCGAGGAAGGACGGCGAGAACAGCTCGTGCAGCACGAGCGGGTCCTGGTCGCGCGCGGCGCGCAGCTCGTAGCGCTCGGTGAAGTCCATGCTCTCGAGCTCCACGGGCTGGGGGCGCGGCGCGCGGTCGAGCCAGTCGTGCACCACTCCGCCGCGGCGCCTGAGGTAGACGCCGTGGAACAGCGGCAGCGAGCCCGGCATCTCCATGCCGCAGACCGTGAACGGCCAGCGCTGGCCCTCGCGGCCCTCGTGGTCCACCGTGCTGAACGAGTAGTGCGCGAGGCCGCAGCGGGGTCCACCGAGCGCGCCGAAGATGGGGCCCTCCATGTAGTGCTCGTAGGTGTGCTTGCCGCCGGCGGCGGTGAGCGGCGTGAGCGGCGGGAGCGAGCCGGTCACCATGTAGCGCAGGCCGAGGGTCGGCGCGAGCGCGGTGAAGAACTCGCTCTCGGCCTCGTCGCTCGCGTGCTTCCAGATCACGACGATCAGCGCGAGCAGCACGGCGAGCGCGGCGGTCATGCCGCCGAGGAGGTCGTGGTTCGCGGCGGTCACGGTGATGCCGACCGCGATGGCGAACAGGCTGCCGTAGGTGCCCAGGCGGCCGCCCAGGCGTTCGTGGAAGTGCTCCCAGCGCGTGGCGCGCACGAGGCGCCTCCTACGCGAAGGCCACGGCCGGGACCGCCCGCTCGGCGGGCGAGTCCAGCTCGAAGAACTCGCGCGGCTCGAAGCTGCGGCCGGCGATCAGCGAGTTGGGGAAGATCTGGATGCGCGTGTTGTAGGCCTGCACGTTCGCGTTGTAGATGCGGCGGGCGGCCTGGATCTCGGTCTCGAGCTGAGCCAGCTGGACCTCGAGGTCGCGGAACTCCTCGGACGCGCGCAGCTCCGGGTACTGCTCGGCCACGGCGTGGATGCCGCCGAGCGCGCCGGTCAGCTTGGCCTCGGCCTTCGCCACGCCGCCTGGATCGCTCGCGGCGAGCGCCTCGGCGCGGGCGCTGGTCACGGCGGTGAGCGTCTCGCGCTCGTGCGTGGCGTAGCCCCTCACCGTCTCCACGAGGTTGGGCACGAGGTCGTGCCGGCGCTTGAGCTGCACGTCGATGCCGCTCCAGGCCTCATCGACCTTGTTACGGGCCCGCACGAAGCTGTTGTTGGCCGCGACGCCCCAGACGGCGGCGATCACGACCAGGATCAGACCCATGGAGACGAGCGTGTCCATCGCGTCTTATTTCGGGCGCTTGGGCACTTGCCTTGAGCAAGGGGGAGCTTTCGTCGCAAAATGCGGGATGTTCGCTTGCCAGCCCTGTACATCCGCGGCGTGAGCGCAACACTTCGCCGTTCGAGGGGAGGTCCCCGACCCCGAAGCAGGAGGAGAGATGGACGACCGGCGAATTCGCCCGCGTGCGGGCATGCAGCGCCTGTCGGACGACGCCGCTGCGGCAAGACGCTTCCAGCGCCGGCTGCGCGAGGTGGCGCCGAGCGGAGCCCACGGCCGCGCGGCGTTCCACTACGACGAGAGCGGCTATCCGATCGAGGATCGCAACAGCTTGGCCGAGCGTGTGCGGAGGTTGATCACGGGCTGAGGCGGCGCCGGCGGGAGCCGAACGCGGTCAGGCCCCGCCGGGCCCCGGCCCGCGCTGGCGCAGGAAGCGCTGGAAGTCGCGCGCGATGGCGTCTGCCGACGGGATCTGGTCCGGCGGCAGCTCGGACTCGGCCTCGTCGAGCGTCTGCTCGAGGCGCTCGACGAAGCTCTTGACCTCGGGGTCGCTCGCCACGGCGGCGCTCACCTGGCGCTCGTAGTCGGCGGCGGACTCCTCGAGGTCGAGCGCCTCGACGGCCACGCCGGCCACGCCCTCGAAGCTGCGGATCAGCGCCAGCGCGGCCTTCGGGTTGGGTGCCGCGGCCACGTAGTGGGGCACCGACGCCCAGAGCGACACCGACGACAGCCCCGCGCGCGCACACTCGTGGTGCAGCACGCCCACGACGCCGGTCGGGCCCTCGTAGGTGGAGCGCTCGTAGCCGAGCCGGCTCACGAGCGCGTCGTCGGAGGCGATCCCCGTCATCGGCACGGGGCGGGTGTGCGGCACGTCGGCCAGCAGCGCGCCGAGCGTGATGACCATGTGCGCGCCGAGCGCCTGCGCGGCCTCCACGATCAGCCCGGTGAAGTGCTTCCAGCGAAGCGACGGCTCGACGCCCTGGATCAGCACGAGGTCGTGCTCGGCCCCGCTCACATGCGCCGCGTGCAGGCTGTTCTCCGGCCATTCGATCACGCGTGTGCGGCCCTCGCTCAGCCGCACGGTCGGGCGCACGGCGGTGAAGTCGTAGAACTCCTCGGGGTCGATCCGGGCGACCTCGGTGGCGTCGAAGCTCTCGATCAGGAAGCCGAGCGCGGCGGTCGCGGCCTCGCCGGCGTCGTTCCAGCCCTTGAACGCCGAGACCACGAGCGGGCTCTTCAGCCGCGGCCGGTCGCTCCAGTCGATCTGAGCCATTGGAGGACGGTACCCGAACGGCGCCCGGCTCCAACAGGGTCGTACAGTCCGCGCCCGTGAAGGGGTTCCCGCCGGACCACACGATCCGCGCCGCGCGCGGCGACGACTTCGACGCCGTGACCGGCCTGCTGGAGGCCCTGGGCCGCAGCGAGGTGACCGACGCGACGCGCGACGACGCGCGCGCCGTGTACCGCGCGCAGGTGCTCGACCCGAGCTCGCACCACATGGTCGTGGAGGATCCCGGCCGCGAGCTCGTGGCCTTCTGCTCGCTCCATTACCGCACCCGGCTCAACCACGCGACCGAGGAGGCGTGGATCCCCGACCTCTTCGTGGCGGAGCACGCGCGCCACCGCGGCATCGGCCGCGGGCTGCTCGAGGAGGCGGAGCGGCGGGCGATTGCGCGCGGCTGCTGGCACCTCACGCTCGAGTCCGGCCACCAGCGCGCCGAGGCGCACGCGCTCTACCGGGGCTTCCGGATGCGCGACTCGGGACGGCAGTTCTCGAAGCTGCTCGCGACCTAGGGCGCGCGCTCGGCCGGCGGCCGGATCTCGTAGCGCTTCGCCGGCAGGCGCGCGCTGCGCGGGGTGACGTCGTACGTCCGCCGCGCCGACGCCTTCGACAGCCGCTTGCCCCTCTTCAGCGAGTAGCCGAGCAGAGCCGTCCAGGTGGTGGAGTCGACCTTGCCGGTCGAGGAGAGTCCGGCGCTCGTCTGGAAGTCCCTCACGGCGCGCTTCGTGCCACTTCCGAACTCGCCGTCCAGCGGCGTGCTCTCGCCGGCGGCGTCGAGGTGCATCTGCGCCCACAGCACGAGGTCGCCCTCGTCGCCCTTCGCGAGCGTCGCGTAGCCGGTCTCCACCGGGTGGCTGAACGCCGACATCGGGTCGCCCACCGCGCGCCACTCCTTCAGGCTCGCCTCCTGCCAGTCCCACCAGCTCACGCCCGGCGCACCCTCGGCGCGCGAGTACTTGCGGAAGCGCATGATCTCCTTGCGCGACGGCCCCTGATAGAGCTGGCCGAGCGGTCGGATCGGCTTGCCGTAGGGCAGGTTCCACAGGTAGGTGTGGTCGAGGATCTCGTCGACCGACCCGCCGATGTCGCGCCAGTACGCCTGCGGCAGGTTGTACTGCGCCCCGCCGGGCCCGAAGAACACCGAGAACGGGAACGCCGGGTGGTAGTCGACGTACGGGAAGCCTGCGAGGGCGATCGGGTAGTCGTCGCCCGCGGCCGCCCGCAGCCTGCGCATGTACTTCCGAGCCGACGAGTACTTGCCCTCGTACTGGCCCTCGGCGTCGATCACGAAGCAGTCGGCGCCCTTGTCGATCGCGTGCGCGGCCACCTTCGCCTCGTCGCGCGGGTGGTCGCCGTACACGAACTGCCACGCGCAGACGTTCAGGCCGCCCGCCTTGAGCGACCGGATCAGGCTCGACGAGAACTGGCTCCAGTAGTGGCGGTCGTCGCCGCTCTTCACGTAGACGGTCCCGATGTCGTGCGCTCGCGCCTTGGCGATGATCGAGTCGGTGTCGCCGCCGCTCGACTTGCTGACGTACCAGATCCACATGCCGTCGTCGTCGAACGGCGTGTGCGGCAGCTCGCCCGCCGCGCGCTCGGTGCCGACCCGCACGCCGGCGAAGTTCGAGCGCGAGCTGCCGCGCAGCACGTAGAGCTTCCCCGAGCGGCCGCGGTCGGGCACGCGCGCGATGAGCGTGCGCCCCGTGGTGAGCCGCGTCTTGGTCGTGTGCGTGCCGACGCCGCCGCCCGCGCCCGTGATCGGGAAGACGGCGTGCATGTCCTCGGCGAAGTGCTCGCCGGTGATCTCCACCCGCCCGCCCGGCAGGACGGTCGTCCCGCTCAGGCAGTCGTCGTAGCAGCGGACGCGGTCGATGTGCGGCGCCGACGCGTACGCGGGCACGGCGGCCAGCGCGGCCGCTGTCAGGGCCAGCGTCACGATCGCTCGGATTTCGCGCGGGGTCCTCATCCGTCTGTCTGTCGCGGGCGCCTACGAGGTGAGCTGACGGGCTGCCGCCGGCTGTGCCGGCGACGCGGCCGACTCCGCGACCGCTTCGCCCCGTGCCGCTTTCAGGCGGCGTTGGGTCCCCCGTTCCACCGCCCCGGAGGGCCGGCGGACTCGGCGTCCTGTCCCCAATTCAACCAACCCGGGCAACCGAAGTTGCGAACCGGGCGCGCTCGCCCAACGGTCGGGCGAGCGCGCGGCCGCTACGGAGCCAGCAGGGCGGCGAAGATCGCCTCGTCCAGCTCGTCGCCGGAGCGCGCCCGCCCGGCCTGTCCGCCGAACGGGGGGTCGCCGACTGCGGGCAGTGGCACTGCCGCCGGGTCGCCGGTCCAGGCCGGCGGGCTGCCAGGCGTGTCCTCGTATGCGAGGTGGGGGGCGCCGAACGCGTCAACCGCCGGCAGGATCGGTCCGAACTGCGTCTGCGTGGAGTCCATCGTGCTCCCTCCGCGTCGGATTCGATACAGACCCTACGACCCGTCCGTAAAGCCGCCGTCAAGCTCCCGTAAAGGTTCGCGGGCTGGCGCGTA
Organism: Thermoleophilaceae bacterium; assembly: GCA_045805345.1. GTDB lineage: Bacteria > Actinomycetota > Thermoleophilia > Solirubrobacterales > Thermoleophilaceae > AC-37. Next base: position 4,596 of record JBJMLK010000221.1, on the reverse strand, counting down.
GGCGCCCGCCGGCGACCGATGCCGAAGAGCTTGCAGGCGCGCTTGGGGGGCTGGCGAGACGGGCCGAGCCGCGCTACCTTGGAGCCTGACGGGCAGGACGCTCGCTCTGGACTCCGCAGCCGCTGAATGAAGCTCGACCCCTCACGCATCCGCAATCGCCGCGCGCGCGGCGCCGCGATCGCCGTCGCCGCGGCGTTCCTGACGCTGCCTGCCGCGGGACATGGCGCCGTGATGACGGTGGGCAGCGACCTCTCCAAGCCGGCCGATCACGTGGAGGCTCACGGCGCCGACGTGGCGTTCTGGAACACGCTGATCGACGGGCAGCCCGGCGCGATGCCCGCCGACGGGCAGATCACGGCTCTCCGCGTGAAGGGCGTGGTGATCGACGATCCGCGCCATCGCCGCTACAGCAACCAGAAGCCGCTCGATCCACAGTTCCACTTCCAGGTGCTGCACCCGATCGACGCTCGGACCAACCGCGTGATGCTGTCGTCGGCGCCGTTCCGCCTTCCGGTCACGGTCGATGGCGACCCGAGCGCCGACACGCAGCAGATCAGCGCCTACCAGCCCGTGAACCTGTGCGTGCAGAAGGGCGACTACGTGGACTGGAACGACATCGGCGGTCACGAGTGGAGCTGGCCCGAGCGTCCTCCGCCGGACGGCATGCACGTCCAGATCTTCAGCGAGACGGCGAACGACTCGGTGTTCGCCTGGTACTCGAAGAGCAACGGCACGAACATCAACTCGGAGTGGGGCCCCGCGGGGTTCGGCCGCGGCCAGGAGCTGCTGATGCAGGCCAAGCTCGCCACCGGGCCTGACGCGACCGACATCTGCCCGGGCGGCTACATGCAGCACATCTACAGGGGCCTCAACATCAAGCGCCGGACGGCGTCGCTGTCGGCGCGCAAGCGGAGCGTGAAGGTCGCCGCATCGTGCCCTGTCTCGACCTACGGGTCCTGCAAGGGCGTGCTCGTGCTCAAGGCGCCGATCAACGGCGTGCAGACCACGCTCGGCGGCGTGCCGTTCAACGTCAAGTACGCGTTCGGCACCAGCCTGATGGTCACGCTCAGCGACAAGATCACCAAGAAGGTCCTGAAGGCGGGCGGCGTCACGGCCACGGCCACTGCCAAGTCGAACGACGACCCGAAGGGCGACAAGCGCGCCGACCCGGCCGTGCCGGTGCAGAGCAAGACGACGCGCGCGTCGTTCCGTATCTCGCCGAGCAGCTAGGGCGCGTCTAGAGCAGCGGGCCGCGGAACGGCTCGGTGCCGTTCACGAGGTTCACGGCGCCGAAGGCGGTGTGAGCGTGCAGGTAGCCGAGCTCGCGGCTGACGTCGCCCACGTTGTTCGCGGCGGGCTTGGGCGCGGCCTCGAGGGTCGAGAGCACGCCGAACGCGCGTCCCTGGGCGTCGATGAAGCCGCTGCCCGAGTCGCCCGGGATGCCCGGCGTGGCGGTGTAGACGGCGTGGTTCCAGCCGCCGTGGTCCTGCGAGAGCTGGATGCCCTGCTTGGGGCTCAGCTGCGTGATGCCCAGGCGGAGCTCGGAGTTGCCGTACGACAGGACCTTCGCGGCTGCCGGCACCGTGTCCGTGACGCCGGTCGGGCCGCCCCAGAACGGGATCGACGGATTGACCTTCGCGACGTCGGCGGGATCGACCTGAACCAGCGCGAGGTCGTTGTACTGGCAGGTGTCGGGATCCTTCTCCCCGAGCTGCTGCATCGTGATCCACGAGTTGTAGACCATGGTGCCGGGCTGGCTGCCGCCGATGTCGACCTTGGTGCCGACCGGCAGCGACTGGGCCGTGCAGCCGTTGGTGTCGGTGGCGGCGCCGGTGCCAGAGCAGTGCGCCGCCTGGCCGAGGTAGACGCTGCCGCCGTCGCTGAAGACGAAGTTCGCGGTGCACTGGGCGCCGTCGGTGAACGTCTGGACGCCGGGGTGGATCGTCGCGCTGGAGGCGGGCGCCCAGGCGGCCGCGGGTGCGGCGAGAGCGAGCGAGGCGAGCCCGGCGACGAGGACGGCGACGATCCGTGCCTTCACGTCGATTCGAGTCCCCACAATGGGGTGGCTCGAAACATCGCCCGGCGCGTCAGTCGTCGAGCTTGTCGCGCTTCGGCCCCTCCCAGTCCGGCGCCTGCGGATCCTGGGAGGGATGGGGGTCGCTGGTGCTGCGCGAGCCCGTCTGGGGATGCGGCTCCTCGCCGAACGGCAGGCCGTCGGGGTCGGGCGGGTCGCGCGGGTCCGGCCGCGTCTCGTACGGGTCGGGGTACTCCGTTGGGTCGGGCTCGCCGACGGGGTTGTTCAACGCGCTGTACGGCGTCGGATCCTTGCTGCGGTCGCCTGGATCCTTGCCGGGCGGTTCCGGGAAGCCCTTGTCGTCGTCCATCGCGATGGCGTTACCCGGAAGCGCCGCGCCCTACTCCGCGACCTCGGCCAGCGCGCGCCGCAGGGATTCGTCGAACGACAGCGGCTCGACCTCGAACGGCTCCGCGCCCGCCGGGTCGGTCACGACGGTCTCGGTCCGCAGGCCCTCGATCAGCGGGCGCGCCACGCCGGGGTCGACCGGCGTGACCAGCCCGATCCACAGCGACGAGAGCCGGGGCGAGAGGAGCGGCACGCGTAGCTTGGGCCGCGGCCGCCTGCCGAGCGCGATGGCCATCCGGTCGAGCATGTCGGCATAGGCCAGCACGTCGGGACCGCCGATCTGCACCTCGCGGCCGCGCGACTCGCGCACCGATGGCGCCGCCGCCAGGTATGCCACGACGTCGTCGATCGCGATCGGCTGGGTCGGCGTCGACAGCCACGCCGGCGCGATCATCACGGGCAGCCGGGCCACCAGGTGGCGGAGCGTGAGGAACGACTCGCTCCCGGCGCCGACGATCATCCCGGCCCGGAAGTACGTGAGCGGCGGGCCCTCCTCGCGCAGCAGCTGCGCCGTGGCGTGACGGCTGCGCAGGTGGCGCGAGCCGGGGTCGTCGCCGAGCCCGCCGAGGTACACGACGCGGTCCACGCCCGCGCGCCGGGCGAGGTCGGCGAACGCTCGCGCGGAGGTCCGCTCGCGCTCCTCGAAGTCGCCCTTGGCGCCGCGGCCCATGGAGTGCACGAGGTAGTAGGCCACGTCCACGCCGCTGGCCGCGCCCTCGAGCGTCTCCGGCTGCAACAGGTCGCCCTCGTGCAGCTCGGCGCCGGCGCCGGCCAGGTCGCGCGCCCGCGAGCGGTCGCGCACGAGGCAGCGCACGCTCGCGCCCGACTGGAGCAGCGAGCGCGTCAGGCGTGCGCCGACGAAGCCGGTGGCGCCGGTCACGAGGGCCTTCATGCCAACCAATACGGACGACCGGCCGGCGCCGGGTCACGGGTACGGCCACCCGCACGGCGGGACGCATGGCCCCCGTATGGGCGCGCGGCCGGCGGGCGCCGATACTCATCCCACGATGTTCAGGCCCTCCGACAGCCCGATTCCGACGGTACGGCTACCCGTACGGTCGCTGCCGCCGGGCTCCGCCACAATGGATCCGATGGCGGTCCGAGTACTGATCGTGGACGACCACGAGAACTTCCGCTCCAGCGCGCGCCTGCTCCTGGAGGCCGAGGGCTACGACGTGGTCGGCGAGGCCGAGAGCGGCATGGCCGCGCTGCGCGCCGTGGCCGAGCTGACCCCTGACGTCATCCTGCTCGACGTGCACCTCCCGGACATCGACGGCTTCGACGTCGCGAGCCGCGTGGCGACCGGCCCGGCCGCCCCGCGCGTGGTGATCACCTCCAGCCGCGACGCCTCCGACTTCGGCCAGGCGATCGCCCGCAGCGGCGCGCTCGGCTTCGTGCCGAAGAACGAGCTGTCCGGCGAGGCGCTCGCCGCCCTGCTCGACTAGCCGCCGCCGCGCCTATCCTCAGCCCCGTGAGGCTCGTCATCGCCGAGGATTCGGTCCTCCTCAGGGAGGGCATGGTCCGGCTCCTCGAGGAGCAGGGGTTCGAGGTCGCGGGCCAGGCCGGCGACGGCGAGGACCTGCTCCGCAAGGTGCGCGCGCACAAGCCCGACGTGGCGGTGGTCGACGTGAGGATGCCCCCGACGCACACCGACGAGGGGCTCCGCGCGGCGCAGCAGATCCGGGAGGAGCTGCCGGACACCGGCGTGCTCGTGCTCTCGCAGTACGTGGAGGAGGAGTACGCCACCGAGCTGATCGGCGACCGCGCCGACGGCGTCGGCTATCTGCTCAAGGACCGCGTGGCCGACGTCGAGGCGTTCGCCGACGCCGTGCGCCGCGTGGGCCAGGGCGGCAGCGCGCTCGATCCCGAGGTCGTGTCGCTGATGCTCGGCCGAAAGCGCGACGAGCCGCTGTCCGAGCTCACTCCCCGCGAGCGCGAGGTGCTCGGCCTGATGGCCGAGGGGCTTTCGAACAACGCGATCGCCGAGCGGCTGGTCGTGACCGAGCGCGCGGTCGAGAAGCACGTGACGAGCATCTTCGGGAAGCTGCGGCTGCCGCCGACGGGCGAGACCCACCGGCGCGTGCTGGCCGTGCTGGCGTACATGCGGGCTTAGGGGCACCGGGCTCGGGCGCGGCTCGTCTGGGCTGGGGACGTGCCCCGAGGAGGACGGATGT
>JBJMLK010000220.1:0-11402 GCA_045805345.1 Thermoleophilaceae bacterium | reverse complement strand
GTTGAGCGCGGGCACGCGGTCGAGCGCGCGCTGCACCCGCTCGGGCAGCGCGTCCGGCTCCGGGTAGGGCAGTCGCGCCACGCCGGACGACCCGCTCAGGACGGCGAGGGGCGCCAGCGCCGGTGGTGCTGGGGCTCGTCCTCGTGGAGCAGCTCGTCGACCTGGTTGCGCAGCTCGCGCGGCAGGCTGCCCGCCGCGGCTGCGGCGCGTAGGGCGTCCCGCGCGTCGTGCCACTCCTGCTCGGCGGCGTCGCGCGCGGTGCGCGCTTCGCGTGCCCGGGTGAGCACGGCGTCGAACTCCGGCGCCTTGTGCGGGACGTTCACTGGCGCGAGCTTACCCCGTCGCCGTGGGCGGCATCTAGTCCGGGAGCACCCGCTTGAGCCAGCCGGCCAGCTCGGTCAGATACTCGGGGTCGACCGAGTGCGGCATCGGCGACTCGCGCCACGTCACGTCGGCTCCCGCCTCGTCCAGCCGCTGCCGCGCCTCGCGGCCCCACTCGACGCCGATCACCGGGTCGTGGGTGCCGTGGCCCAGGGCGATCGGGTACCCCTCCAGCCCGGACAGGTCGAGCGAGAAGTCCGGCACCTCCGGCATGAACCCGCTGAGGCAGATCATGCCGCGCGGTCGTGGGCGCCCCGCGCCCAGGCCGAGCGCGTACGACATCACGGCGCCCTGCGAGAAGCCGCCCAGCACCAGATGGTCGTACACCAGCTCGTACTCGAGGAGCAGCGCCTCGAGCCAGCCCGACACCAGGTTCATCGTGCCGTGGAAGGTCTGCGGATGAGGGTGCGGGATGCCGACCGAGACGTACCAGTGATGGCCGCCCGGCGGCAGGGTGAGCGGCGCGCGCGGCGTCACGCCCACGAGCCGGCGCTCGGGGTCGAGCATGTCGACGAGCGGGGCGAGGTCGTGCTCGTCGGTTCCGCGCCCGTGGAGCAGCACGAGTGCGCCCAACGGCTCGCCGTCGGGCGGGCGCGTGACGTGGGCCAGGGCTTCCAGGTCGGGGGCCACGCGGTTAGGATCGCACCGAATGCGCCTTCGCCTCTTGGTCGTGGCCGCCGCAGTGTCGCTCGCCGCCCTCCTGACGGCCGGCCCCGCCGCCGCCTCCCCGTGCGAGGTGACCCACACCGACGCCGCCGGGTTCACCTGGTCGCTGGACGAGTACGGCGAGGCAGTCGACGGCGGTACGGCGTGAAGCGCGTGACCTTCTACGCGAAGAGCGGCCGGCTGTGCGTGGACCGCGTCGCGCCGTTCCGCTGCGTGAGGAAGTTCGGGAAGAAGGGCCAGCGCACGCTGTCCGCCGTCGCGAGCGACGCGTTCGGGCAGACTGCTCTCCGGACCCGGACGATCAAGGTCGGGCCCTGAGCGACGCCGCCCGCGACGCGGCAGCACGCGCCGCGCTCGAACGCATCGAGCCGGGCACGACGATCGGGCTGGGGTCGGGCCGCGCGGTCTGGCGCACGATGGAGCTGGCCCACGAGCGCTGGCCCGAGGGACCGCCGCTGCGCGCCGCCTTCGCGTCCGAGCGCACGGCTCAGCTCGGGCGCGATCTGGGCATCGAGCCGGTCGAGCTGGGCGCGGACACCCGGCTCGCCGTGGCGATCGACGGCGCCGACGAGATCGACGGCGACCTCGGCCTCGTGAAGGGCGGCGGCGCGGCACTGCTGCGCGAGAAGCTCGTCGTGTGCGCCGCCGAGCGGTTCGTGGTGGTCGCCGAGGAGCGCAAGCGCGTCGAGCGGCTCGGCCAGGGGTTCCGGCTCCCCGTCGAGATCGTGCGCTTCGCCGCCGAGCAGACCCGCGCGCGCGTGCTCGCGCTCGTGCCCGAGGCCGAGCTGCGACGCGACGAGCACGGCGATCCGATGGTGACCGACGAGGGCCACCACCTGCTCGACTGCCGCCTTCCGGCGGACGGCGACGTCGGCGAGCTGGCGGCGGCGATCAAGGCGACCGTCGGCGTCGTGGAGCACGGCCTCTTCCTCGGCATGGCCGACGAGGTGCTGCTCGGACGGCCGGACGGCAGCGTCGCCGCGCTTACGCGCTAGCGATCATCCAGACGGCTAGCCGACCCGCTCGAGCCCGGCCTCGCGGCAACCGGCCTCGAGCTCGTCGAGCCCGAAGCCCTCGGCCGGGCCGACCGCGCCGGCGCCCCGGAGCCCGCCCTTGGCCGCGACGCTCGCGCCCCAGGCCAGGATCCCGAACGTGAAGTCGTAGGCGTTGCCGCCGTCCACGCGCACCTCCGCGAGCTCGCCGCCGGCGTCGTCGAACACGGTCGCCACGGCGTACGAGCCGGACTTGGCCCGCATCTCCTCGTCGGGTCCGCCGGTCGACCCCTTCACCAAGCGTCCCGCCAATCCGATCAGCCCCTCGCGGACGCCGGGGATGGCGGTCACGGCGGCGAGCCCGGCGGACATGACCTGCATCGGCCTCGACGCGGCCCCGAACCAGCCGAGGTAGGAGTCGACCTCGCGCAGTCGCGGGTTGAGCCGCGGCAGCGTGAAGTGCTCCGACGAGCCCACCGACACCGCCGGCCGCTCGCGGCCGTTCACGTCGAAGGTCGCGTAGCGCTTGGTCGACCGCTCCGTCACGAGCCGCCCGTCGCGCCACGCGAAGGCGGGTTCGAGCGTGGAGCTGGCGATGGTGGCCATGGTCCCGCCGCTTCCCTTGATCTCACCGGGCGAGAAGTAGCCGACCCTGACCCGCGCCGCGGCGTCGCCTGCCTCGCGCAGCGCGAGCGCCGCGGCCAGGTTGCCCGGCACCCAGTCGAACCCGAACGCGGTGACCATGCCGATCCCCGCCGCCTTGGCGCGCGGTCCGAAGTGCTCGAACACGCGCCGGATGAACGCCGCCTCGCCGGTCGAGTCGATGTAGTGCGCGCCGGCCGCGATCGCCGCCTCGGCGGCGGGGTCGCCCCAGCGCCCGAACGGGCCGACGGTGGCGACCAGCACGTCGCCGGCCTCGACCAGGTCGCGCACGGACTCGGGCCGGCCGACGTCCGCGATCGCCACCTCGAGCCCGCCCAGCTCGTCGCCGAGCGCGCGCACGCGCTCCACGTTGCGGGCCGCGAGCACCGGCCGCTCGCCGCGCGCCACTAGGCGCTCGGCGGTGTTGCGCCCGGTGTACCCCGTTGCCCCGAAGACGACTATCCGTCCCGCCATGGGACGGGAGGCTACGGCGTCTCGGCCTCCGGCGGCGGCTCGACCACAGCGACGGCTTCGCCAGCCGGAGCGTCGCCGGCCGGCGCCTCGACCACCCACTCGTCGAGCGCGGCGGCGTCGCCGCCGGTGCCCAGGAAGGCGTCGAGCCAGACGGTCGCGCGGTCCGGCGAGAGGGGCCGGCTCAGGAAGTAGCCCTGCGCGTAGTCGCAGCCGAGCGACTTGAGAGTGTTGTAGCTCTCCACGTTCTCCACGCCCTCGGCCACGACCTTGAGCCCGAGGTTGTGCCCGAGGTCGATGGTCGACTGCACGATCGTCGCGTTGCCGGGGTCCTCGGCCATCGCCATCACGAACGACTTGTCGATCTTGATCGAGCTGACCGGCAGGCTCTGGAGGTAGGCGAGCGACGAGTAGCCGGTGCCGAAGTCGTCGACCGTCAACGTGACGCCCATCTTGTTGAGCCGGCTGAGGATCGTCATCGCGCGCCGGTGGTCGGCCATGATCGTCGACTCGGTGATCTCCAGCTCGAGCGATCCCGGTGGGAGGCGCCAGCTGGTGAGCAGCCGCGCGAGGTCGTTCGGCAGCCGGAGGTCGATCAGGTTCTGCATCGAGAGGTTCACGGCCACGCTCACCTCTAGCCCGCGCGTGCGCCAGGCGTTGGCCTGCCGGAGCGCCGAGTCGAGCAGGTAGAGCGTCATCGGCCGCAGCAGGTTGGAGCGCTCGGCGAGCGGGATGAACTCGTCGGGCGAGAGCAGGCCGCGCTCGGGGTGGTGCCAGCGAGCGAGCGCCTCTACGCCGGTGGCCATGCCCGTCTCGAGGTCGACCTTGGGCTGGTAGTAGAGGACCAGCTCGGTCTCGTCCATCGCGCGCCGCAGCTCGCCGATCAGGGCGAGGCGGCCGGCGTCGTGACGGTGCTCGTGGCGGCGGGCGTCGTAGAACTCGTAGCCCGACCGACTCTCCTTCGCCATGTACATCGCCACGTCGGCGGCGCGCATCACGGACTCGACGGTCGTGCCGTGCTCGGGAAAGATCGCGAGGCCGATCGAGCCCTCGCACTGGAGCGCGAGGCCGCCGACCACGACGGGCTCCTCGAGCACCTTCAGCACGCGCCGGACGACCGGCACGACCGACTGGCGGTCGGGCACTTCGGGCAGCAGGATCGCGAACTCGTCACCGCCGAGGCGGGCGACGGTCTCGGTGTCGCGCAGGACGCTGTGCAGGCGCGAGCCGATGCGCTGGAGCAGGAGGTCGCCGTTGTGGTGGCCGAGCGTGTCGTTGACGTCCTTGAAGCGGTCGAGGTCCATCAGCATCACGACGCCCATCTTCTTGCGCCGCCCGATGCCGGTCATCGCGCGCTCGACGAGCGTCTGGAACATCGTGCGGTTGGGCAGCCCGGTGAGGCCGTCCGAGAGCGCCTGCTCCTCCTTCTCCGCGGCCTGGCGGCGAAGGCGCTTGGACGCAGCCGCTACCACGGCGAGCATCGTGCCCCAGAGGAGCAGCAGCCCGACGCCGAGCAGGACGTCGAGCGACCTCGTCTCGCTCTGAACCTGCTTGGCGATCTCGCTGTACGGCACCCACAGCTCCATCGTTCCGGTGATCGGGGCCGTGGGGGAGCCGATCCGCACCGGGGTGAAGACGCGGAGCACTCGACCGAGCGATGCGTCGGCGGTGGCCGGGTCCTTGCTCAGGTCGTCCACGCGCGAGACGGTGTCCCCGGCCACGGCCTGCCGTGCGTCCGGCGGCGCCGTGCTGCCACTGCTCACCACGAGCGGGTCGTCGGAGTAGACGACCGCGCCGGCGCGGTCGCGCAGGGTCGCACGGGACACCTCCATGCCCTGGCGAACGCCGTCGAGCGCCCTGACCAGGTCGGTCTGCTCAGCCGGTCTGATGCCGCGGGCGAGGTCGACGCCGGGCTCGAGCGTGCGCTGCACGGCGAGGTCGCCCACGAGCTGCGCCTTGTGCTGTGCGGCGGCGACGGCGTGGCTCTCGGCGTGCGAGCGGATGGCCTGCCCGAGCACGAGGCCGAGCAGCAGCACCGGCATCAGGCTCGCGAGACCGAACTCGATCAGCCAGCGGCGCTTCTGCTTGACGCTTGTCTGGTCCAACCCCCCGCCCCCTCTGAGCTAGTCGCCGTGGCCGCGGTGGTGGGGCTTGGCGGGAAGCGAGTAGCGGGACGGGCTGGTGGGCACGACCGGGTTCTGAATCTCCTTGAGGCGCCCGATGAGGTCGGTCCACTGGCCGGGCTTGAGGACCGCCTGCGCCTGCTTGCCGACCTTCTTGCTGTTCCCGAACATCGGGTGGAAGCCGACGTGGATGTGGTTGTTGTGGTCGGGGAGCGCCAGCGTGTTCTCGCCGAAGTCGAGCAGCGAGATGATCTGGTGCGGGCGCATCGTGCCCTGGAGCGTCATCAGGCGGCGGACCGTCTGCTCGGCGATGCCGCCCCGCTCCTGGTGGCCGAGGATCGGGATGCCGTTGATCGCCGCGATGTCGACGGCGTTGCCCGAGGAGTGCTCGGACACGTTGCCCGACGAGGTGAGGTAGCCGTGGTTGCCCTTCAGCGAGCTGACCGTCGGGCTCAGCCCCGACTCGGCGAGGAACTCGAGCACCGCGAGCACGCGGCGGTCGATCTGGCCGGTCCTGATGTCGTTGCGACCGCCCTCGTAGATCTCGATGCGCTGATCCTGCAGGACGCGCTTCTCGAGCAGCGCCTTGGGCATCATCAGGATCTGGCCGATCGACACGTGCGAGTCCTTGAGCACGTTCTTGCCCTTCGCGCGGTAGATCGCGGTCGACTCGAGCAGCTTCCAGCCGTCGAGGATCGGCTTGGGGTCGATCTGCGGCGCGCCCTTGCCGGCCGGGCGGATGCCGAAGTTCATGTGCGCGGCCTGCTTCGAGTCGGGCCGGCCCACGCGACCGAGCAGCGTGCCGGCGATCACGTGGGAGCCCGCGCGCAGCTTGCGCAGCGTGGAGTTCTTGGAGTTCAGGCCGAGGTTGGGCGTGAAGAGGTGGGAGTAGGTGGAGAAGCCGCCGCCGGCCGCCTGCTCGTCGAAGACCTGCTCGACGCCGCCGGCCTTGCGGGCGTTCGGGCGCGTGGGGTGCGCGAACACGCGCGGCTTGGAGACCACCTGCGGGTGGGGGCCCTTGTTGGCGCTCACCGCGCGGGCCTCGTGGCCGGTCTTGCCCGGGTTCTTCTTCGGCACCGGGTAGTAGTGAGCGACGGAGCCGAGCCCGCTGTAGGTGTAGCGGTTGCCGTAGACGTCCTGGACGACCACGTAGCGGCCGAGCTTCTTGTTCCTGCCGACCTTCTTCACCTGGCCGTCGTTCGACGCGATGACCGGCGCGTGCTCGCTGGAGAAGATCGAGATCGACTTGCGGCTCGCGTCGTCGTTCACCACGTTCGCGGCGTTCTCGCCCGTCTTCACCTTGCGCTCGGCGTTGTGCTCGTCGATGTCGTCGGCGTAGCGGGCGTGGGCGGCGACCGGGAAGCGACCCTCGGTCAGGCCGGTGAGCGAGTCGACCACGTCGATCGGCGTGCCGGCGAGCAGCTTCGCGCGCAGCATCACGGAGTCGACGTACCAGCCCGCGTGGTTGTAGGCGAAGATCGCGCGCTTGATGTCCTTGTCGCCGCCGGCGGCCTTGAGGTACTTGGCGGCCGCGAAGATCGCGTCGACCGGGTTGTACGGGTCGCGCTTGCCGTCCTTGTTGCCGTCGACGCCGTACTGGCGCCAGGTGGACGGCATGAACTGCATCCAGCCGAGCGCGCCGGCGGACGAGACGTTGAGGTTGCGCCCGTAGTCGGTCTCGATCTCGTTGATCGCGGCCAGCACCTCCCAGCGGATCCCGTACTGCGTGCCGGCGGCCTGGTAGATCGGGAGCAGGAAGATCGGCACGCGGAACTTCTGGATCACGAAGTTGGGGACGCCGTGCACGGCGGGGCCGGGCAGGGCGTCGACGAAGCTCGGGTTCGAGCTGGTCGGCGAGCCGTCGCTGTGGTGGAGCGGGGCGTGGCTCGGCGCGGGCGCGCCGCCGCCGCTCGAGTGACGGCTCGGGGCCGGCGTGTGGTGGGCCGGCCGGGGCGCGTGATGCTTGTGGCCGTCGTGGTGGCGCGGGCCGCGGCTGTGGTCCTGCCCGCCGTCGCTGCCGTGGCTCGAGGGCGTGTCCGACTTGCCGCCCTTGCCCGAGTCGGTCGAGCCGCTGTCGCCCCCGCTCCCCTTGCCGGAGCTCGGCTTGTCGGAGCCGGAGTCGGCGTGCTTGGGCGCCTTGGAGGAGTCGGACGAAGCGTGCACGGCCGGCCCGGTCCGCTCCGTCGCGGCGGGGTGGACGGTGATCATGATGGGCGGGTGCGCGGCGTGCGAGCCCTTCTTGGCCGGCGAGGGCTTGACGAGCGCGGCGGCCTCGGCCACGCCGCTCGACGGCGAGACGGCGAGGGCCATCAGCATCGCGGCGGCGGCGGCCCGGCGGCCGACGGCGACCGTTCCGCGGCGCTGCGCGCGGCGTGCGAGGGGCGGCTGCCAGTCGTTCGGGTCGGCCAGCTCGATCTCGATGCCGGGGCCGGCCTCGAGCACGAAGGCGGTCTCGGGATCCTCGAGGGCGGCGACGGAGACTGCGAAGGCGGCGCGCCAGAGCCACTCGTCCTCACCGGCGGCCGGCGAGACGTCGAGCGACTGCGGGAGCGTGTGGTGGCGGTGGATGGCCAGGCCGTCGTCCACGAGCAGCGCGGCCTCGAGGAGCGGCTCGGCGAGGCGCGAGCGGTAGCGGCCCTCGAGCCGAAGCAGGGCGAGCTCGCGCCCGCCAGGGACGTGCACGAAGCTCTCGACGTCGAGCGAGCCGAAATCGGGGCGGAGTGGCTGGGGAGGGTTGGCCATGATCCGAGGCCGTCACGGGGGACGGCGTTAATTCCTCATCGGCAGTGTGCGCGAGGCCCTTAATGGGTCTGTGAGAGTCGCCACGGCGCCCCGGCACTGGGTTTCGCGCGTGCGCGCGCGTGTGCGGGGAGCCGATCCGTCCTGCCCTGATCCCGCTTACCGGGACTAGAGCCGCACGCTTTTCCATCCCCTACAGCGCAGCGGCATCCACCACCACGGCTCGGCGCGTACGGCGCTCGCCGGGCGGGCGCACGAGCAGGCGGATCTCGCGCGCGAAGCTCTGAGCGGCGGTCAGGAGGACCGCCTCGCGCAGGGTCACGCGCAGCGTGGCTACGGCCGTGGCGTGTGCGGCCGCGCCCGTCTCGCCGCCCGCGGCGCTCTGGTCCGCGGGCCGGGCGCCCAGCAGCTCGACGTCCTCGAGCGCCAGGTAGCTCCTGCCGCGGCCGTCGCCGGACTCGGTGGTGATCAGCACGTCCACCCGCGTGCCCGGGCCGGTGCCGGCGAGGTCGCCGCCAGCGGCGACCGCGACGTCGACAGCCCGCTCGCCGGCGCCGGCGGCCGGCGGACTCCGCTCCTCGCCCGGCGCCAGCGCGCCGGAGGTGACGTAGGCCCCCGCGGCGAGCGGCACGGCGAGCCGCGCGCCGACCGCCTCGGCGGGCGCCGCCAGGGCGTCGGGCGGCGCGAACCGCGCCGGCACCCGGCGCGCGGCGAGCCGCGCCGGCGACAGCGACGACCCCGCGCGCAGGTCGGCGCGCGCGACCACGACGGGCACAAGCGGACCGATGCGCGCCTCGAGCCGCCGCTCGCGGTCCTGCACCTGCGACGCCGCCATCCCGCCGCACGCCACAGCGAGGGCCAGCAGGAGCGCGCCGCGGCGGCGCCGCGCAGCCCGGCTCACGGCTCCACCGGCAGCTCGGCTACCGCGGCGAACCGCCCGCCGTCGTCACGCACCTCGAGCCGCCCGCCGGCCACGCGCGCCGCCCGCGCGGCGATCCGCAGGCCGCGCCCGCGCTTCGCTGATGGGTTGACCCGGCTATGGGCGGGTGAGCCCTTCGACGGTCGCGGCGAGCGCCCGTTCACCAGCTCGATCCGGACCGCCAGCGGCCCGTGGCCGTGCTCCAGCGCGTTCGCAACGAGGTTGCCGAGCACGACCGCGGCACCGGCCGGGACCGTGAGGCCCGTCAGGAGTGCGGCGGCCGGGCAGCGCTCGGCGCCGCCGTCGGCCAGGGCCGAGCGCACGCGCGCGAGCTGGCCCTCGTAAGCCGCGGTCAGCCCGGCGTCGCGCGAGCGCTGCGCCGCGAGTCCCACCGCGGTGAACGCGCCGCGCAGCTCGTGCTCGACGTCCGCGGCGCGATGGAGCCGGCGCCGGAGCACCAGGGCCCATGCGAGGCACGCGGCCGCGGCGAGCCAGGCAAGGGCGATCATCCCGCCTCCACCAACCGATAGCCCACGCCGCGCACGTTCACCACGTACCGCCGCCCGAGCTTTCGCCGCAGGCGGCAGGCGTGGGCGTCGACCGTCCGGCTCGCCCCCGGCGCGCGGTAGCCCCACACGTCGCGCAGCAGCTCGGCCTTCGAGAACACCCGCTCCGGCTCGCCGGCGAGCGCGCGCAGCAGGCCGAACTCCTTGCCCGACAGCGCGACCGGCCGGCCCGCGAGCCGCACCGACCGCGTGAGCGGGTCGACCGTCAGCTCACCGGCCCGCAGGAGGCCGCGCCCCGGGCGCCGGCGCGCCCGCCGCAGCACCGCGCGCACCCGCGCCACCAGCTCCGGGTAGCTGAACGGCTTGACGAGGTAGTCGTCGGCGCCGCGCGCGAAGCCGCGCACGCGGTCGACCTCCGCGCCGCGGGCGCTGACCACGACCACGGGCAGGTCCGGATCGAGGCGCGACCCGAGGCCGTCGGCCGCGCGAACCTGGTCGAGCACCGTCAGGCCGTTGCCGCCGCCGAGCAGCAGGTCGAGCAGCACGAGGTCGGGCCGGCGCAGCTCGATCGCGCGCAGGGCCTCGCCGGGCTCACCGGCGCTCGCCACCGAGAAGCCGTCGGCCACCAGGTTCTCGACGAGGAAGTCGCGCGTGGCCGCGTCGTCCTCCACCACCAGCAGCGATCCCTGCGTCGGCTCCATGTCCCCTTAAGGCCGCCGACGCGCCGGATTCTCCCCCTCCTGTTGCCGCCAGCCCGCCGCGATGCTAAAAAGAACCTGAGCAAATGACCGCCTGGCCCGGAGCGGACGGATCGACTCGCGCACTTCTGCGGCAACGCCCCTTCCGTGTTCTGCTTCTGGGTCAGACCCTCACGCTGTTCGGCGATCTCGCCCTCATCCTCGTTCTCGGCGTCTGGGCGAAGGAGCTGACCGGCTCGGTGAGCGCCGGCGGAGCGGTCTTCCTCGTGATGATCGCCCCCACGCTGGCGTCGCCGATCCTCGGCTGCGTGATCGACCGCTTCCCGCGCCGCCGCGTGCTGATCGTGAACGACCTCGTGACCGCGGCGGGGCTGCTGCCGCTGCTCGCGGTGCGGGGCGCGGGCACCGTCTGGATCATCTACGCCGTCGCGACCTTCTACGGCTTCTCACAGCAGATCTTCTTCGCCGCCCGCTCGGCCCTGCTGCAGTCGATGCTGAGCGACGCCGCTCTCGGCCCGGCCAACGCCGTGCTCGAGTCGCTGCGCATGGGACTGCGCGTGGCCGGCCCGGTGATCGGCACGGCGCTGTTCGCCACGCTCGGCGGCGGCGCGGTGGCGCTGCTCGACGCCGGCACGTTCCTCGCCTCGGCCGCGCTGCTGTCCTCGCTCCGGGTGCCCGACATCCCGCGCCACCGGGCCACCTCGGTGGCCGACGAGCTGGGCGGCGGGATCCGGCACATCCTCGCCACGCCGGTCCTGCGCCGGCTGATACTCGCGCTCTGCGCGGCCGTCGCGGTGATGGGGCTGCTCCAGGTGGTCGGACTGGCGCTGGTCGACAGCGGGCTGCACCGGCCGGCCACGTTCCTTGGCGTGATCTTCGCGGTCGAGGGCGCTGGCGCGATCGCGGGCGGCATCGCGGCGCCCACGCTGCTTCGCCGGGTGGGTGAGACGCGGCTCGCAGGCGGCGGCCTGATGCTTGCCGGGGTCAGCCTCGGGATCATGGCCGAGCCGACCCTGGCGGTGGTGCTGGCCGGCTCGGCGATCGGCGGGGCCGGCTTCTCGGCGTTCCTGATCGGCTACACCACCGTCCTGCAGCGGGCCACCGCCACCGAGCTCCAGGGGCGCGTGTTCACCGCGGCCGAGGCCGCCGCGGGCGTCCCGTACACCACGATGATCGGGCTCGGCGTGCTCGGCATCGGACTCGTCGACTACCGGGTGCTGCTCGCGGCCGGGATGCTCGTGCTGGCTCTCGCGGGCGCCTACCTG
>JBJMLK010000219.1:0-19246 GCA_045805345.1 Thermoleophilaceae bacterium | reverse complement strand
GCACTCGATCGTCTGGCCGAGGAAGTCGTCGAGGTTCTGCAAGCGGCGGATGTCGACGAGCGACGCGGGCAGGAAGCCCCGGACGCCGAGGTCGATGATCAGGCCGCCCTTGACGACCTCGATCACGCCGCCCTCGACGGGCTCGCCGGACTCGGCGGCCGCCTCGATCTTGCGCCATGCCTTCTCGAACCGCGCGCGCTTCTTGGAGAGGACGAGCCGGCCGTCCTGGTCCTCCTTGGTCAGGACGAGGGCGTCGACCTCCTCGCCCAGCTCGACCTCGTCGTGCGGGTTCGCCGACTTGCGGATCGAGAGCTCGCCCGACGGGATGACGCCCTCCGACTTGTAGCCGATGTCGACGAGCACCTCGTCCTTGTCGATCCGGACGACGGCGCCGCTGACCACGTCCCCCTCGCTGAAGGGGACGATGGTGGCGTCGTAGTTGGGGACGATCTGCCCGTCGACCTCGATGAGCAGGCCGTCGGAGCCCTCCACAGCCTGGGGTGGGGTCAACGTCTCGGCTTCCGGCACGAGGCGCAAGACTAGCGGCACCTATCCTGAGCAACCATGCCGGTGCGCAAGACCAAGCGCGGCGCCGAGCGCACGCCGCTGTCGGGCGACGCCGACGTGCTGATCTGCGGGGCGAGCTTCGCGGGCCTGACCGTGGCGCGCGAGCTGGCCGGCAGCGGGGCGCGCGTGACGGTGCTCGACCGCTACGAGATCGGCGAGCGGCAGACCTCCGCCTGCGCTGCACCCACCGAGTGGCTCGAGCGGCTCGGGCTGGCCGGCTCGATCCGCCAGACGTTCGCGGACCTGGTCATCCACACCCCGCACGCGGACGCCCGCTACCGGCTCCCGTGGACGTTCTCGACCTTCGACTACCGGCAGCTGTGCGAGCTCCTGGCCGCCCAGGGCGAGTTCGAGTTCGAGACGGCCAAGGTCGACGGCCGCACCGCGACCACGGTTCACACCGACCGCGGCGACGTGTCGGCGCCGCTGGTGGTCGACGCGCTCGGATGGCGCCGCGTGCTCGGCCACGGCTACCAGCCGCCGGACGCGCCGCTCTCGCGCGGCCTCGAGGTGCACCCGGGCGGCGCGAGCGACGACCTCGAGATCTGGATCGACCGTCGCTACGTGCCGGCCGGCTACGGCTGGAGCTTCCCCGCACGCGACGAGGTGCGGATCGGCGTGGGCTCGTTCGACCCGCGCTTTCACGTGAAGGACACGACGGTGCTGCTGGCCGACGACCTCGGATCGGAGGCCGTCGGCTACCAGGGCAACTGGATCCCGCACAAGCTGCGCACCGCCACCGAGAGCGGGGTCTTCTTCGCCGGCGACTCGGCCGGCCACTGCCTGCCGCTTACCGCCGAGGGCATCCGCACGGCGTTCTACTTCGGCATCGCCTGCGGGCGCGAGCTGCGAGCGGTCCACGCGGGCGCGCGCACGCGCGAGGAGGCGCTACAGCGCTACCACGCGTTCAGCGCCCAGCACGAGTGGAAGTTCCGCTGGATGCTGCGCGTGCAGCGGCTGGTGCCGCGGGTGCCGCCGCGGGTGCTCGGTCCGGCGATCCGCGCGATGGGTACGCAGCGGTTCGTGGACTGGGCCTTTCGGCATTACCTGGCGGTGGCGCCGCCCCCGGCTGCCTCCGAACCGCCGCCCGGTCGCGCCATCGCAAACAGCGGCAATCACGGCGGGCTCGAGCGTTCACTCATCACTTAAGCCGGCTATGACCGGCTTAAGTGATCACTGAAGTCGGCGTCCGACATCCGGGCGATGTGCACGCCGATCGATCCGCTGCCCGCCAGCAGCACCGCGGCGCCGGCGATGAAGTAGGCGTTGCTCGTAACAAGCCCTTCCGTTCCCGCCAGCAGGCCGCCCAGCGCCAGCAGCCAGCCCGACCACGCCGGGACCGCGCCCGTCCGCGCCGCCGCCGCGCCGAGCAGCACCAGCGCCACGGCGAACATCAGGCCCGGGCCGTAGTACTGCCAGACCCACGCCGAGTTCTGGACCTCCTCCAGAGCCCGTTCGGCTCCGGGGCCGGACCCCGACACGTGTCCGAGCACGCCCCACGTGAACCCGTCCAGCGCGATCGCGGCGGCCAGCCCCAGCAGGCCCAAGATCCCCAGAACACCGCCCACTAGCCCCGCCGCGGGCGCGCGGCGCCGGACCAGGAACGCCAGGCCGAGCAGCCCCGCCGCGAACACGAGGATCGCGATGAAGCCGAGCAGGTGCGCCACCTGCCAGCGGGTGTAGTGGTCGGCGATGATCCGGAGCTGCTCGGCCTCGTGGTGCCGGCCGCGCTCGAGCTCCTTCGGGTGGAGCAGGTTGTCGATCAGGAAGAGCGCCGGCGCGACGACGAGCGCGGCGGCGGTGGCGCGGCGGTAGAGGCCCGCGTGCGGCAGCGGAGCGCTCAGAACCCTCGCCGCTCGCGGTCCTCGTTGCCGAGCGGCCGGCCCCCCTCGGCGGCGACGGCCCGCTGGCGCCACCAGTAGCCGCTCAGCCAGACCGCGGCCATCACGACCGCCACCACGCTCGCGGCGCCCGCGACGGTGAAGTCCACGGCACCGATCGTGCCGAAGAACAGGTAGATGATCACGAGCCCGCCGCAGATCGCGATCGCGGCAGCGGCGGCGTTGCGCAGGAACTGCGTCCTGTCCTCGGCCCGTCGGCCGCCCTGCCTGCGGTCGGGGTTCTGCCTCCGCTCCTCGAATACTGGCGGCTCGGCGCTCATCCCGCGGGCGATCTTAGTCGCCGCTCCCCCACAGCTCCTCGGGGGAGCGGAGCCGCTCCATCACGCGGCCCGAGTCCGCCGGCTGAAACCCGAAGCGCGCATAGAGCGAGTGTGCGTCGGCGGTCGCGAGCACGAGCCGCCGCACGCCGGCCAGGTCGGGATGGTCGAGGGCCGTCTCGACCAGCCACTTGCCGAGGCCGCGGCCGCGGTGCTCCTCGAGCACGTAGACGTCCCCCAGGTACGCGAACGACGCAGCGTCGGTGACAACGCGCGCGAACCCCGCCTGCTCGCCGCCGGGCGCGTACAGCCCGAGGCACAGCGAGCGCTCGATCGAGCGGTCGACCACGTCGAACGGCACGCCGGGCGACCAGTAGGCCTCGGTCAGGAAGGCGTGGATCGCGCGCCGGTCGAGGCGGCTGCGGTCGGTGGAGATCTCGTAGCCGTGCACTACTCGCGCACGATGAGGAACACGCCTGCCGCCAGCAGCACCACGCCCGCCAGGCGCGCCACCGTCACCTGCTTCTCGGGCAGCCCGAGCACACCGAGCTGGTCGAGCACCACCGCCGTCGAGAGCTGCCCGGCGATCGTGGCCGCGGTCACGCCGCCGGCGCCCAGCGTCCTGACGCTCACGAGCACCGTGGTCACGTACGCGGCCCCCAGTGCCCCGCCGGTGAAGTAGTACCAGGGGAGCTTGCCGGCAGCCGAGAGGTTCACGCCCTTGCCGCTGACCGCCGTGATCGCGACCAGGATCAGCGTGCCGATCAGGAACGAGATCGACGCCGCGGCGAACGTGCCCGCCGCCTTGCCCAGCCTCGAGTTGATCGGGGCCTGCATGGCCACCAGACCGCCGGCGCACGCGGTCAGCGCGATCGCCACGCCGGGCTTCACTTCGCCGCCAGCCAGTTGTCGCCAGAGCCGACGTCGACCGCCAGTGGCGGGTCGAGCTCGCAGGCGTCGACCATCTCCCGGACGACGATCTCGGTCGCCGCCTCCACCTCGCTCTCGGGTGCCTCGAACAGCAGCTCGTCGTGAATCTGGAGCACCAGCCGCGTGGACAGGCCGGCGTCGCGCAGCGCGTCGTGCGCGCGGACCATCGCGACCTTGATGATGTCGGCGGCGGTGCCCTGGATCGGCGTGTTGACCGCCAGCCGCTCGCCGAGCGAGCGGGTGGCCCACTTGCGCGAGCGCAGCTCGGGGATCCGCCGGCGGCGGCCGAACAGCGTGGTCACGTAGCCGTCCTCGGTCGCGCGCTCGATCGTCGTCTCGATGAACTCGCGCACCTTGGGGAAGCGGCCCAGGTAGCGGTCGATGAACTCGCCCGCCTCGTCCTTCGGGATGTCGAGCCGGTCGGCCAGCCCGAACGCCGACAGCCCGTAGACGATCCCGAAGTTGATCATCTTGGCCTTCGAGCGCAGGCCCGGGTCGATGTCGGCGGGCGTGACGCCGAACATCTCGGCCGCCGTGGCCGCGTGCACGTCCTCGCCGCGCGCGAAGATCTCCTTGAGCACCTGCTCGCCCGACAGGTGCGCCAGGATCCGCAGCTCGACCTGCGAGTAGTCGGCGGAGATCAGCGTCGTGCCCTGCTCGGCCACGAAGCAGGCGCGGATCTCGCGCCCGAGCTCGGTCCGGATCGGGATGTTCTGCAGGTTGGGATCGGTGCTCGACAGCCGGCCGGTGGTGGTGGCGGTCTGGTTGAACGTGGTGTGCAGGCGGCTGCGCTCGTCGACCAGCTCCGGGAGCGCGTCCATGTACGTGCTCTTGAGCTTGGTCAGCTCGCGCCAGGTCTCGATCTTCTCGATGATCGGGTGCTCGCCGCGGATGGCCTGGAGCACGCGCGCGTCGGTGGAGAACCCGGTCTTGCCGCGCCGCTTCTTCGACAGGCCGAGCTTGGTGAACAGCACCTCCGCCAGCTGCTGCGGCGAGCCGATCGTGAACTCCTCGCCCGCGAGGTCCCAGATCTCGCGCTCGAGCGCCACCACCTGCTCCTCGACCTTGCGCGAGATCTCCGCCAGCAGGTCGGTGTCGAGCTTCACGCCGGCGCGCTCCATCTCGATCAGCACGTCGACCAGCGGCAGCTCGACCTCGTCGAACAGCTTCTTGAGCCCGACGGCCTCCAGCTCGCCCGTCTGCAGCTCGGCCACCGCGCGCGTGAGCACCGCCTGCTCGGCCAGGCCGTTCGCGCCGTCCACCTTCGCGCCGATCCCCTCACGGTCGGCCAGCTCGCGCAGCGGGTAGGCGCGGCCGGCGGGGTCGAGCAGGTAGGCCGCCACCAGCGTGTCGTGCTCGAGGGGCGGCGCGTCGCAGCGCTCCTCGGACGCCGCGAGCGTCTTCCAGTCGTGCGCGATCAGCGGACGCTCGCCCCAGGCCAGCGTGAGCGCGGCGAGCGTCTCGGTCTCGCCGGTCAGGACCTGGCCGCCGGCGTACGCGGCGAAGCGCAGCGGCGGCTCGGGGCCCAGCGCCAGTTCGTCCTCCGGCCGCGGCTGGCGCTCGGCCGCGAGCGCCGCGCTGCCGCCGTCGAGCCGCGAGAGATCAGCCCCGGACACCTCCACCGCCGTGACCTCGATCGTCCGCTCGTGCCGCTCGCGCGGCGCGGCGTCGTCCTCGCCGAGCGCCTCCTCGAGCCGCTCGAGCGGCGCGCGCAGCTCGAACTCGCGGAAGAACTCGCGCAGCCGCGAGCGGTCGGGCGCCTGCGCCAGGCACTCGTCGAGGTCCACGTCCACATCAACGTCGCGCAGCGCGGTGGCCAGCTGCTTCGACACGCGAGCGTCCTCGGCGTGGTTGGTCAGGTTCTCCTTGCGCTTGGCTCCCGAGATCTCGTCGACCGACGCCAGGACCTTCTCGAGCGTGCCGAAGCGCTGCAGCAGCTCGGACGCCGTCTTGTCGCCGATGCCCGGGACCCCGGGGATGTTGTCGGAGGTGTCGCCCTTCAGGCCGTAGAAGTCCGGGATCAGCTCGGGCGGGATGCCATAGCGCTCCACGACCGCGTCGTGGTCGTAGATCTTGGTCTCGGTGATGCCGCGGCTCGTGGCCATCACCCGCACGCCGTCCTCGATCAGCTGGAACGCGTCGCGGTCGCCCGTCACCACCATCACATCGATCCCCTGCTCGCGCGCCTTCTTCGCCAGGGTCGCGATCACGTCGTCCGCCTCGTAGCCGGGCACCTTGATGTTGCGGTAGCCGAACGCCTCCACCAGCGGCTCCATCTGCGGCCACTGCTCGGTCAGGAGGTCGGGCCGCGCCTTGCGGTCGGCCTTGTAGTCGGCGGAGATCTCCTTGCGGCCCGACGCGCCCGCGTCCCACACCACGACCGTGGTCTTGGGCCCGTACTCGGTGAGGATCTTCACGAGCATCGAGGCGAAGCCGAAGATCGCGTTCGTCGGCACTCCCTTGGAGGTCGCGATCGTCTCGGGGAGGGCGTAGAACGCGCGGTATACGAGGCTGTTCCCGTCGATCAGGAACAGCTCGCGGCTGTCGGCGGCGGCCACGGGTCGATCATAGGCGCGCGGGCGGCGCGGCCCGGGTCTCGCCTATGCGCGGCTCAGCAGCTGTTGCCGCGCAGACCGGGGCCCTTCGTCTGCCGCAGGAATATCGGCAGGGAGGTGGGCCGCTCGGTGCCCGCGAGGCCCTTCACCGTGGTGTCGCCGGTGGCGATCAGAACGCAGCCGCGCGGGTCGACCGCGTTGGTGAAGAAGTCGCCCAGACGGCGGTCCTGGCCGGTGGCCACGCACGTCGTGCCGCCCTGGCAGACGAAGTTGTCGTGGATGGGGCGATTCAGCGCCCTCACGATGTGGACCTGTGGGTGCTTCTGGTCGGCGTGCAGGATCGTCGACTCGTAGACGTAGGTCCTCGCCGCGGTGCAGTCGAGGTCCACCACCTTGTCGGTCTGGTACCAGACGATCGAGATCCGGCCCCTCTTGCCGGCCGCGAGCCAGGGCCAGTACGCGCGCGCGTGCGGCGGCGCGGCCACGTGGCGCGGCTCCGACCAGTGCTTGCCGAAGTCGTGCGACACCGACCACTCGACCACGTTGGGCTTCGGCGTCTCGGCCCCGCCGCAGCCGCCCTTCGTGCCCTTCTGGCGAGGATCCGTGTCCCAGACCATGTAGACGTTGTGGGCCGAGTCGATCGCCATCGACGGCCAGTGGGCGAACATCGTGCCCACGTCGACCCAGACCGGCTTGCCGAACTTCTTCTGTCCGCGATGCCAGGTGGCGACGCCCTGGCCGGCCGTATGGGTGTTCCCCTGGTCGTCGGTCCTGCTGAACACGACCGGCTCGATCAGCCGCCCGCCGTCGCGGGAGTCGTACATGAGCTTGCCGTCGCCGGCGTAGTCGTAGGGCTTCTTCTTACGCTTCGTGGTGCCGGCGTTGGGGATCCCCTCGGACGAGCACGTGTTTCCGCCGTCCGTCGAGCGGAAGACCTGGTGGCTGAGCTGGCCCTCGAGCGTGTCGGTGCCCATGAAGACCTCGTTCTTCCGGCCCCCGGCCAGCCAGGGACGGTCGCCGTCGTGGCACTGGAGCGTGCCGCGGTCCCAGTTGTAGCCGCCGTCGTTCGTGGAGAAGAGCGCGTCGTTGGCCAGGTCGATGCCGGTGTTGTAGATCCGGCCGCCGGCGTCCTGGGTGAGGTCGGGGTCGCTGAAGCCCTGGTTCATCGTGGGCGGCGTGTCGAACCCGGTGCCCGCGAAGTCGTCGCGCTTCCAGGTGCGGCCGTCGTCGGTGGAGACCCAGATGTTCACCTGGTTGCGGTAGTTGGCCACGAAGTCGAGCGGGTTCACGAGCCCGTTGCGGTAGAGGTGGGTCGTGCCCTCGTGCGCCGTGTAGATCAGCGTGTGGTGCCTCTGGTCCGCGAACACGAGCGGCTCGCCACCGGCCAGCTGGCGGTCCACGAACACGGGCTTTGCGAAGCGGATCGGCGCGGCCCCGGCCGCGGCGGGCGCGGCCGCCAGGACGGCGGCCATCGCGACCAGCGCCGCCACGAGACGGCGCCCCGCTGCCTGCTCCCTCGATCCCCTCACGGCGGTTGGTTTATGCCCCGTGGGCGCCGGGCCTACACGGACCACAGGAACGCCTGCTCCCGACGCGAATTCCCAGCCATCCGCCCGCTGTAGGATCGGCAGCCCAACGATGTCCTCCCCGAGCGCCCAGTTCTCGCTGACCCTCCGCGTCGAATTCGACCGCCGTCCCGGCATGCTCGGGCTGGTGGCGACCGCCATCGGCGACGCCGGCGGCTCGATCGGCGACATCGAGACGATCGAGCTGGGCGACGTGAAGGCCGTGCGCGAGATCACCGTCGACGCGACCGACGCCGACCACGGCGAGGTGATCGGCGCGGCGGTCGACGCGATCGAGGGCGCCAGCCTGCTCGAGACCACCGACCGCACGTTCGAGCTCCACCGCGGCGGCAAGCTCTTCACCGGCCTGAAGACCGGAATCCGCACGCGCGACGATCTGTCGATGGCCTACACGCCGGGCGTCGCGCGGGTCTGCACCGCGATCGAGAACGACCCCGAGAAGGCGTTCGAGTTCACGATCAAGCGCAACACGGTTGCGGTCGTGAGCGACGGCACGGCGGTGCTCGGCCTGGGCGACATCGGCCCCGAGGCGGCGCTGCCGGTCATGGAGGGCAAGGCGGTGCTCTTCAAGGAGTTCGCCGACGTCGACGCGTTCCCGATCTGCCTCGACACCAAGGACACCGACGAGATCGTGCGCACGGTCAAGCTGCTGGCGCCGTGCTTCGGCGGCATCAACCTCGAGGACATCAGCTCCCCGCGCTGCTTCGAGATCGAGAGCCGGCTGGTGGACGAGCTGGACATACCGGTCTTCCACGACGACCAGCACGGCACGGCGATCGTCGTCCTGGCCGCGCTGATCAACGCCTGTCGCCTGACCGACCGCAACATCGAGGACGTGAAGGTGGCGATGATCGGCGCCGGCGCCGCGGGCGTGGCGGTGGCGAAGATCCTGATGAGCGAGGGCGTGACCAAGATCGTCGCCTGCGACCGCCAGGGCGCGATCCACTCGGCGCGCGACGACTACCTGGACGGCTCGATGAACGCGCCCAAGGTCTGGCTGTCGGAGAACGCCAACCTCGAGCAGCAGGAGGGCACGATCGCCGACGCGCTCGACGGCGCCGACGTGTTCATCGGCCTGTCCGGGCCGGGAGTGGTCCAGGCGGAGGACCTCGACCGTATGGCCCACGACGCGATCGTGTTCGCCATGGCCAACCCCAACCCGGAGATCCGGCCCGAGGACGCCGCCGACTACGTGCGCGTGATGGCCACCGGGCGCTCGGACTACCCGAACCAGATCAACAACGTGCTGGCGTTCCCCGGCATCTTCCGCGGCGCGCTCGACGTGCGCGCGTCCGAGATCACCGAGGAGATGAAGCTGGCCGCGGCGCACGCGATCGCCGGCGTGATCGGCGAGGACGACCTGACCGAGGACCACATCATCCCGCCGGTCTTCAACCGCGAGGTGAGCCACGCGGTGGCCGAGGCGGTGTCGCGCGAGGCGATGCGGAGCGGGGTTGCGCGCGGGCCGCGGCAGTTGACGCGCGTGGCGTACTAGTGCGCGTTGCGGTAACCGGCGCCACGGGCACCATCGGCCGGGCGGTCGTCCGCGCGCTCGCCGAGCGAGGCGACCAAGTGGTGGCCCTCAGCCGCTCGGTCGGCTCCGCGCGGGAGAAGCTCGGGACGGACGTCGAGGTGGTCGAGTGGGCCGAGCCCAAGTCCTCGCCGCCGCCGGCCGACGCGCTGGCGCGGACCGACGCCGTGGTGCACCTGCTCGGCGAGCCCGTGGCCCAGCGCTGGAGCGACTCCGCGCGCGAGGAGATCCGCGACTCGCGCGTGCACGGCACACGCAACCTGGTGGACGGCCTGCGCGCGGCGGAGCCGCGCCCGCGGGTGCTCGCGTCGCAGTCGGCCAGCGGCTTCTACGGCCCGCGCGGCGACGAGCGGGTCGACGAGCGCGCGCCGGCCGGGACCGGCGACTTCCTGGCCGATGTCGTGGTCGCCTGGGAGGCCGAGGCGCGCCGCGCAGAGGAACTCGGGATGCGGGTCGCGCTGATGCGCACGGGCGTGGTCCTCTCCGGGGCCGGCGGTGCGCTCGAGAAGATGCTGCCGCCGTTCAAGATGGGCGTCGGCGGGCCCGTGGCCGGCGGCCGCCAGTTCGTGCCGTGGGTGCACGCCGACGACGTGGCCGGCGCGCTGCTGTTCGCCCTCGACACCGATGCCGCGAGCGGCCCGATCAACGTGGCCGCCCCCGAGCCGGTCAGCAACGCGCAGCTCTCGAAGGCGCTCGGCCGGGTGCTCGAGCGGCCGGCGTTCATGCCGGTTCCGGGCTTCGCGGTCAAGCTGCTCTACGGCGACATGGCGTCGATCGTCACCTCCGGAGTGCGGATGGTCCCGCGCCGGCTCGACGAGCTGGGCTACGAGTTCCGGCGCCCGGACCTCGAGGACGCGCTGCGCGCCGCCACCGGCAGCGGCTAGGAGAAACCCTCAGGGAACGGGCGAGGGCGGCGGCACCTGGCCGCCGGTCTTGCGGTCGATGCTCCGGATGTGACGCAGCGCCTCGCGCTGAATCGCGAGCGTCTGGAGCTGCACGCGCAGCGAGCGCTGCTGGATCGCGCGCGTGTCACGCTGCACCCTGAGCGTGGTGCGCTGGACGTCCAGTGTCCGCCGGAGGATGCCCGCCATGTACGGCACGAGGTCGGCCGCGCGCAGCGTTCGTCCGACGAACCCTGCGCGGTCGAGCGCGTCGATCAGCGCGGTCGACTCGTCCACCGCCCGCACCAGCCGGTCGCCCTCCGAGAGCCTGCCGGCCAGCCGGCCCGCGACCGCGAGCTCCGCACCGATCCCGAGCGGATCGAGCTGACGCAGAGCGGCCACGAACGGCCGCGCGCCCCGGACCACCGGCGCCGCAGCCTCCACGAGGTCGCCGATGTCGCCCACGACCGGCTTGGCCTGGTCGATCACCGGCTCGGAGCCTCGCATCAGCAGGGTGACCTTCCTGTCCGTCGCCGCGATGTGGCTCTGCGAGTCCTTGAGCACCCCGAGCTGGACGGCGAGCAGCGAGAGCATCCCGAGCAGCACGACGCCGGCCGCGATCAGGAGCAGCCAGGCCGAGGTCGGCAGCGACAGGGTGGGGCGGCGCCCCTCGGCTGTGGTCAACAGCCTGCGAGGCCCCGCAGCTTGCGGCGGTAGGTCTTCATGTAGTGGTGCGTCCAGTCGCCGTGCGTCTGGGTACGAAGGCTCCTTACCCGCTCGTGGTGATATTCGGACGAGAGGCTCTCGTTGTGCCCGATCACGTCGCGCACGCGGATGCCCTTCGAGCAGCGCAGCCAGCGGGTCAGCCGCAGGGACGCGTGGATCTGGCGGTCGCGCGCGAAGATCTCCGACTCTGACGTGCCCACGTGCTCGATGCCGATCGCGGTGTAGTTGAGGCCGACCGTGTGGCGGCACATCAGCTTGAGCGACACGAGCTGGTAGATCGTCCCGTCGGTGTCGACCACGAACTGGGCGCAGACGTTCGGCAGCTCGTGCAGCTCGGGGTCCGGGTAGTCCGGCGCGAAGGTGTTGTAGGTGGCCGAGAAGCTCTCGTTGTCCGTGTAGTGCTCGACGATCACGTGCGGGTCGGTGAGGTGGAAGTCGTGGAAGCCGTAGTGGCGCTGCGCGTAGTCGGCCATCTCGCGCTTTCGCTGCCTGCCGTACGGGATCGGCTTCCAGGTGACGTCCGGACGCGGGATCACGTGGCGGGGGTCCTTGGCGGTTCCTCCGCCGCCGCCGCTCGTCGCTCCCAGCGTCGCACCACAGATGGCGATCAGGGCCAGGACCCGGCGCACGGTGGGACCATAGCCGCGTGGACCTGCCCCCTCCCCAGCCGATAGTCGACCGGCCGGTCTCGTTCGAGGTCCGAAACGTGAACCGCACGGACGATCCGTGCCACGGCGACGGGCGGCGCTACGTGGTGCGCGGGCGCCTGGTGGGGCCGCCGGCCGCGCGCGCGGTGACCGTGTACCTGCACGGGTCGGTGCTCGGCCGGCGCAGCTGGCGCTTCCGGGCCCTGCCGGGGTACGACTACGCCCAGCACCAGGCACGAGCCGGCCTTGCCTCGTTCGTCTACGACGGGCTCGGCTACGGGCAGAGCGACGTGCCGCACGGCTCCGACGTCTGCGGCGGCACCGAGGCCGACGTGGCGCACCAGGTGATCCAGCGCCTGCGCGACCGCGGCTTCCGTCGCGTCGGGCTGCTGGGGTTCTCGTTCGGCGGCTACGCGGCGGAGCTCGAGGCGGCCACGTTCCGCGACGTCGACGCCCTGGGCGTGGAGAGCTGGTCCGACCACCTCACGACGAAGTTCGTGAACGCGACGGCGCCGGGCGCCTCCGACTGCGACAACGGCGGCAGGCGCAAGCGGCCCGGCGACCCGCGCGGCTACCGCTGGGTGTTCCATTACCGCGAGGAACGCACGATGCTGGCCAACCCCGAGCGCGGGATGCGGCGCGCGCTGTATCGGGCGCACGAGCGCGACCCGTGCGGCCTGGCCGCATCCGCCCCCGGCGTAGCGGCGAACCCCGGTCGCCTGAGCCGGATCCACGTGCCCGTGCTGCTGGTCTACGGCGAGCGCGACGCATTGTTCGGCCCGCGGTCGCGGCGGTCGCAGCGCGGCGACTTCACCGGGACCGACGACCTCTCCTACAAGCTCATCCGCGGCGCCGGCCACTTCCTGGCACTGGAGCGGCGCGCCCCCGCCTTCCGCGCGGTGGTGCGCCGGTGGCTAGAGCACAGGCACTTCTACTCGTCGCCCACCCCGCGCGCCCGCGCCTCGGCCACGGTCTCGCCCGAGCCGCGGCGGCCGAACGGCAGCGGGCCCTGGATCTTCCACTTGGAGTCCGCCCTGGCGGGGATCAGCAGCCACACCAGAATGGCGATGACCGAGAGGAACAGGCCGGTCGCCAGCCCCGGCCGCTCGCCGTAGCCCTTGCGCTCCGAGAGCCACGACGCGACTATCGCGCCGATCAGCCAGGCGTAGAGCAGGTACAGCGCCTTCGCTCCGATGAGGGCGACGATCGTCATGTGCCCAGATACGCCTTCTGCACGTCGGGGTTCTGTCGCAGCGCCGACGACTCGTCGCTGAGCGCGACGGTCCCGGTCTCGAGCACGTAGCCGCGCGTTGCCACCTCCAGGGCGAAGTTGGCGTTCTGCTCCACGAGCAGGATCGTGGTGCCCTGGTTGTTGATCTCCTGGATCGTCTCGTAGATCCGCTCGACGAGGATCGGCGCGAGCCCCATGCCCGGCTCGTCCAGCAGCAGCAGCTTGGGCCGCGCCATCAGCGCCCGCCCGATGGCCAGCATCTGCTGCTCGCCGCCCGACATCGTGCCCGCCTTCTGCTTCTCGCGCTCCTTGAGCCGCGGGAACAGGTCGAACACCCGGTCCAGGTCCAGGTTCACGCCGTTCGAGTCCTTGCGCAGGTAGGCGCCGAGGTCGAGGTTCTCCTGCACGGTCATCCGGGGGAAGATGTGCCGGCCCTCCGGCGACAGCGAGATGCCGAGCTTCACGACCTCCGCGGCCGGCGTCTCCCCCACCTCCGTGCCGTCGAACTTGACCGAGCCCTCGCGCGGCGGCGTGAGGCCCGAGATCGAGCGCAGGGTGGTGGACTTGCCGGCGCCGTTCGAGCCGATCAGCGTCACGATCTCGCCCTCCTCGACCGTCAGCGAGACGCCCTTCAGCGCCTCGATGTTGCCGTAGTAGGTGTGGATGTCGCTGACCTCGAGCAGTGGCATCAGAAGGGCACCTCCTACGTCTGCTTCCCGAGGTACGCCTCGATGACCCGCGGGTTGTTGCGCACTTCCTCCGGCAGCCCCTCGGCGACCTTCTCGCCGTGGTCGAGCACCGTGATGTGCTCCGACACGCCCATCACGACCTTCATGTCGTGCTCGATCAGCAGGATCGTCAGCGAGAGTTCGTCGCGCAGCTGGCGCATGAAGTCGGTGAGCTGGGCTGACTCCGACGGGTTCATGCCGGCCGTCGGCTCGTCGAGCAGCAGCAGCTTCGGCCCGGACGCGAGCGCGCGGGCGATCTCGAGCCGGCGCTGGTCGCCGTACGCGAGGCTCACCGAGATCTCGTCGTGCACCGATTCCTTGAGCCCGACGTAGCGCAGGGTCTCGCGCGCCTTGTCATCCGCCTCGCGCTCCTCGCGGCGCTGGCTCGGCGGCTTGAAGATCGAGCGGAACACCCCCGCGCTGGTGCGCGAGTGGAGCCCCACGAGCACGTTCTCGACCGCGCTCATCGTCGCGAACAGGCGGATGTTCTGGAACGTCCGCGCCACGCCCATCTTCACGATCTGGTCCGGCCGCGCGCCGGTGATGTCGCGGCCGTCGAAGGCGATCGTGCCCGTGCTGGGCTTGTACAGACCGGTGAGCATGTTGAAGAACGTGGTCTTGCCGGCGCCGTTCGGCCCGATGATCGAGACGATCGACCGCTCGGGAATCCCGAACGTCACGCCGTCGACCGCCACCAGGCCGCCGAAGATCTTCGAGACGCCGTCGGCGGCCAGGATCAGGTTGCCGCCGTCCGACGCGGGCGCCGGGGCGGCCTCGGGCGTGGCCTTCACGCGCGCGCCTCGTAGAGCGACTCGTCGGCGCCGATTCCCTCGGTCAGCTCCATCTTCCGCCGCCGTTCCGGCAGCAGGCCCTCGGGCCGCACCACCATCATGACGACCAGCAGGAAGCCGAAGATCCCGAACGAGATCTCGGACGACGTGAAGTTCAGCCCGAACAGGTCGTGGGGAAGGGTGTGGAACGTCGTCGGGATCAGCAGCTGATTGATCAGCGTGAGGATGATCGCCCCGATCACCGTGCCCCAGATGCTCCCGAGCCCGCCGAGGATGACCATCGACAGCACGAGGATCGAGAACGAGAACTGGAACTGGTTCGAGTTGATCGCCTGGCTGTAGGTGCCGAGGAAGGCGCCGGCCATGCCGCCCAGCGCGGCGCCGACCGCGTACGCGAGCAGCTTGGTGCGGACGAGCGGAACGCCCATGCTGGCCGCGGCCACCTCGTCCTCGCGGATGGCGATCCAGGCCCGGCCGAGCCGCGAGTCGCGCAGCGCGAAGTTCACCGCGAGCACGATCGCGATCATGATCAGCCCAAGCCAGTAGTACGGCCTGAGGCTGAAGGCCGAATCGAACTCCCCTAGGCCCGGCAGGTTGGGCTGGTCGATCGGCGAGATCGCCTGCTGGCCGTTGGTGAGCACGAACTTGCCGATGTGGAGCTCGGTGCCGTTGAGCGCCACCGCGCCGGCGATCTCGCCGAAGGCGAGCGTGACGATCGCGATGTAGTCGCCCCGCAACCGCAACGTGGGCAGCCCGATGATCGCTCCGGCGATCGCGGCGAAGATCATCGCGGCGATAACGATCAGGATGAAGTTGAGGTGGATGCCGAGCAGAGTGGCCGGCTGACCACTCACGCCGACGTGGACCCCCGACTTGCCGCCGTTGATCGCGTCCGCGAACCAGTCGGAGCCGAACCAGCCGATCGCGTACGCCCCGATCGCGTAGAACGCCACGTAGCCGAGGTCGAGCAGACCGGCGAAGCCGACGACGATGTTGAGGCCGAGCGCGAACGTGATGTAGGCCGTCCCGAAGATCGCGGTGTCGAGCGCGTTGCTGAGCTCGCCGAAGAAGAAGGCCGCGACCCACGCGATCGCGAACAGCACGGTGACCATCAGAAGGCCCGACCAGCGCCAGCGGCGGAAGTCGCGGTAGACGTCGCGCACCTGGGTGAGCGCGCTCATCCCGCCTCCCGCGTCTCCTCGCCGATCAGGCCCTGGGGCCGGAACGTCATGATCAGGATCAGGTACGCGAACACCACGACCGGCGTCCACTCGCCGCCGATCCGGTTGTCCGAGATCTGCTGGATGCAGCCGATGATCAGACCGCCGAGCACCGCGCCGCGGAGGTTGCCGATGCCGCCCATGACCGCCGCCGTGAACGCGATGAGCCCGGCCCGGAAGCCCTGGAAGTACCAGACGTTGGTCTGGTACAGCGCGTAGATCAGGCCGCCCGCGCCGGCGAGCAGCCCGCCGATCAGGAACGTGAGCGAGATCGTGGTGTCCACGTTGATCCCCATCAGCTTCGCCGCCTCGGGGTCCTGCGCGGTGGCGCGCATCGCCTTGCCCAGCCGGCTGCGCGCGATGAACGTCGTCATCATCAGCACCAGCGGAGCGGTGACGAGGACGGCGAGCGCGTCGGCGCGGTCCACCTGGATGCCGCCGATCGTGAACAGGTCCTGCTGGGCGTGGATCAGGTCCGGCACGCCCTGCTGCGAGCCGCCGAGCCACAGCTCGCCCACGTTCTGGAGGATGAACGAGAAGCCGACCGCCGTGATGAGCGGCGCCAGCTTGGGCGCGTTGCGCAGCGGGCGGTAGCCCACGCGCTCGATCATCACGTTGAGCGAGCCGCAGACCACCATGCAGATGATCAGCGTGAGGAAGAGTCCGGCGACCAGCCCGAGCGGCCCCGTCGCCAGCGTCAGGCCGAGCGTCCCGAACAGGCCGTAGCCCACGAACGAGCCGATCATGAACAGGTCGCCGTGGGCGAAGTTGATCAGCTCGATGATTCCGTAGACGAGCGTGTAGCCGAGCGCCACCAGCGCCCAGATCGAGCCGTTGGAGATGCCGGCGACCAGGTTGTTGCCGATCCGGATGAGGTTGCCGTCGACCGCGAGGTCGTGGATCGCGTAGTAGACCGGCCCCGCGACCAGCACGAGGATCAGCCCGTAGCGCTGGAGGAACGCCCGCGTGGCGTCGAGGGGCGTTCTCGACGCCACGGTCTCAGCGGCTACAGAAGCTGCCTCCACGAGTCCCCGCGCTATTCAACCAGACAGAGGCGGGGCCGGCACGCGGTACGCGAGCCGGCCCCGATCCTCAATTCCTGTCGTCGATCAGCCGCCGATCACGGACGGATTGGCCTTGATCACGCGATCGAAGGCAAGGTCCTTGCCCTGGATCTTGTAGAGGCCGTAGTCCGTCAACGTCGTGTCGCCGTTCTGGTCGATCGAGTACTTGCCCAGCACGCTGTTGCGGTCCTTCGTGCTGAACACCGCGTCGGTGACTGCCTGACGGGTCAGGTTGCCGCTCGATGCGGCCTTCTGGACCGAGTCGAGCAGTAGCGCCATCGACTCGTACCCGTAGATCGCGTACGGGTCCGGGTGGGGCTCGTTGTACTTCTTCGCGTAGTCCGCGAAGAACTTCTTGCCCTCCGGCCCGAACGTCTTCGGGTCGAGCGTCGCGATCGTGCACTTGAACTGCGGTGCCAGCGTCGGCGGGATGCCCTTCGTCGGGTCCGCCGAGGCGTTGAGGCAGATGCCGTCCGCGCCGTAGAGCTTGACGCCCTTGTCCGCCGCGGCGACGTCCTTCATCACCTGCACGCCGTTCTGCTCGATCTCACCTGTCTGGATCACGCAGTCGGCCTTGACGCCCGACGCAATCGACCGGTAGTTCGGTGCCTTCGGGTCGTAGGCGTCGTTGCCCTCGATCTTGATGCCGCCGAGCTTCGGCGCCACCAGCTCGATGTTCTTCGCGAGGCCGGCGCTGTAGGTGCTCTTCGAGTTGAAGATGTGCACCGACTTGCAGCCGTCCTGCTTGGCCGCCGTAAGCAGCGCGGCGGACTGGATCGTGTCCTTCGGCACGACGCGCGCGTAGGTGCGCTTGCCGGTCGGGTAGTACTTGGCCGGCTCGCCCGACTCGTGGCCGGGTGCGTCGCTCGTCAGGCCGACGTAGGTGTTCGCCGGGCTGATCTGCGTGATCCCCGCCTTGTTCAGGATCGGGATCGTGACCTTCGAGATACCCGAGTTGTACTCGCCGACGTAGCCCACGGCGCTCTTGTCCTGCACCGCGGTGCGGGCGTTCTGGGCACCCTTGCCCTCGTCCGCCGCGCCGGTGGAGGCGAGCGAGTCGTCGAGCGGCTTGTACGTGACCGTGTACTTGCCGACCTTGCCGCCCTTGTTCTCGAGCGCGATCTTCGCTCCGTTCTCTATCGACTTAGCCTGACCGCCCGAGGCGCCCTGCTCCGGGAGGCTCGAGTAGATCGTCAGGCTCGTGCCGGAGATCTTGGACGTGGCTCCGCCCTTGCTGCTGCTGGAGCTGCCGCACGCGGCCACCCCTACGGCGAGCGCGGCGATGCAAACCGCCGTCACCAACCTTCGTATCCGCAAAGTTCCCACCCTCCTTCAGGTTCCGAGACCGGCGGATCGTACTCCCGTTCACATATCGGGCGCGGCGCGCCTGCAAGCGGCCTCTCAGCCCCGGCGGCGGGCCAGCGGGGCGGACTCCGCCGCCACGTCGGGACGGTGCGCCTGGACCCACACCACGGCGGCCAGCACCACGATGCCGCCCGCCACCTGCGGCGCCGCCAGCACCTCGTCGTGCAGCAGCCACGCGAACACGGCCGCGAGCACCGGCTCGAGCGTCGCGACCACGGCCGCCCGCGGCGACGGGATCAGGCGCAGCGCGGCGACCATGCACACGAACGGGACCAGCGTGCCGACGGTCACGACGCCGGTCGCGAGCAGCGCGCCGCGGCTCGACCCGACGAGGTGGAACGGGAAGTCCCACCACGGCAGCACCAGCGCCCAGAACACGCTCGCGAAGCCGAACGCCCAGACGAGCGTGGTGACGGGCTCGTGGCGGTGGCCCGCCCGCTCGGAGCCGACCATGTAGATCGCGAAGGTGATCGTCGAGCCGAACGCGGCCGCCACGCCGAGGCCGTCGAGCGAGCTGGCGTGGTAGGCGCCCACCACGAAGAAGCAGCCAACGACCGACAGCGCGACGGCGGCCCACAGCGTGGTGGCCAGCCGGCGGCCGTGCACCACCCGCAGCCAGACCAGCAGGACGAGCGGCGCGAGGTACTGGATCGTCAGCGCCGTGCCGATCTGTAGCCGGTCGATCGCCGTGAAGTAGCTGGCGTGGACGAGCGCCAGCCCGGCGACGCCGAGGAAGGCGAGGGCGGGTACGTCGGCGCGCTCGATCCGAAGCAGCCGCGGACGTGCGACGGCGAGCGCGATCACGAGGACCGCGAAGGCGCCCGCCGACCGGAGCTGCGAGAGGCGCAGCGGGTCCATGCCGTCGTCGAGGAGCGAGCGGCTGATGCTCGCGTTGAGTGCCCACAGCGCGGCGGCCAGTGCGGCGAGCAGGTAGCCGCGGCGGACCGGGGTCACGGCGAGCGCAGCCCGAGGAAGCGCAGCCGCCCGCCCGAGCGCCGGTACGCGCCGAAGCGGTCGCCCAGGAGCGGGCGCGGCGGGACGGGTCGGAGCGCGGCGCGCCCGACGGCTGCGCGATCGCCGGCGTGCGCGCCGGCCGCCGAGATCGCGTCGAGCACCGCACGCATCGCGGAGTAGCCGAGCAGGGCGTCGGCGGCCACCGGCGCGCCCGCGCGCGCCTCGAGCCGGTGCAGCACCCGGCGCGCGGCCGGCGGGTAGCTGGCCGGCGGCGCCACGGGCCGCAGCACGTCGGCCGGCGGCGCGCCCCTC
>JBJMLK010000218.1:0-6599 GCA_045805345.1 Thermoleophilaceae bacterium | reverse complement strand
GTCAGGATCGTCGGCGCGTAGAACTTGCCGCTCTCGTAGCCGGGCACGTCGACCGCGCCGCCGCAGTGCATCGTCGCGCCGTTCGCCACGGCGTCGTCCACCAGCTCGCACACGATCTCGTACTGCTCCTCGGACACCATCGGCCCGATCTCGGTGTCCCAGTCCATCGGGTCGCCCACCTTCAGCGCCCGCGCGCCCTCCACCACGCCCGCCACGAACCGGTCGGCCACCTCGCGCATCACGTACACGCGCTCGATGCCGGAGCACGTCTGCCCGGCGTTGGCGAACCCGCCCCAGAGGCAGCCGGCTATCGCGTTCGGCAGGTTCGCGTCCTCGAGCACGAGCTGCGAGTCCTTGCCGCCCAGCTCGAGCACCGAGCCCTTCAGCCGCTCGGCGCAGGCGATGCCCACGTTTCGCCCGATCTCCACCGAGCCCGTGAAGAAGATCTTCGACGCCGTCGACTCCACGAGCGCGTTGCCGACCTTGCCGCCGCCGTGCACGGTCCGGACGATCCCCTCGGGGAGCCCGGCGCGCTCGAACACCTGCATGATCCGGTCGCCGATCAGCGGCGTGAGCGACGCCGGCTTGAGCACCACGCCGTTGCCGCACATCAGGGCGATGGCCACCTCGCCGAACGGGATCGACCACGGGTAGTTCCAGGGGGCGATCACGCCGACCACGCCGAGCGGCTCGTAGGAGAAGAAGTGGCGCTTCTGCTTGGCGAAGATCGGGACGTCGCGGATCCGCTCGTCGGCCAGGATCTCCGGGCCGTGGTCGGCGATCCAGTGGAGCGTGTCGATCGTCGGGATCAGCTCCATCACGTACGACTCGTTGCGCGGCTTGCCCTGCTCGCGCGAGAGGAGCGAGGTGATCTCGTCGAGCGAGTCGATGATCACCTGCGCGGTGCGGCGCATGTAGCGCGCGCGGTCGGACA
Organism: Thermoleophilaceae bacterium; assembly: GCA_045805345.1. Taxonomy (GTDB): domain Bacteria; phylum Actinomycetota; class Thermoleophilia; order Solirubrobacterales; family Thermoleophilaceae; genus AC-37. The sequence goes on along the minus strand of JBJMLK010000218.1, from coordinate 5,665 downwards.
GCGGCAGCTGCGCCCAGAACGGCTGCACGGCTCCGACCTCGTCGACCACCGACTGCACCTGGTCGGGCGTGAGCGTCGGGACCGTGCCCACCAGCTCACTCGTCGCCGGGTTGAACGACTCGAGCACGCCCGTCGACGGGCCGGCTCCGTTCGTGTGCTGCGCCCTGGTCGTCGCTGTCGGTTCCACGTCCCCTCCTGATCGCTGTCTCAGGACATTGTGGCGGGTCAGCGGCCCCGCGCCTTCCGGATCCGCTCGAGGCGCTCGCGCAGCTCGCGCTCGGCGCCGTGCTCGGAGAGCTCGAGGAACGACTCGCCCTCGGCCTCGGGCGGCATCAGCTCCTGGTCCGACACGCCCTCGGGGTGCGAGTGCGGGTAGTCGTAGTCCCTGCCGCGGCCGAGCTTCTTCGCACCGGGGTAGGCGGCGCTGCGGAGTGCGTCGGGCGGGTTCACGGGGCCGTTCTCGCGCACCCAGCGGCGCGCCTCGGCGAGGGCGCGGTACGACGCGTTCGACTTCGGCGCGAGCGCGAGGTACACGGCGCACTGCGCGAGGTTGTGCGCGCACTCGGGCATGCCGACGTGCTCGACCGCGTGCGCGGTCGACACCGCCACCGTGAGCGCATCGGGGTCGGCGTTGCCGACGTCCTCGCTCGCCAGCACGACCATCCTGCGCGCGATGAAGCGCGCGTCCTCGCCGCCCTCGATCATCGCGGCCAGGTAGAGCAGCGACGCGTCCGGGTCCGAGCCGCGCGTGGCCTTGATCCAGGCCGAGATCAGGTCGTAGTGGCGGTCGCCGCCCTTGTCGTACAGCACGGCCTTGCGCTGCATCGCCTGCTCGGCCACCGCGAGCGTCACGGTGCCGTCGTCAGCGGTCTCGGCCGCCAGCTCGAGACCCACCAGCGCCGAGCGCGCGTCGCCCGCCGAGCGCGCCGCCAGGAACGCCAGCGCCTCGTCGTCGATCCGCGGCGGATCGGGGATGCCGCGCGGGTCGCCGAGCGCGCGACGCAGCAGCGCCGTCACATCGTCGTCGCCGAGCGGGCGCAGCTCGTAGATCCGCGTGCGCGAGAGGAGGGCCGAGTTGACCTCGAAGTACGGGTTCTCCGTGGTCGCCCCGATCAGGGTGACGAGCCCCTCCTCGACCGCCGGCAGCAGCGCGTCCTGCTGCGCCTTGTTGAAGCGATGGATCTCGTCGAGGAAGAAGATCGTCGGCTCGCCGCTCGCGGCCAGGCGATGGTCCGCGCGCTCGAGCACCTCGCGCACCTCGGCGCGGCCGGCGTTGACCGCCGAGATCTCCTCGAACGCCGCGCTGGCGTTCTCCGCCATCAGGCGCGCGATCGTGGTCTTGCCGGTGCCGGGCGGCCCGTAGAGGATCATCGAGTGCGGCTGGCCCTCCTCGAGCGCGCGGCGCAGCGGCGACTCGGCGCCCAGCAGGGGCTCCTGTCCGACCAGCTCGTCCACCGTGGCCGGTCGCATGCGCACGGCCAGCGGCTGCTGCCCCTCCGGGACCCGCGTCTGCCCGCGCCGGGGCGCGGTCTCGCCCGCGTCGAACAACTGCTCCACAGGCGGATTCTGGCAGCGCTTCATCTTTAGACTGGCACGTGTGCCCGATCCGGCCGAACTCGAGCGGCGGACCACCGAGCTGCTTCAGCGGCTGATCCGCTTCGACACGGTCAACCCACCCGGGCGCGAGGAGGAGGCGCAGAGCTACCTGCGCGCGATGCTCGAGGAGGCCGGCTTCGAGTGCGAGCTGCTGGCCGCCGTGCCCGGCCGGCCGAACCTCGTCGCGCGGCTGCGCGGCCGCTCCGACGGCCCAGGCCTCTGCTACCTCAGCCACGTCGACACCGTGCTCGCCGACCCCGCCGACTGGAGCGTCGACCCGTGGTCGGGCGAGTTGCGCGACGGGGCGGTCTGGGGCCGCGGCGCGCTCGACATGAAGAGCCAGGTGGCGGCCGAGATCGCGGCGGCGTGCACGCTGGCCGAGGAGGGCTGGCGCGCCGAGTCCGGCGAGCTGCTCGTGATCGTCACCGCCGACGAGGAGGCGGGGGCCGTGCACGGGGCGAAGTGGCTGTGCGAGCAGCACCCCGACAAGGTCCGCTGCGACTTCGTCGTGAACGAGGGCGGCGGCGACTTCTTCGAGTTCGACGGCCGCCGCATCTACGCGGTGGAGGTGGCCGAGAAGGGCGTGTTCCGGTTCACGCTGTCGACCAGCGGCCGCGCCGGTCACGCGTCGGTTCCTCGGATCGGCGACAACGCGCTGGCCAAGCTGGCGCCGCTGATCGAGGCCCTGTCGCATGGCCGGCCGGCACTCGAGCGCTCGCCCGAGCCCGACGCGTTCCTCGAGGCACTGGGCGTGGACGGCGACGGCGACCTGGCGGCGGCGCTCGCGGATGTGGAGCGGCGCGACCCGCGCGTGGCGGTGCTGCTCGAGCCGACGCTGGGCGTGACCTTCGCGCCCACAATGGTCCGCGCGTCGGAGAAGATCAACGTGATCCCCGCGCACGCGTCGGTGAAGGTCGACTGCCGCGTGCCGCCCGGTCTCGGCGCGGACCACGCCCGCCGGCGGGTCGACGAGCTGCTGGGCGGCGAGGGGTACGAGATCGCGTTCGACGAGCAGGTCGTGGGCAACCGGTCGCCGATCGAGAGTCCGTTGATGGACCACATCCGCCAGTTCCTCGCGCGCGAGGCGCCCGGCGCCGCGGTGACCCCGGCCGTGATGCCCGGCTTCACGGACTCGCGCTGGTTCCGCGAGGCGTTCCCGGACTGCGTCGCCTACGGGTTCTTCCCGCAGCGCGCGATGGACCTGTTCGAGTCGTTCCCGCTGATCCACGGCGCCGACGAGCGCATCCCGGTGGAGGACCTCGGCCTGGCTTCGCGCTTCTTCGCGGAGCTTGCTCCTACGGTTCTGGGATGAGCAAGGAACCCGAGAAGCTCCGCCTCGGCGGAATGGCGCTGCGCAACGGCCTGCTCGTGCACGGCCCGACGCACTGGGCGGCCGCCGTGCGGACGCCATCCGGCGAGGTGAAGGTGGCGTCGGGGCGCAAGCCCGAGGTCTCGTCAGGCGCCGCCGGCCGCGTGCCGGGCGTGCGCGGCGTGGTGAAGCTGGCGGAGGCGTTCGCCGTCATCCCGCTGGTCAAGCGCGCGCTGCCCGAGGCGCAGCTGCCGATGCAGGATGGGCGCACGCTGGGCGCGATGGCCGGCGCGGCAGCCGCCGGTCAGGCGCTGCGATCGTCGGGGCCGCGCACGATGGCGCGCGAGATGGCGGTGGCGGGCGTCTCGCTGCTCCCGGCCCTGATGGCACTGCGCAGCGGCGACCTCGCCTCCTACCACGGCGTCGAGCACAAGGCGATCGCGGCGTACGAGCAGGACGAGGACGCGGCCGACGCGGGCAAGGAGCACGAGCGCTGCGGCTCCAACCTCGTCGCGCCGATGCTGGCGAGCGCCGCGGTGGGCAACGTCGCCATCCGCCGCGCCGGCCTGCGCGGACCGGCCGCCGAGGGAGCGGTGGCGCTGGGAAGTGTCGCGCTGGCCGTCGAGGTGTTCGCCTGGAGCGAGCGCCACGCCGGCTCGCGGCTCGCGAAGCTGCTGCGGCGCCCCGGCCACGAGATCCAGCGAACCGTCGGAACCAAGGAGCCGAGCGAGGAGCAGCTCGAGGTGGGGCGGGCGGCGCTTGAGGAGATCCTGCGTGTGGAGGCGCCGCCGCAGCGCTAGTAGTCCCCCGACTCCGTCAGCAGCAATACCGCGCGCACGACGTTGAAGGCAGCGAACAGCAGCGCGACGCTGACAGCGACGGCATTGGTGTGCGGGTGGACGTAGAGCTTGTAGAACGCGAACGCCTCGAAGACGAGCGATCCGAAGAGGAGACCTACTCCGCCCACCGCATCGAGGGCGCTGAGGACCCTGCTCGCCCGGCCTGGAGGATTCGTGCGCAGTTGGCGCCACGGGTCGTCCCCCCACAGCGATCCGGTCGCGGGGGCGAGCAGGTACTCGAGGTCGTTTTGCGTGACGGTCGGATGCATCCTCTCGACCAGCGACGTCATCACGGTGTCGAACATCGCCACCGCACCCGCCGAAACGATGAGCTCGTAGACGAGGAACGAAAGGATCGCCGGTATCAGCGGCAGTACCGACGCGACGTTGGTGATCTTCAGCGGGCCTACCACGATGGCCGAGCTCTTCGCTCCCACGAGCAACGTGAAGGCCACGGCGAGCAGCACGATGAGCGTGCCTGTACGGCGCAGCGTGCGTGCCACCTCGGACCATCGATCGAGGAGGAGCTTCAGATAGTCGAGACCGAACGCAGCCAGCGACTCGTCGTCGAATCCGAACTCAATCCTGTCGGCGATGCTCCTGTACGCCACGCGCGCATCATGCGCAAGCCCTCGGATGCACTCGGGCGTATTTGCTCAGGCGAGCAGCTCGCGCATCCGCTCCATCGCGACTTGGAGAGCGCCGAGCGGGCGGACCATCAGCGTGACCTCGCGGATTCCCTCGGGCGCGCGCAGCTCGCGCACCACGCCGTCCATCCGGGCGCCGCGCACGGTGCCGGCCACGAACGTGACCCTCTCCTCGCCGCGCTCGAACTCGCTCACCACCTGGATGTCGTCGATCACCTGCGCCACCGCGGACAGCACGCGCAGCGCGAGGTCGCGGCCCTCGTAGCTCTGGACCGGCGAGTGGAACACGGCGTCGGCCGTGAGGAGGCCGGTGAGGGCGGCGGTGTCGCGCGCCCTCAGGGCGTCGATCAGCGATTGGTCGGCCATGCGGACGCGTAAGAATCCCAGAGAGTGCTCGCCTACGTCTTCTGGCACCGGCCGCGCCCGGACGTGGACCAGGCGGTCTACGAGGACGCGCTGCGGCGCTTCCACGACACGCTCGAGAACCCGTCGGCCGCCTTCCGCCTCGACGAGCTGCCGTTCGGCGACCGCGGGCCCGGCTACGAGGACTGGTACCTGGCCGAGGACTGGACGGCGCTCGGCGAGCTGAACGCCCGCGCGGTCGACGCGCGGCATAGGCCGGCCCACGACGCGCCCGCCGGCATGTCCGGTCGCGGCTGGGGCGGGGTGTACGCGCTGGCGCGCGGCCCGGCCGAGCCACCGGCGCTGGCCCGCTGGGAGCACCGCGCGCCGGCCGGCGAGGGCGCCGGCGGGCTCTGGCAACGGCAGATGGTGCTGGGCCCGGCGCCCGAATTCTGCCTCGTCGACGGCTCCGCCGAGGGGCGTGTCCCCATCCGCGATGCCCGTTCGTCGTAGAAACGACGTAAGCCATTGCAAGCAAGCTCCGAAGGAGGACGACCATGCAGTACGCACTTCTGATCCACGAGCGACCGGGTGCCGACGCGGGCCTCTCGGACGGCGACCGCGACGCCATCCACGGCGAGTACATGTCGATCAGCTCGGAGGACGCCGTCGTCGGCGGCGCGCACCTCCAGCCGGCGACGACCGCCACGACCGTCCGGGTCGAGAACGGCGACACGCTCACCACCGACGGCCCGTTCGCGGACACCAAGGAGATCCTCGGCGGCTTCTTCCTCGTGAACGCGGACGACCTCGACGGCGCGCTCGCCATCGCCGCGCGAATCCCGGCCGCTCGCATGGGCGGGTCGGTCGAGGTGCGCCCGATCGTGGAGATGTAGCTCCTGATCGAGCAGGCCTTCCGCGACGAGTGGGGG
>JBJMLK010000217.1:0-3041 GCA_045805345.1 Thermoleophilaceae bacterium | reverse complement strand
GCCGGCGAGCCGCGCAACCTCGACCACCTGCGGCGGATCACCGCCGAGCTGCCGGTGCCGGTCCAGTACGGCGGCGGCCTGCGCTCGCTGGTCGCGGTGCGCGAGGCCCTGGCCGCCGGCGCTTCGCGCGTGGTGCTCGGCACCGCCGCCTACAGCGACCAGGAGTTCCTCGACTCGGTGGTGGAGGCGTGGGGCGTGCGGATCGTCGTGGCGATCGACGTGCGCGGCGGGCACGTGTCGGTCGCGGGCTGGGAGAAGACCACGCAGATGCTGCCCGAGGACGTGATCCGGCGGATGCAGAGCCGGCGCGTGAACCAGTTCGTCTACACGAACGTGGACCGCGACGGCATGCTCGAGGGGCCGGACCTCGACGAGGTACGGCGGATGTCGGACGTGATCCGCGGGCGCTTCATCTACTCGGGCGGGATCGGCTCGCTGGACGACCTGGTCGGCCTGCACGACCTGCGCCTGGTCAACCTCGCCGGCGTGATCTCGGGCAAGGCGCTGTACGAGCGGCGGTTCTCGGTCGAGGACGGCGTCGCGGCGCTCGCGGAGTCGTAGCCGTGCTCCTGAAGCGAGTGATCCCGTGCCTCGACGTGGACAAGGGCCGCGTGGTGAAGGGCACCAACTTCGTGGACATCCGCGACGCCGGCGACCCGGTCGAGCTGGCCATGCGCTACGAGCGCGAGGGCGGCGACGAGCTCGTGTTCCTCGACATCACCGCGTCGCACGAGAAGCGCGACACCATGGTCGACCTCGCGCGGCGCACGGCCAACGACGTGTTCGTGCCGTTCACGATCGGCGGCGGCATCAGGTCGGTGGAGGACGCGCAGGCGGTGCTCGACGCGGGCGCCGACAAGGTGTCGGTGAACTCGGCGGCGGTGGCGCGCCCCGAGTTGCTCGGCGAGATGGCCGAGGTGTTCGGCAGCCAGTGCGTGGTGCTGGCGATCGACGCCCGGGCGAGCGACGCGGGCGCGTACGAGGTCTACGTGAACGGCGGGCGCAAGCCGGTCGGGCGCGACGCCGTGGAGTGGGCACGCGAGGGAGTCGAGCGCGGGGCGGGGGAGATCCTGCTCACGAGCATGGACCGCGACGGCACCGAGGACGGCTACGAGCTCGCGCTGACCCGCGCGGTGGCGGATGCCGTGGACGTGCCGGTGATCGCGTCGGGGGGCGCGGGGACGCTCGACCACCTGGTCGAGGCGATCGAGGACGGCCACGCCGACGCCGTCCTGTGCGCGTCGATCTTCCACTACGGCACCTACACGGTCGGGGAGGCCAAGGAGCGGATGCGGGCCGCGGGCATCCCCGTACGCACCCCGTGAGCGTCGACGTCACCCGCCTGGCGGGGATCGACCGGCTGCTCCCGGCGCTCGAGGGCCTTCCGCCCGCGTACCTGGTGGGCGGCGCCGTGCGCGACATGATGCTCGGCGCCTTGGCGGTGGACCTCGACGTCGCGCTCGAGGGCGACGCGCTCGCGGCGGCGTGGGAGCTGGCCGCGCGACTCGACGGCCGCGCGATGACCCACGAGCGGTTCGGCACAGCCACCGTCAGGACCGACGACGGGTTCGTGGTGGACCTCGCCGGCACGCGCCGCGAGCGCTACACGGCGCCCGGCGAGCTTCCCGACGTCGAGCCGGCGCCGCTGGCCGAGGACCTCGCGCGGCGCGACTTCACGATCAACGCGATGGCCGTCGGCCTGACCGGCGACGACCTCGGCGAGCTGCACGACCCGCTCGGCGGCGAGGAGGACCTGCGCGCGAGCCGCGTGCGCGTGCTCCACCCGCGCAGCTTCGCCGACGACCCGACACGGCTCCTGCGGGCGGTGCGCTACGCCACCCGATTCGGCTTCGCGCTCGAGGACGACACCGAGCGCCAGGCGCGGCAGGCGGTGGAGGCGGGCGCACTGTCGACGGTCTCCGGGCCGCGGGTGCGCGACGAGCTGCTCGACCTGCTCGGGGAGGTGGAGATGCCGACGGCGCTCGAGCGCGCGCGCTCGCTGGGTATCGACCATGCGATGCACCCGGCTCTGGACGCGGACCCCGAGCTCGCGGCCGCGGCGGCGCTCGGGTCGAGCGAGACCGGGGCCGACCGCCGGCTGGCGGCGCTGGCGGCGCTCGTCTCGAAGGCGCCCGACGAGCTCGAGCCGTGGGTCGGCTCGCTCTCGTTGGGGCGCAGCGACATGGGCTCGGTGATGGCGGCCGCGCGGCAGGGCCCGTCGCTCGTGCGCGCGCTGCGAGCCGACCCGCCGGCGTCGGCGGTGCACGCGCTGCTGCGCTGCGAGCCGGCGGAGACGCTGGCGGTGGCGCTCGCCCACGGGGCGCCCGCTGGGCCGATCCAGCGCTTCCTGGCGGACCTCCGCGACGTGCACCTCGAGGTGACGGGCGACGACCTGGTGGCGGCGGGAGTGCCGGAGTCGCCGGCGATCGGGCGCGCCCTAGACGAGACGCTGCGGCTGAAGCTCGACGGCCGTCTGGCCGGCGGGCGCGAGGAGGAACTGAGCACAGCCCTCGAGATCGCGCGCCGGGAGGCGACGTGAGGGTCTTCGAGGTCGATCTGCCGGGCGCCCGCGCGCTGTTCTCTACGAGGCGCGGCGGCGTCAGCGAGGCGCCCTACGACACCCTCAACCTGGGCATCCTCACCGACGACGACCGCGACCGCGTGACCGAGAACCGCCGCCGGCTGGCCGAGCGCGCCGGCGTGGTGCCCGAGCGCGTGGCCATGGGCTGGCAGGTGCACGGCGCGGAGCTCCAGGAGTGGGCGGAGGCCCCGGCCAGCCGCTTCGCCGACCCTGACGCGGACCTCCGCAAGGTCGACGGGCACGTGACCGAGCTCGACGGCCTGGCGCTGCTCGTGCTCGTGGCCGACTGCCTGCCCGTGGCGCTTGCCGGCGGCGGGCGGGTGGCGATGCTCCACTGCGGCTGGCGCGGGCTGGCCGCGGGGATCCTGGAGCGTGCGGTCGAGAGGTTCGACGAGCCGCCCGCGGCCGCGGTCGGGCCCGGCATCGGACGCTGCTGCTACGAGGTGGGGGAGGAGGTGCT
>JBJMLK010000216.1:0-3616 GCA_045805345.1 Thermoleophilaceae bacterium | reverse complement strand
GTCCCCGCCTCCTCGGCGAACCTCGGGCCGGGATACGACGTGCTGGCAGCGGCGCTGTCGCTTCATCTGGAGCTGGAGGTCGAGGAGACGGGCGAGTTCGGCGTCGACACCGGGAGCGACGACCTTCCCGCGGGCCGGGACAACCTGTGCGTCCGCGCGTTCGAGGCGCTGCGGCCGGCCGACGGGCACCGGTTCAGGATCCGCTCGGAGATCCCGTTCGCGGCGGGGCTCGGGTCGAGCGCGGCGGCGATCGTGGCGGGCCTGGTGGCCGCCGACCACATGTACGAGCTGGACGCGCCGCTGCTCGAGCTGGCGGCTGCCCTGGAGGGCCACCCCGACAACGTGGCGGCGGCCCTGTTGGGCGGATTCGTAATCTGCGCCGACGGCGGGGCCGAGCGCTTCGAGGCCGCCCCGGGGATCGAGGGCGTACTGGTGATCCCGCCTGAGGCCGTGGCCACGGGCGACGCGCGGGCGGCGCTGCCGGACGAGGTGCCGCTGACCGACGCGGTGCACAACGTCTCCCACGCCGCGCTGCTGGTGCTCGGGCTGGCACGCGGCGACCTCGACCTCGTGGCGCGCGGGCTCTCCGACCGCCTGCACCAGCCGCGGCGCGAGCCACTCTACCCGCGCTCGATGGAGCTGCTGCGCCAGGCCCGCGAGCTCGGCGCCGTCGGCGCCTCGATCTCGGGCGCCGGCCCGACCGTGCTCTTCTGGTGCCACTGGCAGGCGACCGGAGCGCTGGTCGAGCGCCTCCGCCAGGCCGCCCCCGACTGCCGCGTGAGCCGCGCGCAGTTCTCGCCGGGCGGGGCGGACGTGCGGGCGCTGTAGTCCGGTTTCGTCCTGCCCTGATCCCGGTTACCGGGACTAAGTCAGGACAAAACCGGGGGAGGACGCGCGCCACTGCGGGCGAACCCCGGTAGCGGACCCCTTATGTCCGTCGACCAGGACACCCAGCCGATCTTCATCGAGCGGCGCACGAGCGTGCCGCGGATGCTGGCCGCCGTCGCGGCCGCCGGGGCGATCGCGCTGGTCGGCGGCTACGCGATCGGCCACGCCGGCGGCAAGGACCAGAGCGACGCGCGCCACGAAGGCGCTCGCAAGGGCCTCGCGCGCGGGGCGGCCGTCGGCCGGCGCGAGGGCTACAAGAAGGGCTTCGCCGCGGGCAAGAAGGCCGGCTACGACGACAACTACGAGCGGACGTTCCTCGACACCTACAAGCGCGGCGTGGGCCAGCCCAGCCAGGCGGCGCAGGCGGGGACGGGGCAGCAGTGAACGTGCCGTCCGACCGCCGCGTGCCGCTCGTGCTCGCCGCGGTCCTCGTCGTGGTGCTCGCGATCGTCGGCTTCTCGATCGGCCGCTCTTCCCGGAGCGATCCCGGGAGCGCGGACGCCGCGAGCGCAAAGGCCGCGAAGACGGCGTTTCGAACCGGGCGTGCCACCGCCCGCACGATCGCGCGCAAGAACGGCTACAAGGCGGGTTACGAGCAGGGAGCCCACGCTGGTCACCTTGCCGGCAAGCGCGCCGCGCGCAGGCGCGTGAAGCGCGAGCTGGCCCGCGGCGTGACGGGCTCGCCGGCCGTCCCCGGAGCCGCGACGCCGTCGCCCTACCAGGACCAGGGCGGCAGCCCGGCCCCGAACCCCGGTTGCCCGGCCGGCCAGGAGCCGACGCCGGGCGGCGGCTGCGCGCCCTACAACGAGAACAACGGGCAGATCGAGCCGAAGATCGACGACCCAGCCTGCTACAAGCCCAACCCGCCGGACGGCTGCTTCTGAGGTGACCGGCTAGGCGGGAACGAGCTCTGCGCGCAGCTCGGTCACGCGCTCGCGGTCCTCGGGCATGCCGATGCGGTCGAGCACCTCGGCCGCCAGCCCGAGGTAGTCGTCGCCGAGCTCGGCGCGGTAGTCGATGATCGAGACCCCGCGCTCAGCCGACTCGGCGTAGCGGATCGACTGGCGCACCACCGAGTCGAACACGCGCTCGCCGAACCGCTCGCGCAGCTGCGTGAGCGCCTCGCGGGAGTGGATCGTGCGCAGGTCGGCGATGTTCAGCACCACGCCCAGCCACTCCAGGTCGGGGTGGAGGTTCTCCTTGGCGAGCTCGATGATCTCGAGCGCCTGCTCGACCCCCTGGAGCGAGAAGTACTGCGCCTCGGTCGAGATCAGCGCGTAGTCGGCGGCCACGACGGCATTGACCGTCAGGAGCCCCAGCGCCGGCGGGCAGTCGATCAGGATCACGTCGTGCTGGCGGCCCACCTCGCGCAGGGCGCGGCGCAGGGTCATCTCGCGACCCATCTTGCCGCCGAGCACGAGCTCCGCCTCGGCCAGGCCGAGGTTGGCGGGTATGACCCCGCCGTGCACCGCGTCGGCCGCCTTCACGCGGCCGGCGAGCACGTCGGCGATCGTCGGGTTCGCGTCGGCGGGGACGTCGAAGTAGTCGGACAGGTTGCCCTGCGGATCGAGGTCGACGGCGAGCACGTCGAGCCCCACGCGCGAGAACACGTCCGATAGCGTGCGCACGGTCGTGGTCTTGCCCGTCCCGCCCTTCTGTGAGAGGACCGCGATCGTGGTCGCCACGAGCGCGACTATAGCTCCGCGGCGTGCCCGGGGCGGAGCGCTACAGAGCGCCCGCGATCGACCGGTCCGGGAAGGGCGCGGCAGCGGGTTGGGGCAGGTTGATGTAGTGCAGCTGGAAGCGGCCGATTGATATCTGATCGCCGTCGTCCAGCTCGCGCATGTCCACGTGCGCGCCGTTCACGAACACGCCGTTGAGGCTGCGGTCGTCGAGGATCCGCAGGCCGTCTTCTGAGCGGTGGACGAGTGCGTGGCGGCGCGAGACGGTCGGGTCGTCGAATCGGATCCGCGCCGACAGGCTCCGGCCGATCCGCGTCCAGCCCTCCTGCAGGGCGATGACCCTGACCCGCTCGTCGTCCTCGTAGGCGAGGTAGTCGCCGGTGGTCACGAGCGCCTCACGCGCCTCGGTCAGCCAGTCCGGAGTGGGCTCGGTGTCGCCGACCGGCTCGGCGCGTGCGAGCTCGCCGAACATCGACGAGCGGCGGAAGTCAGCGCCGCCGCAATGCGGGCAGGCCGGGACCTCGTCCAGCTCCTGCAGGGCTACCGCGTAGCCGCAGGAGTCGCAACGGAAGCAACCGGCGCCGGCGAGCGTTCCGGCGGGGACGGTGTCGGTCTTTCCTCCCGAGATAGTGCGAATGATAACGAGCGCGTCAACCGGGTCCCTGGCGCGTTGGCACTGCCTTTTCCGCAATTTGCGAACCCCACGGAGGGTTGCGGGCGACCGCGGAGAAGACCTCGGCATGGCCAAGGAAATCGCTTCGATCCTGTTGAGGACCCGGCTCGGCGCCCTCGCTCCCGAGGGCCCGCGCTGCTCTCACTGCAACCGCACACCGCTCGTCGGCGAGCGCATCCACGAGCTCGGCTCAGGCGAGCACGTGTGCTCGCTGTGCGTGGCGCGCGCGGCCGGCAGCGAGGGCGAGCCGGTGGCGTCCGAGCTCGTGCGCTCGGGCGAGCGCCGCCTCGCGGTGGTCCAGCCGCGCGCGGCGTAGCCTCGACGGCCCCGCCACGGGGCCCCGGCGACCATAGAATGCGGCCGCCGTGATCCC
>JBJMLK010000215.1:0-11514 GCA_045805345.1 Thermoleophilaceae bacterium | reverse complement strand
GGTGCTCGGCTACGACTACGGCGCGGGCGACCGGCTCGCGAAGATGATCCCCGACCCGATCATGGGCCGGCCGCCGTCGTTCGACGACTGCCTCAAGCCGGGCGAGGAGCTGGCGCGTGCGTACAAGGAGGACCCGCAGGCCAAGCAGATCATCGACGTCGCGCGCGGGCTGGAGGGCATCGTCCGCAACTCCTCGATCCACGCGGCCGCGGTCGTGATCGCCGACCGGCCGCTGACCGACATCGTCCCGCTGCAGCTGGCGGAGGACCGCGGCGAGGTGGGGGAGGACGGCTCGCGCCTGTACAGGACGGTCACGCAGTACTCGATGAAGCCGATCGAGGAGATCGGCCTCCTGAAGATGGACTTCCTGGGGCTGCGCAACCTCGACGTGATCGAGTCGGCGCTGGACATCATCGAGCGCTCCACCGGCGACCGGCCCGACATGGCCACGCTGCCGCTCGACGACTCGAAGACGTACGAGATGCTCGCGCGCGGCGACTCGATCGGCGTCTTCCAGTTCGAGTCCGACGGCATGCGCGAGGCGTTCAGGAAGGTGCGTCCCACCGAGTTCGACGACCTGGTGGCGCTCGGGGCGCTCTACCGGCCGGGGGCGATGCGCTTCATCGACACCTACGCGCGCAACAAGCGCAACCCCGACGCCATCGCCTACATCGACGAGCGCCTGCGACCGATCACCGAGGCCACCAACGGCGTGATCATCTACCAGGAGCAGTTGATGCAGATCGCCAAGGTCCTGGCCGGCTTCAGCGGCCCGCAGGCCGACGACCTGCGCAAGGCGATCGGCAAGAAGGACCGGGCCAAGATGGCGTCGATGAAGCAGCGCTTCGCGGACGGCGCCCGCGCAACCGGCACCTCGGACCGCGTGGTCCAGGAGCTCTGGGGGGTCAACGAGGCGGCGGCCGACTACTCGTTCAACCGCTCCCACGCCGCCTGCTATGCGCTGATCTCCTACCGCACGGCGTGGCTGAAGGCCAACTATCCGGCCGAGTACATGGCGGCGCTGATCTCCTCGGTGATGTCGACGAAGGACAAGGTCCCGTTCTTCGTCTCGCGCTGCGAGGAGATGGGGATCGAGGTGCTGCCGCCCGACGTCAACCAGTCGGGGCACGACTTCGTGGTCTCGGAGGGCAACATCCGCTTCGGGCTCGACGCGGTGAAGAACGTGGGCGCGGCGGCGGTCGACGCGATCATGCGCGCCCGCGAGGACGCCGGCCCGTTCACCTCCCTGTGGGACTTCTGCGAGCGGGTCGACTGCCGGGCGGTCAACAAGAAGGCGATCGAGTCGCTGATCCGCTGCGGAGCGCTGGACTCCACGCACGCCACCCGCACGGGGATGCTCTCGGTGCTGCCGCAGGCGCAGGCCGCCGGTTCGAAGGCGCAGCAGGACGCCCAGCTGGGTCAGTCGTCGATCTTCGACCTCGAGGAGCCGGGCGCGGGCGGCGGCCCGGCACCCACGCCGCTCCACCAGCGGCCGCCGATCCCGTCGCTCCCCGACGAGCGGCGCGAGCTGAACGCGATGGAGAAGGAGACCCTGGGCCTCTTCCTCTCGAGCCACCCGCTCAAGGAGGTCCGGCCGGCGCTCCGCGCGCGAGTCGAGTGCTCGCTGGCCGCGCTCGCCAACAAGCGCGACGGCGAGTGGGTCACGGTCGGGGGGATGATCGCCGAGGCCAAGCGGATCCGCACCAAGAAGGGCGACCCGATGCTGTTCGCGACGCTCGACGACCTCGAGGCGCAGGTCGAGATGCTCGTGTTCAACTCGGCCTACGCGGCCAACTCGGAGAAGGTCGACGTCGACAAGGTCGTGATCGTCCGCGGACGGGTCGACCACAAGGAGCAGGGCGAGACCAAGCTCGTGGCGCAGGAGGTCGAGGTCTTCGACCCCACGCAGGAGGAGGTCGAGCAGGCGCGCGAGAAGGCGGCCGTGCTGCTCGCCCCGCCGCGGCTCAAGCTACGCGTGCCCGCGGGCATCGAGGCCGGCTGGCTGGACGACCTGAAGGAGCTCGTGAGCCACAACCGCGGCGACCACGAGGTGGTGCTCTGCATCGGCGAGCGAACGCTCGTCCTCGGCGACCAGTTCCGCGTCTCGCCCGGCGGCTTCTGCGCCGAGCTGCAGCACCTGCCGGCGGCGCCGGAGGTCGTGGCCGCATAGGCAGTTGGGCGCGCCGCCGCGGGCGCCCGAGGTCTAGAGTTCGCACATGGCTCACGCCGCGTCCGCCGAGACCGCCGAGTGCCGTCAGTGCTGCGCGTTCTGCGACCGCGTGCTGCTGCCTTCGGGCTGCATCGAGTCGGGCTGCCAGTACCTCTACCTCTACGACGACGAGACCAGCGGGCGGCGCTTCATGGGCTGCCTCAACAAGGTGTTCAAGGTCGAGATCGACCTCGAGCTGTTCCGCGAGGCCGAGCGCACGCGCCACGGCTTCGGCGGCGTCAAGCTCACGGGCACGCCGATACCCCGGTGCCGCACGTCGGTCGAGCGCGCCTACCACGGCGGCGGCGACGCCTTCTGCTGCGTCAACCCCGACTTCTTCGACGAGCCGGCGGACGACGCGAGCGCCGCCGAGTTCGACCTGCGCAACGGGCTCTAGCGCCGCAGGCGGGGTCGTTCGGTTGTCACGCCGGACCGTTATTGCCGCTGTTTGCGACGCGCCGCCGCGGCTTCCGGGCCGCCAGCCCCTCCGCGCGCATCTCCCGCGCCACGCGGATGTCCTCCACACCCGCGCCCTTGCCGTCGAACCCCGGCCCCTCGAAGATCGCCGGCAGCCCCTCGAACCTGGGCTCGCAGAAGAACGCCGAGCAGCCCTCGCGGCCGAGCTCGCCCGTGCCCAGCGGCGCGTGACGGTCGCGGTTCGAGCCGAGCGGGGTCTGCGAGTCGTTCACGTGCAGGCAGCCGAGCCGCTCGATGCCCACGACCGACGCGCAGCGGTCGACCGTCTCGGCCAGCCCGTCAGCGGTCCTCACGTCGAAGCCCGACGCGAGCAGATGACATGAGTCGAGGCAGATCTTGATCCGCTCGTGCTCGCCGCCGAGCTCGATCAGCCGCGCGAGCTCCTCGAACGAGCGGCCGATCGTCCCGCCCGCGCCGGCGGTGTTCTCCAGCATCAGCGGGCACGACTCGGACTCCGCGAGCACCTGACGGATCGCCTGGCCTACCCGCTCGATCGCCTCGTCGAGTGGCTCCCCGACGGTGGACCCGGGGTGCACGACCACGCCGTGTGCCCCGATCCTGTCGCCCGTCCGCAGCGCGTGCGCCAGCGCGTCGAGCGACTTGCCCCGCACCACCTCGTCCTTCGACGCCGGGTTGATCAGGTAGACCGCGTGCAGCACGATCGCCTGCACCGGCCCGTCCGCCAGCCGGCTGCGGAACTCCGCCACGTCGTCTTCCTTGTAGGTCGTCAGGCGCCAGGCACGCGGCGACTGGTTGAAGATCTGGATCGCGTGGCAGTCGCGCTCGACTCCGCGCTCGAACGCCTTGACGAGGCCGCCCGCCGGGGAGACGTGTCCGCCGATTAGCATCGCGGTGTGGCCGAGAGCATGAGGGTGCGCTTCGCTCCGTCGCCGACCGGGGCGCTTCACATCGGCGGCGCGAGGACGGCACTGTACAACTGGCTCCTCGCGCGCCGGTCGGGCGGCGCCTTCGTCCTGCGGATCGAGGACACCGACCGCGAGCGCTCGACGCCCGAGAACGTGGATCAGATCTACGACGCCCTCCGCTGGCTCGAGCTGGACTGGGACGAGGGGCCGTTCTCGCAGGCCGAGCGCCGTCCGCGGCACGAGGAGGAGATCCAGCGGCTGGTGGGGGAGGGGCACGCGTACCTCGACGAGGGCGCGGTCCGCCTGCGCGTGCCGGACGAGGGCAGCACCACCGTCCGGGACGTGATCCGCGGCGACGTGGTCTTCGAGCACTCGGCCATCGACGACTTCGTGATCGCGCGCTCGGACGGCAGCCCGCTCTACAACCTCGCCGTGGCGGTCGACGACCGCGACGTGGGGATCACGCACGTGGTCCGGGGGGCCGACCACCTGTCGAACACCCCGCGCCAGCTTCTGATCCTCGCCGCGCTCGGAGCCGAGCCGCCGGTCTACGCGCACCTGCCGCTGCTCCACGGCACCGACGGCAAGAAGCTCTCGAAGCGTCACGGCGCCGCCTCGGTGCAGGAGCTGCGCGACGCCGGCTACCTCCCCGAGGCCGTCCGCAACTACATCGCCCTGCTCGGCTGGGGCTACGACGAGACCACCGAGTTCTTCACCACCGACGAGCTGGTCGAGCGCTTCTCGCTCGAGCGGGTGTCGAAGTCGCCGGCCGTCTTCGACGAGCAGAAGCTGCGCTGGATGAACGGCCACTATCTCCGCGCCCTGCCGGCCGCCGACCTGGCCAAGCGGCTCGAGGAGCGGCTGGGGCGGCCGGTCCCGCCCGGAGCGGTGGAGGTGGCGCAGGAAAAGATGCAGACGCTGGACGACTTCTGGCGCCTCGCGGCATTCCTCGTGGAGCCGCCGAGCGACTACGACGCGCGCGCCTGGGACAAGGTCATGTCCGACGGCGCCGCCGACCGCCTGCGGCGCGCCCGCGACGCCATCGCGGCGGCCGAGCCGTTCGAGCCGGAGACCCTGGAGGCGGCGCTCCGCGGAGTGGTCGACGAGCTGGGCGTGAAGGGGCGCGAGGTCTTCCAGCCGATCCGCGTGGCGATCAGCGGCGGCACGGTGTCGCCGGGGATCTTCGAGTCGGTCGCCGCGCTCGGCCGGGACGAGACGCTCGCCCGGATAGATAGGGCGCTGGCGCGTGCCGGGTCCCCGTAATGGGGTATGCCTGAAACGCGGGCCGGGTTAGGGTCGCCGCCCCAAGCCCCGATGCTGACCGGAATGTAGTACTCAACCCTCCGAGGCGATCTGCCGATGATCCGTCCAGTTGCCCGCCAAGCCACTGACGGCGCGCCGCCGCCACCTGAAGGCAAACCACTCGCGTGAACAACAGAGCCCTCAAGCCGGTCCCGGACCGACCCAACACCGCGCCCGCCGCCGCGCGTGAAGCCGCCGAGGGCCACGGCCGTCGCCTGACGGCCGCGTTCGAGGCGCTCGAGGCCTTCCCGGCGCTCGCCGAGTCGCGCAACCGCGTACTGCGCCTCGTGCGCGAGGAGCACAGCTCCGCCGGCGACATCGTCGCGGCCGTCGAGTCCGACGTCTCGCTCGTGATCGCGGTGCTGCGAATCGCCAACCGCGCGCCCGCCGCCAAGCGCGGCCGGATCGCCTCGGTCCCCGAGGCGATGGAGCTGCTCACGCCGAGCGGCGTCGAGGCGCTCGCCTCGCGCACCGCCGTGTTCGACTTCTTCGAGCGCATCCCCGGCTGGGACGCCCAGCCCGAGCGCTTCCGCCTCCACGCGGTCGCCACGCAACGCGCCGCCGACCGGCTCGCGAAGGAGGCCGAGTTCGCCGAGCGCGACGAGGTGCTCGTGTCGGCGCTCCTGCACGACATCGGCAAGCTCGTGCTCGTGCACGCGTACCCGGGCTACCCGGGACAGATTCACGGCGACGCCCGCACGCCCGAGGAGCGCCTCCACCGCGAGCGCCGCGAGCTGGGCGTCGACCACGCCCTCGTCGGCGGCGTGCTCGCCCGCCGCTGGGGCCTCCCGGCGCGGCTGGCCGCGGCGATCGAGCGCCACCACACGGACGAGGGTCACCCCGAGAGCGCGCTGATCAGGCTCGCCGACATGCTCGCCCACTACGGCCACGGCCAGCCGGTCGAGCCGGCCCAGATGCTCAAGGTCGCACGCGAGCTCGGGCTGAGCGCCGACCAGCTGCGCGGCGTGATGTACGAGCTGCCGTACTCCGGCGGTCAGCAGCGGCGCCAGATCGATCCCTGCCCGCTGTCGAATCGCGAGCTCGACGTCCTCAAGCAGCTCGCCGAGGGCAAGGTCTACAAGCAGATCGCCCTCGAGCTGACCCTCTCCACGAGCACGGTGCGCACGCACCTCCACAACACCTACGCCAAGCTCGGTGCCGTCGACCGCGCGCAGGCGGTGCTCGTGGCCACGCAGCGCGGCTGGCTCTAGCCGGCGCGCCCCTCCTGGGCGAGCCGTTCGGCGGCTGCGCGGGCCTGGTCGACCTCGGAGGTATCAAGGCGAGCGATCGTGCCTCCCACACAGAGGTAGACCCATCCCTCGCGCTGTCGAAGATGTCCTCCGCCGCCGACCAGACGCCCGTCCTGAATCACCACTGCGAACACGACCCCACCGCTGAGGTGACTGATCTCCTCGAGCTTGAAGTTCAATTCCTCGTAGGCCCTGAACCAGTCGTCAAGGAAGCTGCGTATCGCCGCTCGACCCTCGATGACCTCGGCCCGCCCGTCCAAGACCGCATCCTCGGCGACGCCGATCACCACCCCGTCGAGATCACCGCGATCCAGAGCCTCAACCTGCTTGCGCACAAGCTCGACCAGGTCGGGAGTGGTGGACTCCTCGGTCATCCCCCGTCGTCGTTCATCCGCAGCGGCGCGCGGACCAGCACCTTGGTGCCGCGGTCGCCGGTCTCGATCGTGAGCCGTCCGTCGATCAGCGCCGCCCGCTCGCGCATGCTCGCGAGCCCTATGTGGCCCGGATCGGTCGTCGAGCGCGGGTCGACGTCCACGAACCCGTGGCCGTCGTCCGACACCCGCAGCTCGACCTCGTCGCCCACCGGCCGCAGCGTCACGACCACGCGCGAGGCTCCTGCGTGCTGGCCGGCGTTGGCCACCGCCTCCTGCGCGATGCCGAACAGCGACCCGCACGTCTCGTTCTCGAGGTCGAGCGGGTCGACGGCCAGCTCGATCTCGACCTGGTAGCGGCGCTGCCAGACCGGCGCGCACTGCTCGATCGCGGCGGCGAAGGTGAGCTCGTCGAACGCGTACGGGCCGAGGCCGACGATCTCGTCGCGCAGCGCGCCGATGTTGCGCTCGGCCAGCGCGCGAGCGTCGGCCAGCCGCTCCTTCACGTGCTCGTCGTCGCCCCGGGCCAGCGCCTGGTCGACGGACGCCAGAATGAGGTCCAGGCCGATCAGCTCCTGCACCGGCCCGTCGTGGATCGACTCGGCGATCCGGCGCCGCACCTGCGCCTCGGCCTCGATCGTGCGGCGCGAGAGGTCGCGGGCGCGCAGCCGAGCGGCCGACTCGGCGGTGCGCAGGCGGGCGACGAACAGCCCGCAGCACACGGCGCTCACCGCGAACAGCACCTCGCTGAACGCGAGCAGTCCGCCGTCGATCGGCACGTCGAGGAACGCCGCCGCGGGAACGAGCGCGAGGATCCCCGCCGCCGCCACCGCGAGCGCGCGCAGCTCGCCGAGGAAGTACGCGTGGGTGGCGATCAGGAAGATCGCGACGAAGCGCAGCGGGCCGTAGCCGGCCGGCTCGGCGACCTGGATCACTCCCAGGACGGCCATGTCGCCCAGCGCGACGATCGGGGTCATCGCGGCCTCCGGGTTGCGGCTGGCCAGCACGAGCACGCAGGCGGCCCACGTGACCGCCACGCCGCCGATGACGGCCACGGCGCGCCACTTGTCCGGGATGTCGAACACGAGTGCGGAGAGGAGCGCGGCGCCCGCCAGCAGCAGTCGCAGGCGCGCGAACCACACGACCGGCTCGCCCGATTGCAGCGGCAGCTGCCTCGCCATCACCACGTGCGCCTGCCGATGGCGATCGCGGCCGCGGCCATCCCGATGGCGTCGATGCCGACGTCCACGGGGGTGCCGTGGCGGCCGTGGACCGAGCGCTGGTGCAGCTCGTCGGTGCACGCGTACGCGAGTGAGACGCAGAACGCGAGCACGACCGCCGCCCGCGGCGTCGTGACCGTGCGCAGAGCGCGCCACCACAAGAAGCACAGCAGCGCGTACTCGGACATGTGCACGATCTTGCGCGCGATCAGGTCCCAGACGCCGAGCCCGGTCGACAGGTCCGGCTGGGCCGACAGCGCGAAGATCACGGCCATCAGGACGAGCGGCGGGGCCCACGGGTCGAGCAGGGTGCGGGCGCGAGTCCGCGTCATCCACATAAATTAGACTCGAAACGGCTTGCTGGCCATAACCTCCAAATCGCCGTACGCGGTCCGCGCGCTCGCGGAGCTGGCCCGCGTCGGCGGGGCCGGCCCGGTGCCGATCGGCGAGATCGCCCGGCGGCGAGACATCCCGGTGCAGTTCCTCGAGGGCATGTTCGCGACCCTGCGCCGCGCCGGGATCCTCCAGAGCCAGCGCGGCGTGAAGGGCGGCTACTCGTTCGCGCGCAAGCCGGGCGAGGTGACGGTGCTGGAGGTGGTCGAGAGCCTCGAGGGCGCGCTCGACACCGAGACGATGGGCGCGGACCCGATCTGGAACGAGGCCGTCGAGGCGCTGCGCGAGAAGCTGCGCGCCTCGACGATCGCCGACGTGGCCGAGCGCGAGGCGCGGGCCGCGGGCGCGCAGATGTACTACATCTAGACGCACTCCCTTCTATGGGGCGGCGCTTCGCATTCCAGGGCGGGAGACGCCGGCTAGCCACCTCGCCGCTAGGGTCGCTGTCGTGGTTCGCGCACGCTCGCCACGCACGTTGTTGATTGTCGCCCTTCTATTGGGCGCTGCCGCGTGGCCAGCGAGCGCATCGGCGGCGCCAGCGCACTGCGCGGCCGATTCGCCGCCGGCCGTCGTGTTCAAGGGACTTTCTAGGCACATCAGGAGCGGGCAGACGGACTGGTTCGGGTTCGTCAACAACCAAGCTGCCGCCGCGACGGTGCCGGGGCCGATCACCGTGAACATGACCGATCGCGCAGGACGGAGCTTCTTCCACAGGCGCAGTGAGCCGGGTGTGCGCGGCTCGCACATGCTTGGCGTTGAGCTCTACCTGGGCGACGAACGAGCGACGATCAGTGCGCGCTTCGTGGAGCGGCATTCGGACGGGACGAGCTGCGTCCGCACGATCTCGCAGACCGTCTTCGAGCGTCGCCGGATCTACTTCCCGAGCCGTTGCAAGAACGCCGCGATCCGCCCGAGGTCGGTCCGAGTCGCATGCGGTGACGGCAACTTCCGGCTGCACCACATGCACTGGCAAGACTGGCACGCCAAAGCCACCACCGGGAGTGGGACCGCGACCTACGACGATTGCGTGCCGTTCTGCGGTGGGGGCGAAACCCACTCCACCCATGTCGAGGTCAAGCTCTCGCGTCCGCGTGACTGCAAGCGCATCGGGCGCTACATGTACACCCGGCTGCACTATCGGTTGGCCGACCCGCCGCGCAGCGGCAGCCGGTCGTTCTCGTGCGACCGCTACCCGGCCGACCACAAGGAGCCCAGCACCCAGCCCGGCAAGCCCACCGGCCCCACCCTCGACCCGCTCGGTGAGCAGCCCGCGGAGGCCAGCGTCTTCACCACCAGCGGGCCAAGCAGTGCGAGCGGCGCGGACGCCACAATCGACAACGACGCCAAGACGGCATGGTCGACCAAGACGGGCGACCGGGGGATCATGGTCACGCCGAACCCTGGGACATACAAAGCCATCCGCGTCGTCACCGAGACGCCCGGATGGGGTCTCGAGATCTACTACTCGAACGTGGACTCGCCATCGAGCCGCGACGACTGGATCTTCAAGTACAGCACGAACGCGGAGCCGAGCGAGAAGTTCAAGGTTCCGGACGCGAAGCACTACTGGGTGCTCGTCGCCGATCCGGCCGGCACCGCACGGATCAACGAAATACAGGTCTTCCCCTAGCCGCGACCTGCGCGCCCCTCGACGCCGGGGAGTACGTTGTTCCAGCAACGGCAAACGGGGGAGTCGCGTGGGCAGGCGCGCACGAATCATCGGGACTCTGGCGGCGGCGGCCGCGGCAGTCGCGTTTGCGCCCGCGGCGGCGCTGGCGGCGCACAGCGAGCTCCTGTACACGCGTAAGGTCGCGCCCGGGGTCACCCGCTACGCGTACCGGTACGGCCCGCTCGTCGCGGCGCCGGGTCACAACCTGATCCTGGCCGGGCCGGTGACGATCGAGAAGCCGGCGGGCGATGGCTACATGGTCCGGTACAAGCCGGGGCTGGTCGGTCCCGACGGCGTCCCGCCGCCGGTGGAGCAGGTGCACATGCACCACGCGGTCGTGCTCAACCTGTCAGGTCGCGACCGGTCGCGACCGGCCCTGCCCGAACGGATCGGTGGCTTCGCCGAGGAGAAAACGATCATGCACCTGCCGCGCCCGTACGGCTACCGCGTGCACGCGAGCGACGTCTGGGGGCTCAACTACATGCTCCACAACGAGACGGCCGACGCGAAGACGGTCTGGGTCACCTACGACCTCGACTGGGTGCCCCTGAACAGCACGCTCGGACGGAGCGTCAAGCCCGCGCACCCGATTTGGCTCGACGTCCAGAACGGCAAGGCCTACCCCGTCTTCGACGTGCTGCGGGGCAGCGGCGGCGCGGACGGACGCCTGACGTATCCCGGCGACGTGCATCCCTACGGCCGCGGCCCCCACCTCGATCAGTGGCGAGCGGATCGCGACATGACGCTCGTGGCGACGGTCGGCCACCTGCACCCGGGCGGACTCTGGACCGACCTCACCGCCGTGCGCGGGCGACGACGCGCGCACCTGTTCCGCTCGAATGCGCACTACTTCGACCCCGGCGGTCCCATCTCGTGGGACCTCGCGATGACGTACACGCCGTCGGGCTGGCGCGTGGCCATCCACAAGGGCGATCGCCTCGACGTGAGCACCACGTACGACACCCGGCGTGCATCGTGGTACGAATCGATGGGGCTGATGCTCGTGTTCGCGGCCGACGGCGCCCATGGCCCGGACCCGTTCCGCCACCGGGTCGACCGGTCCGGGCGCATAACGCACGGGCATCTGCGCGAGGCCGGCAACCACGGCGGCGGTGCGACCGGTCTGCCGGACCCGCGGAAGGGACCGGACGGCGGCACGATCGACAACGGCGTCGCGATCGCCAACTTCAGCTACACGCCCGGCGACCTGGCGAGCGGCGCGCTGTCTCGCCCGCCCGTGGTGGTGCAGGGCCAGTCGCTCCAGTTCGGCAACTTCGACGCGTCAGCGTCGATCCTGCACACGATCACGGCGTGCCGCCTGCCCTGCAACCGCAGCACCGGCGTGAGCTACCCGCTCGCTGACGGCCCAGCGCAGTTCGACTCGGCGCAGCTCGGCTACGGGCCGCCTGGCCTGACCGCCGCGTCGGGCCGAGTCGACTGGCGCACGCCGCCCGGCCTGCGGCCCGGCACCTACACGTACTTCTGCCGCGTCCACCCGTTCATGCGCGGGGCGTTCCGGGTGCGGCGCGCGCACTGACTCAGCTCTGACCTTGCGCCGCCCCCGCGCGCTGGCTAGGCTCGCGCCCCGGAGGCGCCTCAACGGACTACCGACCGGAGGAACGATGAGGCGAATCGCAATCTGCTCGGGGGCACTGGCCTCCATTGCCATGCTGGCTCTCCCCGCTGCCAGCAGCGCGTTCAGGTTCGGCGCGAAGCTCGACCGCGACCCCGACAACTCGGCGCCGCCGCACGCGTGC
>JBJMLK010000214.1:0-5898 GCA_045805345.1 Thermoleophilaceae bacterium | reverse complement strand
CTCCGGGATCTTCCAGCCGGCGACCGTGACCTCGCGCTTGGCCTTGCGCACCACGTCGACCACGACGGGCCGGAGCCGCAGCACCTCCTTCACCACGGCGTCGAGGTACTCGTCGTCGTCCAGCCTCTCGCGAAGCGTTCGCTCCACGCGCGGGTTGCGCAGCAGCAGCTCGAACGACCAGCACAGCGCGGTGGCCGTGGTCTCGTGCCCGGCCGCCACGAGCGTCATCAGCTCGTCGCGCAGCTCGACGTCGCTCATCGGCGAGCCGTCCTCGTGCCGCGCCTGAAGCAGCATTGCCATCACGTCGTCGCGCTCGAGCTCGCCCGGCTCCGACCGGCGCCGCTCGATCTCCGAGTAGATGACGCGGTCGGCGTTGCCGCGCGCCTCGAGGAACCGCCGCCACGGGCTCCAGCGACCGAGGTCGCGCCGGATCGCCGGGAGCCACAGCACCGAGTTGCTCACCTCGTCGAGGCGCTTGGTGAGGTGGCTGAAGCGCATCAGGCGCTCGGCGTCGTTCACGCCGAAGATCGTCCGCAGGATCACCTCGAGCGTGATCTCCTGCATCCGCGGCCGCAGCGGGAACGGGCGCCCGACCGGCCAGCTCGCCAGCTCGCGCTCGGCAGCCGTCTGCATCGCTTCCACGTAGCGGGCGATCCGCTCGCCGTGGAACGGCGGCAGCATCAGCTTGCGCTGCCTCATGTGCGCGTCGCGGTCGAGCGTCAACAGCGAGTTCTTGCCGACGATCGGCTCGAGCGGCCCCGCGTTGCCCTCGCCCGCATGGAACACGCTTGGGTCGCCCGTGAAGATCTCGCGCACCGCGGCCGGGTCCGCGAAGTACACGATGTGCCCGAAGAACGGGTAGCGGATCGAGAAGACGTCGCCGTTGCGCTGCCACTCGCTCTGGAGGAAGCGCAGCGGCCGCAGCCCGAAGCGCGCCGCCTGCAGCACGGCCGGAACCCGCGAGTAGGGAAGGCCGCCGTCAGCTGCGGACGACAGCGAGCTCCTCGAGCGCGTACTTGCCGCGGGCGTCCTCGGTGCGCTCGAGGGGATACTCGCCTGTGAAGCAGGCGTCGCAGTGGGTCTCGCGTGTGGAGCCGATTGCTTCATACAGGCCCTCCAGTGAAAGATACGCGAGGGAGTCGGCTCCCAGCTCCCGCGCCACTTCCGCGACCGAGCGGTCGTGCGCGATCATCTCCTGGCGGGTCGACATGTCGATGCCGTAGTGACATGGGTGGCGGATCGGCGGTGCCGAGATGCGCAGGTGCACCTCGGACGCCCCGGCGTCGCGCAGCATGCCGATGATCTGGCGCGTGGTGTTGCCGCGGACGATCGAGTCGTCCACAACCACGATCCGCTTGCCGCCCACGATCTCGGGCAGCGGGTTGAACTTCATCCGCAGGCCGTGCTTGCGCAGCTCCTGGCCGGGCTGGATGAACGTGCGCGCCACGTAGCGGTTCTTGATCAGGCCGTCGCCCTGCGGCAGCCCCGACGCCTTGGCGAACCCGTTCGCCGCAGGGTTGCCCGAGTCGGGCACGGCGATCACGAGGTCGCCCTCGACCGGCGACTCGCGATACAGGATCTCGCCCATCCGCTCGCGCGACACCTGGGTGCGGCGTCCCTCGAGCATCGAGTCGGGCCGCGCGAAGTAGATGTGCTCGAAGACGCAGAACGAGCGCCGCGGCGAGTCGACGACCTGCCGCACCTGAAGCCCTCGCTCGCCCAGGCCGACCAGCTCGCCGGGCTGGACCTCGCGCAGCAGGTCGGCGCCGATGATGTCGAACGCGCAGCTCTCCGAGGCCACGCAGTAGCGGTCGCCGAGCTGGCCGAGCGCCAGCGGCCTGAGCCCGGCGCCGTCGCGGAACGCGAACACGCCCTCGGTACTCATCACGACCGTCGAGAACGCGCCCTCGAGCCGCGGCATCACGTCGGCGATCGCCTCGAACACGCTGTCGGCCTCGTGCGAGGAGATCAGCGCGGCGATGATCTCGGAGTCGGACGTGGACGTGAACCCCACGCCGCGGTCGCGCAGCTCCGCGTGGAGGTCGACCGCGTTGATCAGGTTGCCGTTGTGCGCCAGGGCGACGTTGTGGCGGTCCGAGCGGTGAATCGGCTGCGCGTTCTGCCACGCGGACGAGCCGGTGGTCGAGTAGCGCACGTGGCCGATGGCGATCGACCCCGGCAGCGCACGGAGGCTGGCCTCGTCGAAGACCTGGGAGACGAGCCCGAGCTCGCGCACGGCCACGATCTCGCCGTCCTCGATCGTGGCGATGCCCGCGGATTCCTGGCCGCGGTGCTGAAGGGCGTAGAGCGCGAAGTAGGCGAGACGGGCGACGTCCGACTCAGGCGCGTACACGCCGAAGACGCCACATTCGTCGCGCGGTCCCTCGCGAAGCTGGAGCGGGTCCGTAGGGGTCACGTCAGGAGGTCCGGAATGGCCTGCTCGTAGGCCGTTTTCAGATCCTCGATCGAGAGCTGGAGCGTAGCAGCGCCGGCGGCGATGACGAGCCCGTCGCCGCCGGTCTCACCGAGCTTGAGCACCGGCACGTGGCCCGCGTCGGCCCTGATCGCCTCGATGGCCGCCGCCGGGCCGGACACCAGGACGCCGCCCGGTCCCTCACCGAACAGCGTGGGCGCGAGGCCGTTCCAGCTCAGCTCCACGCGCGCCCCGACCCCGCCCGCGATGCAGCACTCCGCGAGCGCGCAGGCGAGGCCGCCGTCCGAGATGTCGTGGGCGGAGACGACCTGGCCGCTGCGCACCGCCTGGCGCACGACGTCGAGCGCGGCCCGCTGGGCGTCGATGTCGACGGGCGCCAGCGGCTCGAGCGGCTCGCCCAGCAGCTTTGCCAGCTCCGAGCCCGCGAGCCGCGGGGAGTACGGGCCGATCAGGGCGACCGTGTGGCCCTCGCCGGCGAAGCCGATGCCGGCCGCGCGCTCCGGCTCGGGTAGCCAGCCGACCAGGCCCACCACCGGGGTCGGGTAGATCGGGCCCTCGCTGCCCTCGTTGTAGAGCGAGACGTTGCCGCCCACCACGGGGATCCCCAGCGCGCGGCAGGCGTCGCCCAGGCCCGCCACCGACTCCGTCAGCTGCCACGCGATGTGCGGCTTCTCGGGGTTGCCGAAGTTCAGGCAGTTGGTGAGGCCGAGCGGCTCGGCCCCCACACAGGCGAGGTTGCGCGCGCACTCGAGCACGGCCTCGACCGTACCGGTGTACGGGTCGCACGCCACGCGACGGCCGTTGCAGTCGATGGAGACGGCCAGCGCGCCGCTCGCGCCCTCGTGGTCGAGCGACAGCACCGCGGCGTCCGCCGCCTCCGGTCGCCGGACCGTGCGCGACCCCACGATCGGGTCGTACTGCTGGAAGGCCCAGCGCTTGCTGGCCACGTTGGGCGAGCGGAGCAGCGCGAGGATCGCCTCTGGCCCCGTCGGGTGGTCGGCGATCTGCGGCGCGGGCGCCGGGTAGACGGGCTCGGCCGGCGCCTCGGGCTCGAGGTCGTACAGCGGGCAGTCGTCGACCAGGGCGTCGACCGGCATGTCGCCCACCACCGCGCCGCCCGACAGCACGCGCAGGCGGCGCGTGTCGGTGACCGACCCGATCGGCGTGGCACGCACCTCCCAGCGCTCGCATACGGCGAGCACGTCGGCGAGGCGCTCTGGCTCCACCACGCACAGCATCCGCTCCTGCGACTCGGAGACCATGACCTCGAACGGCTCCATGTCCGGCTCGCGCAGCGGCACGCGGTCGACATCGATGTCGAGCCCGACCTCGCCCTTCGAGGCCATCTCCGACGACGAGCTGGACAGCCCCGCGGCGCCCAGGTCCTGAAGCGACGCGAGCAGCCCGCGGTCGAGCAGCTCGAGGCAGCACTCGAGCAGCTTCTTCTCCTCGAACGGGTCGCCGATCTGCACGCTCGGGCGCTTGTCCTCGTCCTCGTCCAGCTCCGCGCTGGCCAGCACCGAGGCGCCGCCGATCCCGTCGCGGCCGGTGAGCGCGCCCAGCAGCACCAGGTGGTTGCCCACGCCGGCGGCCGCGCTGCGCACGAGCCGCTCGCGCGGGGCGATGCCCAGGCACATCGCGTTCACGAGGCAGTTGTGCTCGTAGGGGCCCTCGAAGTAGATCTCGCCCCCGACCGTCGCGACGCCGATCGAGTTGCCGTAGTGCCCGATCCCCGCGACCGCCCGGTCGAGCAGGTAGCGCGAGCGCTGCGAGGCGAGCTCGCCGAAGCGCAGCGAGTCGAGGATCGCGATCGGTCGCGCCCCGATGGCGAACACGTCGCGCAGGATGCCGCCGACCCCGGTGGCCGCGCCCTGGAACGGCTCGACGGCGCTCGGGTGGTTGTGCGACTCCACCTTGAACGCGACGGCGAGGCCGCCGCCGACGTCCACCGCGCCGGCGTTCTCGCCCGGTCCCATGACGACCGCGGGGCCCTCGGTGGGGAGCGTGCCGAGCAGCTTCTTCGAGTGCTTGTAGGCGCAGTGCTCCGACCACATCAGGCTGAAGACCGCCAGCTCGACCTCGTTCGGCTCGCGGCCGAGCTTGGTCACGATCAGGTGGTACTCGGAGTCGGTGAGGCCGAGCTGCCGGTGCCGCGGCTGGACCTCGGCCACGCCGCTCACGCGGCGACCGCGGCGCGTGCGAGCGACTGGAACAGCGGCGCTCCGCCCGTCGGCCCCCGGAGCGGGTCGACCGCGTGCTCGGGGTGCGGCATGAGGCCCAGCACGTTGCCGGCCTCGTTGGCCACGCCGGCGATGTCCCGCAGCGAGCCGTTCGGGTTCTGGCCGGGCGCGTAGCGCAGCACGACCTGGCCCGCCTCCTCCATCCGGTCGAGCTCGTGGTCGGGCGCGTGGTAGCGCCCGGTGGTGTGCTTGATCGGGATCGAGAGGACGTCCCCGCGCGTGCACGCGCGCGTGAACGGCGTGTCGTCGTTCTCCACGGTCAGCTCCACCTGGCGGAACAGGAACCGCAGGCCGGTGTTGGGGAGCAGCGCCCCCGGCAGCAGGTGCGCCTCGCAGAGCACCTGGAAGCCGTTGCAGATGCCGAGGACCGGGCCGCCCTCGCGGGCGAAGTCGGCCACGGCCTCCATCACCGGCGAGAAGCGGGCGATCGCGCCGGCGCGCAGGTAGTCGCCGTACGAGAACCCGCCGGGGACCACCACGGCGTCGACTCCCTTTAGGTCCCGGTCGCCGTGCCAGAGCAGCTCGGCGTCGGCGAAGCGGCGGCAGGCGACCAGCGCGTCGAGCTCGTCGCACGAGCCCGGGAACCGGATCACGCCGAACCTCATCGCGCCGGGTCGCCCCCGTTGCCGGCGGCCTCGCCCTCGAGGAGCTGGACCTCGTAGTCCTCGATCAGCGGGTTGGCAAGCAGCTTCTCGCACATCGCGGGCACCTGGGACGGGTCGTCCACCTCGAGCTCGACGAGCCTCCCGATGCGTACGTGCGAGGCGCCCTCGAAGCCCAACGCGGGCAGTGCGCGCTCGACGGTCTGGCCCTGGGGATCGAGGATCCCGTCCTTCGGCCTGATCAACACCCGCGCCCTCACCGGACGGCGGAGCGCCGGATCACGAGGGTGCCCCCACGCGCGTCAGCCAGGCGGAGAAGGGCTCGCCGGTGATCCGCTCGTAGGCATCCTCGTAGCGCTGCCGCGTGCCGTCGACCACCTCGTCGGGGATCGCGGGCGCCGGCGGCGTCTTGTCCCAGCCCGACTGGCTCGCCCAGTCGCGCACGTACTGCTTGTCGAACGACGGCTGGGAGCGCCCGGGCTCGTAGCCGTCGGCCGGCCAGAAGCGGGAGCTGTCGGGCGTGAGGACCTCGTCGCCGACCACGATCCGTCCGGAGCGGTCGCGGCCGAACTCGAACTTCGTGTCGGCGAGGATGATCCCGCGCTCGCGCGCGTGGTCGGCG
>JBJMLK010000213.1:0-16842 GCA_045805345.1 Thermoleophilaceae bacterium | reverse complement strand
GTCGGTCACGAACAGCCCGTTGAAGAAGTCGTCGCCGAGCAGCGCGATGAACCCCGCGAGCACGAACCCGAGCGCGATCTCCTTGTAGAGCATCCCCCAGTCGTTGCGGAAGTTGTGCGCGACGTCGGACCACGCGTCGACCGACGTGAGCCGCTCGCGCAGCGTCATCTGACCGCCGGCCGAGTGGTGCTGATGCCCGGCCTCCACGTCGCGCGCGTGCTCGCGCGCCTCGTGCTCCAGCCGGCGTGACACGAAGACCCGCAGCAACCCGGTCATGAACACCACGAGGAGCAGCCCGCCGACGAGCTCGGCCAGCGCGAACTGCCAGCCGATCAAGAGCCACAGCACTATCCCGAGCTCGATCACGAGGTTGGTGGAGGCGAACTGGAAGGCCAGCGCCGAGGCCGCCGACGCGCCCTTCTGGAACAGCGACTTGGCTATCGCGACCGCGGCGTAGGAGCACGACGACGACGCAGCGCCTAGCCCGGTTGCGCGCGCAAGCGGCGTCAGGCCGCCGCCGCCGAGCCCGCGCTCGATCCGCTCACGGGGGACCCAGGCCTGGACGATCGCCGAGATCGCGAACCCGAGCACGAGCGCCCACCAGACCTCGTACGCCATGAGGAAGGCATTCCAGAGGCCGTCGCCGATCTTGCTCATCACATCCGCCATCCCGTTCAACGATGGCAAACGCGTCCACCCGCGCCCGGCGGCTCGCCGGTTCCATCCACCCCCACCGGCACCATCGCGTGCGTGAACCGTCGCACCGCGCCGCTGTTCGCGACCTATCTGCTGCTGATCGTCGCGGGCATCGTCATCGCGACCGTGATCGGGCTCGTGCGCACCGAGGACGATCCCGCCGCCGCGAGCACGGCCGCGCGCTTCTCGGCGGCGATCCGCAAGCACGACGGCGCGGCGGCGTGCCGGCAGCTGAGCGCGGCCACCATCAAGTCGCTCGAGCAGCAGGAGGGTGCCCGCTGCGAGAAGGCCGTGCTGGACGTCGGCCTCAAGGGCGGGTCCGTGTCGAAGAGCGACGTGGCGGAGCGGTCGGCCAAGGTCGACGTCGGCGAGGACGGCAGCGTGTTCCTGGACAACACGCGCAGGGGGTGGCTGATCACCGCCTTCGGCTGCAAGCCCGTGAAGGCGCGCCCATACGACTGCGAGGTGGAGGAGTGAAGCGGCGGCGCAGCGGGTTCTTCCGCGACAACGGGCTGAGCCTGGTGTTCGGCGGGCTGTTCCTCGTGGTGCTCGTGTTCCAGGCGATCGCCGGGCACAACGAGTTCAACGACGAGCAGCGCCAGCACGACGCGGAGCAGGTCGGGCTGTGGCGCTATGTGACCTCGGCGCGCTTCGCGTCGGCGGTGCTCGAGAACTGGCAGTCGGAGTACCTCCAGTTCACGCTGTTCATCCTGCTCACGGTCTGGTTCCTCCAGCGCGGCTCGCCGGAGTCGAAGGAGATGGACAAGGCCGGCGGGGAATCTGACGAGGACCAGAAGCTCGGCGATCACGCCCAGCCGGACTCCCCGCTCTGGGCGAGAGTCGGCGGCTGGCGCACTTTCGTCTACTCGAACTCGCTCGTGATCGTGATGACGCTGATCTGGATCGGCTCCTGGTTCGCCCAGGCGGTGTCGGGCTGGACCGACTACAACGACGGGCGGCTGGGCCACCACCTGGACTCGATCGGCTTCGTCAAGTACCTCGGCTCCGCCGAGTTCTGGGAGCGCTCGCTGCAGAACTGGCAGTCCGAGCTGCTCGCCGTCGGCTCGATGGCGATCTTCGCCGTGTACCTGCGCCAGCGCGGCTCGCCCGAATCGAAGCCGGTGGGCGCGCCGCACGACGCCACCGGCATCGAGGGCTGAGTCCAGTTCGCCGCCCTCAGGGACGATGGCACTCACCAGCGGAGCCGCCAACGCGACCGTCGAGACCTCAGTCCCGATCCTCGAGGTCGCCCCCGGGCTTGTCCGCGAGCTCGGCCCTGATCTTGCGCGAACGCTGGAGAAGACGCTGCGCGCCGATGTACTGCATCTCCGGGAGAAGGCTTGGAATCCCCTCGAAGTAGACCTGGGACCCGAGCCATGGCTGGGGATCCTCGTGATCGACGGGCTGCTGGAGCGCGAGGTCAACGTCGCGGGGCGGACCGCCGCCGAGCTGCTGGGGCCCGGTGACCTCCTCCGACCGTGGGACGTCGTCGACCCGGTCGACGCGTCCGTCCCCGTCTACGCCGCGTGGACCGTTCTCGCTCCCGCACGCTTGGCCCTGCTCGACGCGCGCGTGCGTGACGTCGCCCTGCGGTCGCCGGAGCTCACGATGGTGCTGATGAGCCGAACACTGCACCGCTCGCGCTCCCTCGCGGCGCTGCTGGCGATTGCCCAGATCAGGCGTCTCGATATGCGAATCCTCACGCTCCTGTGGCACCTCGCCGATCGTTTCGGGCGAGTGCGGAGCGACGGGGTCGCCGTTGAGGTCCCGCTCAAGCACGTGACCCTGGCGAAGCTGCTCGCGGCCACGCGACCATCGGTGTCGAGCGCGCTCGGCGCACTCGCCGAGCGTGGCGAGCTCGAGCGGCTGGCCGGCGGCGGCTGGCTGCTCAAGGGTGATCCGCCGGCGGCCGTTCTGGAGTGACCCCGAACCGGACCGCAACGTCGTGGGGGGCGCGAATGGTATGGGGGCTGACACCGATGGGCGGACGCCGGTCCACGCGCCATCATTGGTGGGGATGAGCAGCGCGGCCACTGAGCTGATCCCCGAGGGGCGCTATGTGGAGCGCTCGGTGCCGATCCTGGAGGTCGACGCCGCGCTGGCGCGCGAACTGGGTCCCGAGCTCACCGAGAAGTTCGGGCCGGTGCTGCGCGCCGACGTCGTCCATGTCGACGGGCGCTCGTGGAATCCCGAGGAGGTGTCGCTCGGCCCGGAGCCGGGACTGGGGCTGATCCTCGTCGAGGGGCTCATGGAGCGCGAGGTGCGCGTGGCCGGTCGCACGGCAGCCGAGGTGCTCGGGCCGGGCGACATCCTCCGGCCGTGGGACATCGTCGACGCCACCGACGCGTGCGTCCCCGTCGACGCCGCGTGGACGGTGCTCGAGCCGCTGCGTGTGGCAGTGCTGGGCGAGCGCGCGAGCGCGGTGGCCGTCCAGTGCCCGCGCCTCGCCTCGATCCTCATGGGCCGCGCCGTGGGCCGCGTCCGGTCGATCGCGGCGCTCCTCGCGATCGCTCAGATCCGGCGCCTGGACGTGAGGATCCTGACACTGCTCTGGCATCTGGCCGACCGCTTCGGTCGCGTACGCGCCGACGGCGTCGCCGTCGAGGTGCCTCTCAAGCACGCGACCATGGCCAAGCTCCTGGCCGCCACGCGGCCGTCGGTCTCCAGCGCGCTGGCGGAGCTCGCCGGCCGCGGCGAGATCGAACGGCTTCAGGGCGGTGGATGGCTGCTCAAGGGCGCGCCTCCGGCGATCCCGCCCGACTGAGCGACCGCCCGCGGCCTGGGCCAGCCCCCGCTCAGCCGGCGGCCGCCTCGGCGTACGCCGAGTGCCGCTCGCCCTCGCCGAGCACCGTCGGCCCCTTGTACGGCCCGGGCTTCGGCCGCGGCTTGCCGCCGGGGAACGCGAGCCGGATGATCGTCCTGTGCACCATGGCCAGCTGCTTGGACAGCGGGCCGGTGTTGTACGGCAGCTCGTAGCGCCTGCAGATCTCGCGGACCTTCGGCGCGATCTCGCCGTAGCGGGTGCTCGGCATGTCCGGGTAGAGGTGGTGCTCGACCTGGTAGCCGAGGTTCCCGCTCATCACGTGGAACAGCGGCCCGCCCTCGATGTTCGCCGCGCCGACCAGCTGGCGCACGTAGCGGGCACCGGGCTTCTCGTCCTCGGTCTCCTCCTGGCTGAACGTGTAGGTCTGATCCGGGAAGTGGCCGCAGAAGATGATCGAATGCGCCCACAGGTTGCGGACCACGTTGGCCAGCAGGTTCGCATAGAGCGCCCGCTTGAACGGCTCGCGGAACGACTTGCGCGCCACCAGCCGGCGGACGATCTCGCCGAAGCCGTCGCCGCCCGGCGCGGCCCGGCGTGCCCTGCGCATGCGGGTGCGGGCGCGGCGTGCCGCGCGCTCCCGGCGTGACTCGTGCTTCGGCTCGATCTCGTCGAGCTCGACGCCGGCGGCTGCCAGCGCGAGGTCGATCCCGAGCATCACGAGCCCGCTCACGAGCGGCCACGCGATGTAGTCCTTGGTGATCTGGAGGCGCAGCTTGCCGGTGATCCCCTTGAGCTCGTTGAGGACCTCCTTCTGGGACTTCTCGCCGGACCGAACGGCCTCGAGGTCGAGGTCGTGGAAGGCCACCCCGTACTCGAACGCCAGCATCAGCAGCGCGTTGTAGATCGGCTGGAACAGGTAGACCGGGTGCCACTTCTGGTGCGGGTCGATCCGCATGATCTCGTAGCCCAGGTCCTTGTCCTTGCCGCGGATGTTGGTGTAGGTGTGGTGCACGTAGTTGTGCGAGTGCTTCCAGGCCTTGGCGGTCGAGGCGGTGTCCCAGTCCCACTGCGCCGAGTTGATCACCGGGTCGTTCATCCAGTCCCACTGCCCATGCAGGACGTTGTGGCCGATCTCCATGTTCTCGAGGATCTTCGCCAGCGACAGGGTCACCGTTCCGCCGGCCCAGAGCGGGCGGTAGCGCGAGCCGATCAGCAGCATCCGCCCCAGCAGGCCGAGCCGCCGCTGGAGCCCGATGATTCCGCGGATGTAGCGCGCGTCGCGGTCGCCCAGGTCGGACTTCACCTGCTCGTGCAGCTCGTCGAACTCGCGGCCGATGGCCTCGATCTGCTCGTCGCTCAGCGTGTGCAGCGGGTTCTCGATCTCCGTCGTGGCCATGCGCCTCCTTACAGCTCGATCTCAACAGGTCCCTCGGGCGCGCTGATGCACGTCCGGATGTTCTCGCCCTCCTGGCCATATACGTTGCCGTTGCGCAGATCGCGCACCCTGCCCGACTTGAGCTCGCCCACGCACGTGTGGCAGATGCCCTCGCGGCAGCCGTAGGGCAGGTCGAGACCGCAGTCCTCGCCCGCCACCAGGATCGGCTTCGAGCCGTCCGACTCGGCCTCCGCGTCGCTCTTCAGGAACTTGATCGGCCCACCCTCGCCCTCCTCGCCCTCGAGGCCGAGCTTGGGCTGGAAGCGCTCCATGTGCAGGCGGTCGCAGCAGTCGTGGGCGTCGTAGTGCTCCTCGATCGCGTCGAGCATCTCGGCGGGTCCGCTCAAGAAGGTCTCGCGCTCCCGCCAGTCCGGGCAGAGGTCGTCGAGGTGCGCCGGCTCCATCCGGCCGTTCGCGCTCGTGTGCTGCTCGTGGATGCGGAACCCGTCGTGCTCCTGCGCGAGCTCGCGCAGAGCGTCGCCGAAGATCACGTCGGCCTCGTCGCGGGCCGAGTGCAGCAGCACGACGTCGTTCATCTCGTCGCTGCTGCCGAGGGTGCGCAGCATGCTCATGATCGGCGTGATCCCGCTGCCCGCGCTGATGAACAGCAGCTTGTCCGGCAGCTCGTCGGGCAGCACGAAGTCGCCCTCCACGCCGCCGAGCGAGACGATCGTGCCGGGCCGGCCGCGGCGCACTAGGTATGGGGACACCTGCCCCTCGTCCACGCACTTCACGGTCACGCTGATGAAGCCGTCGGGGCGGTCCGGGTCGCTCGTGAGGCTGTACGCGCGCCAGTGCTTGACGCCCTCGATCTCCACGCCGATCCGCAGGTACTGCCCGGCCTTGTGGCCCTCCCACTCGTAGCCCGGCTTGATCACGACCGTGGCCGCGTCGTCGGTCTCGCGGTCGATGCTCATGATCTTGCCGCGCAGCTCGCGCGTGGACCAGAGCGGGTTGATCAGCTCCAGGTAGTCGTCCGGGAGGAAGGGGGTCGTCAGCGACGAGACGGCCTTCAGCACGCGCCTCTGAAGTGCCGGGACCTTGGGTGGAGCTCCACGCTCGGGCATGCGAGCGCGAGAGGATACAACTAACCAATCGTTCAGTTAGGAGCTGCGGCGCGCCAGCGCTGCTCCTCCGATCGCTGCGACCACGGCGCCGGCGCCGGCGGCGAGCCCCGCGCGGTGCTCGGTCAGCCACAGCTGCATGCTGCGCTCGTGCGCCTTCGCGTCGAAGTCGCCGTGCGCGCCGGGGTCCCCCGGCGCCGGCTCGAAGAGGTTGTCGGGACGGTCGGGGCTCACGGGCTGGTCGGTCTGCTGCCCCTTGACCGCCGTCTTCGCCAGGTAGCGCTCGATCAGCCAGGGCGCGAACCAGTTGCCCAGGATCGTGTACAGCGTCGGGATCCCCACCCACACCTCGCGACGGCGGTCGCGCACCGCGTGGAGGACCGCCTCGGCGGCGACCTCGGGCTGGTAGACGGGCGCGACCGGCTGGGGGTGGTTGGGCATCTTGCTGCGACAGTGGTCGAACTGAGGGGTGTTGAGTCCCGGGAGCTGCACCATCCCGACGTGCACGTTGCTCTTGTCGTGCAGCAGCTCGGTGCGCAGCGACTCCGTGAAGCCCTTCATCGCGTGCTTGGCGCCGCAGTAGGGCGCCTGCAGCGGGATCCCGCGGTACGCCATCGCGGAGCCGACCTGGATCACGGCCCCGCGGTCGCGCGGCTTCATCCGCTTCAGCGCCGCGCGAGTGCCCCAGACTGCGCCGAGGTAGGTGACCTCAGTCGCGCGCCTGAACTCGTCGGGGTCGATCTCGTCGAACGGCGAGAAGACGGTGACCATCGCGTTGTTCACCCAGACGTCGATCGGGCCGAGGGCCTCCTCGATGCTGTCGGCGGCCGCCTCGACGCGGTCGACGTCGGCGACGTCGCAGGGAATCGGCAGCGCCTTCGCGCCGTTCGCCTCCACGTCCTTTCGCGCGCCGTCGAGGCCCTCCGGCGAACGCGCGAGGAGCGCGACCGCCGCCCCCTCCGCGGCGAACGCTCGCGCGATCGCGCGCCCGACGCCGGAGCTCGCTCCTGTGACCACGACGACCTCCGGGGCGCCTCCGTTCGAGCCTGGCATGGGTACACCGTCCTTCCTTGTCGCTAGACGGACCGTTCCCGGGCCGGGCCGGGTCGATGCGCGAGCGCTTCTCCGGGTACTGCTGCCGACATGGAGGGCTTCGCGCCTATCGAGAGCTACGCCCTGATCGGCGACGGGCGCGCCGCGGCGCTCGTCGGGCGCGACGGGTCGATCGACTGGCTGTGCCTCCCGGACGTCAGCTCGCCCAGCGTGTTCGCGGCGCTCCTCGACCCCGCACGCGGGGGGCGCTGGCGGCTCGCGCCGAGCGTGCCGTACGAGTCCACCCGGCGCTACCTGCCGGAGACCAACGTCCTGGAGACCACGTTCGCGACCGCCGGCGGACGGGTGGTCGTGACGGACGCGCTGACGATCGGGAACACCGGGCTTTTGCCGGGAGCCGAGGTGGCGCGCCGCGTGGAGTGCGTGGCCGGTGCGGTGCCGCTCGCCTGGCGCGTGGAGCCGCGATTCGGCTACGGGGCGCGGCCGGCGCGCTTCGAGGAGCGGGCGGGTGGACACGTCTGCCCGGCCGGCGACCTGACGCTTGGGCTGTGCGCCTGGGGTGCGGGCGAGCACGCGGTGCGCGACGACGGCGTCGAGGCGGAGGTCACGCTGCGCGAGGGGGACAGCGCGCATCTCGCGCTCGCCAGCGCGCACGGCTCGCCGCTGCTGCTGCCCACACGCGAGGAGGTGGAGCAGCGCATCGACGACACCGCCGCGGCTTGGCGGCGGTGGGTCGCGGCGTCGCGGTACCACGGGCCCTGGCGCGAGCAGGTCCGCCGCAGCCTCCTCGTGGTCGGCCTGCTCACCGACGAGCGGAGCGGCGCGATCATGGCGGCGCCCACCACGTCGCTTCCCGAGCGTGTCGGGGGGCCGAAGAACTACGACTACCGCTTCGCGTGGGTGCGCGACTCGACGTTCTGCATGGACGCCCTGCTGCGTCACGGGCTGCGTGCGCAGGCGCACGCCTCCTACGCCTGGCTGCTCGGCGCGGCGCGCTGCACCCACCCGCGTCTCCAGCCGTTCTACAGCATCGACGGGCAGGTGCCGACCGACACCGTCGAGCTGGACCTCGCCGGCTACAGGGGCTCGCAACCGGTGCGCGCAGGGAACGACGCCGTGGCGCAGACGCAGCTCGGCAACTACGGCGACCTGCTCGAGACCACCTGGCTGTACGTGAACGACGGCGCGACGCTCGGCTCCAGCGCCGGCATCCAGCTGGCCCAGGTGGTCGACCTCCTGTGCGAGCTCTGGCGAAGCCCCGATTCCGGGATCTGGGAGCTGTCGGAGAAGCGGCACTACACCGAGTCGAAGATGGCCGCCTGGGTCTGCCTCGACAGGGCGGTGAGGCTCGCCGAGCGCGGTGAGGTGCCGGCGGGCCACCTCGCGCGCTGGCGCGCGGAACGCGCGGAGGCGCGGCGCTTCGTGCTCGAGCGCTGCTGGTCGGAGGAGCACGGGTCGCTGATGCGCGCCGCGGCCGGCGACGACGTGGACGCCAGTTCGCTGCTCGTCGCCCGGATGGGCATTCTCGAGCCGGGCGACCCGCGCCTCCTCGCTACACGCACGACGATCCGGGAGCGGTTGGGCACCGGCGAGGCCGGACACCTCCTCTACCGCTACAGCGGGATGGAGGACGAGGAGGGCGCCTTCCTCGCCTGCTCGTTCTGGATGGCCGAGGCGGCCGCGGCAGGCGGCGAGGCCGACGAGGCGGCGGCGATCGTCGAGGCCGCGCTGTCCCACGCCAACGACGTCGGGCTGATGTCCGAGGAGGTCGAGCCCGCGAGCGGCGAGCTGCTGGGCAACTTCCCGCAGGGTCTCTCGCATCTTGCATTCCTCAATGCGGCGGCGGCCCATGCGGAGGCCGCCGGCTGAGGAGACCAAACGGTGCGTGTGTGCGCCGTCGGACCGCCCGGCGGCGGGCGGTGTACGCGCCCTTACCGGAGGTCGGACGGCGCGCGCCCGCGCGGGTAGACCACAGGCACAACCCGACCACGGAGCAGCCATGCCAAAGGGAGAGTCAGGAACCGTCGCGCACTTCGCGCTCGAGCGACTCGAGGAGCACGGCGTCCGTCGCATCTATGGCTACCCGGGCGATGGGATCAACGGCTTCCTCGGGGC
Organism: Thermoleophilaceae bacterium; assembly: GCA_045805345.1. Classification (GTDB taxonomy): domain Bacteria; phylum Actinomycetota; class Thermoleophilia; order Solirubrobacterales; family Thermoleophilaceae; genus AC-37. The sequence goes on along the minus strand of JBJMLK010000213.1, from coordinate 7,715 downwards.
GCTTCACGAGTCCGACGTGGAATTCGTGCAGACGCGTCACGAGGAGATCGCGGCGTTCGCGGCGTCGGCGCACGCCAAGCTCACGGGCGACGTGGGCGTGTGCATGGCCACCTCGGGCCCCGGCGCGATCCATCTCCTCAACGGCCTCTACGACGCGAAGCTCGACCACCAGCCGGTGGTGGCCATCGTCGGACAGCAGAAGACCTTCTCGCTCGGCGCGAACTACCAGCAGGAGGTCGATCTCCAATCGCTGTTCAAGGACGTCGCCTCGGAGTTCGTGCAGTACTGCATGTCACCGCCGGCGATCAGGCACCTGATCGACCGCGCGGTGAAGATCGCCAAGGCGTCGCGCAGCGTGACCTGTGTGATCGTTCCCGAGGACATCCAGGAGTCGCCGTACGAGGAGCCGCCGCGCGAGCACGGCGCGATCTACACCGGCGTCGAGGACGGCCTGCGACCGCGCGTGATCCCGCAGGACTCGCAGATCCGCAGAGCCGCCGAGCTGCTGAACGCCAGCGAGAAGCCCGCGATCCTGATCGGGCAGGGCGCGGCGCACGCGGCCGACGAGGTCGCCCAGCTCGCGGAGCTGCTCGGGACGGGCGTGGCCAAAGCGCTCAACGGCAAGGACGCGCTGCCCGACGACCTTCCGTTCGTGACCGGCGGCATCGGCCTGCTCGGCACCAAGCCGAGCCACGAGATGGTGATGGGCTGCGACACGCTGCTGATGGTCGGCACGAGCTTCCCGTACGCGGAGTGGCTGCCGGAGCCGGACAACGTGAACGCGATCGAGATTGACATCGACGCGCGCATGATCGGGATCCGGCTGCCGAACAAGGTGAACCTCGTCGGCGACTCGGCCGACACGCTGCGCGAGCTGATCCCGCACCTCGAGCGCAAGGAGGACCGCTCGTGGCGGCAGGAGATCGAGCACGAGGTGGAGCGCTGGTGGACGATCCTCGGCGAGCGGGCGATGGACGAGGCGGACCCGCTCAACCCGCTGCGCGTGTTCCACGAGCTCTCGCCGCGACTGCCCGACGGCTGCATCCTCACCGCCGACTCGGGGTCCGCCACCAACTGGTGGGCGCGCCACCTCAAGCTGCGCAGGGGGATGAGGGCGGTGCTCTCCGGCACGCTCGCCACGATGTGCCCGGGCGTGCCGTACGCGTTCGCCGCGAAGATGGCCTACCCGGACCGCCCCGTGATCGCGGCGCTCGGCGACGGCGCGATGCAGATGCTCGGCATCAACGCGCTCGTCGACGTCGCCAACCGCTACGAGGCCTGGTCGAACAAGCAGCTCGTGGTGGTCGTGCTGAACAACAGGGACCTGAATCAGGTGACCTGGGAGCAGCGCGTCCTGTCCGGCGATCCGAAGCTCGAGTCCTCGCAGGTGCTGCCCGACTTCCCGTTCGCGCGCTACGCGGAGCTGCTCGGGCTGCGCGGGATTCGCGTCGACTCCCCAGACCAGGTGGCCGGCGCGTGGGACGAGGCCCTCGCGTCGGACCGCCCGGTCGTGTACGAGGCGGTCACCGACCCCGAGTACCCGCCGCTCCCGCCGCACATCAAGATGACGCAGGCGCAGCACATGGCGAAGGCGATCGCGAAGGGAGAGCCGAACGCCGCCCAGATCCTCAAGGAGTCGGCGAAGGGCAAGCTGCACGAGTTCGTGAACCGATGATGGCGGTGGCGACGGCGCAGCGGGCGGACGTCGGAGTCGACCGCCTCGACGTGAGCGCCTACACCGTGCCGATGGAGGAGCCCGAGTCCGACGCCACGGCCGAGTGGGACTCGGTGACCATGATCGTGGTCGAGGCCCACGCGGGCGGCGAGCTCGGGCTCGGCTACACCTACGGCTCCACCGCGGTGGGCCGCCTGATCGAGGAGAAGCTGGCCGGCGCCGTGGAGGGCGCCGACGCGATGCGCCCCCAGGCCGCGTGGGCGGCGATGCAGCGCTCGATCCGAAACGCGGGACGTCCCGGCGTGGGCGCGATGGCGGTGTCGGCGGTCGACGTCGCGCTCTGGGATCTGAAGGCCAAGCTGCTCGGCGTTGCGCTCGCCGACCTCCTGCCGCGCTTCCACCAGGAGGCGCCGGTGTACGGCTCGGGCGGCTTCACCTCGCTGGACGACTCACGGCTCGCCGGCCAGCTCGCCGGCTGGGCCGAGATGGGCATCCTGCGCCTCAAGATGAAGGTCGGGCGCCGACCCGAACGCGACCCGCACCGCATCGAGGTCGCACGCCGCGCCGTGGGCATCGACGCGGAGCTGTTCGTGGACGCCAACGGCGCCTTCGCGCCGAGGGAGGCCCTGAACTGGGCGCGCCGCTACGAGGGCTACGGCATCGGCTACCTCGAGGAGCCGGTCAGCTCCGAGGACCGCGCCGGGCTGCGCTTCGTGCGCGACCACGGGCCGCCCGGAATGGCGATCGCGGCGGGCGAGTACGAGTGGACGCTGCCCGAGCTGGCCGACCTGGCCGGCTGCGTGGACGTGCTCCAGGCGGACGTGACCCGCTGCGGGGGGATCACCAACCTCCTGCGCGTCGACGGGATCTGCAAGGCCCGCAGCAAGCCGTTCTCGGCGCACTGCGCGCCCGCCATCTCGACGCACGCGTGCTGCGCGGTGGAATCCCTCGCGCACGTCGAGTACTTCCACGACCACGCGCGCGCCGAGAGCCTGCTGTTCGACGGCACGCTCGAGCCGACGGGCGGCGCCCTGCGGCCGGACTCCACGCGGCCGGGGCTCGGAATCGAGCTGAAGCGACCCGACGCCGCCCGCTACGAGGTCTGACGCGGTGAGCCTGATCGAGACCCCGAAGCGCTGGACGCATCCGGCGCTGGCCGCGCACCGAGAGCTCGAGCGCGACCTGGCCGAGGCCGTGCGCGGCGAGGTGCGCTTCGACGCCGGCTCGCGCGCGATCTACTCGCACGACAGCTCGAACTACCGGCAGGCGCCGATCGGCGTGGTCGTGCCCCGGACGATCGAGGACGTGGTCGAGGCGGTGCGGGTCTGCCACGAGCACGGCGCGCCCGTGCTCAACCGCGGCTGCGCCACGAGCCTGTCGGGCGAGACGACGAACGCTGCCGTCGTGATCGACCACTCGAAGTACCTGCGCCACATCGAAGAGGTGCACGCCGACGGCGAGCACGGCTACGCCTGGGTCGAGCCCGGCGTGATCCGCGACCAGCTGGCGAACCGGACCGAGGCCGACCACCAGCTCACGTTCGCGCCCGACACCTCCACGCACCAGTACGCCACGTTCGGCGGGATGATCGGCAACAACTCGTGCGGAATCCACTCGATCATGGCCGGCCGCACGTCGGACAACGTCTACGAGCTCGACGTGGTGACCCACGACGGCGTGCGAATGCGCGTGGGCCGCACGAGCGACGACGAGCTGGCCCGGATCGTGGCCGAGGGCGGCCGCCGGGGCGAGATCTACGCCGCAATGCGCGACCTGCGCGACCGCCACGCCGACGAGATCCGGCGCCGCTTCCCCGACATCCCGCGGCGCGTGTCCGGCTACAACCTCGACGAGCTGCTGCCGGAGAAGGGCTTCAACGTGGCGCGCGCGCTCGTCGGCTCGGAGGGCACGCTGGCGACGGTGCTGCGGGCGAAGGTGAGGCTCGTCTACTCGCCGCCGCACCGCTCGCTGCTCGTGCTCGGCTACCCGAAGATCTTCGACGCCGCTGACCACACGCTCGAGATCCTCGAGTACGGCCCCACCGGGCTCGAGGCCATCGACGGCAACCTGATTGAGGACATGCGCCGCTCCGGCAACGTGATGGAGGGGATCGAGCAGCTGCCGGACGGCGAGGGCTGGCTGCTCGTGGAGTTCGCCGGCGACACCCGCGACGAGGCCGACGAGCGCGCGCGCGAGTGCATGGCCCGGCTCGAGAAGGACCGCGACCCGCCGTCGATGAAGCTGATCGACGACGAGCAGGCCGAGCAGACGATCTGGGAGGTGCGCGAGAACGGGCTCGGCGCCACCGCGTACGTGCCGATGGAGCGCGACCACTGGCCGGGCTGGGAGGACGCGGCCGTGCAGCCGGCGCGGCTGGGCCACTACCTGCGGAAGTTCCAGCGACTGCTCGCCCGCTACGACTACCGCGGCGCCCTCTACGGCCACTTCGGCGACGGCTGCGTGCACACGCGGATCGACTTCGACCTGCGCACCGCGGGCGGCCTGCGCGACTGGCGCAGGTTCCTCGACGAGGCGGCCGACCTCGTGGTCGAGCACGGCGGCTCGATATCGGGCGAGCACGGCGACGGGCAGCAGCGCGCCGAGCTCCTCCCGAAGATGTACGGCGACGACATCGTCGGCGCCTTCCGCGAGCTCAAGCGGATCTGGGATCCGGGAAACCGGATGAACCCGCACAAGCTCGTGGACCCGTATTCGATCGTCTCGAACCTGAAGCTCGGCGCGGGCTACAACCCGCCCGAGCCGCGGACTCACTTCGCCTACGCCGAGGACGGCGGCTCGTTCGCCCACGCCGCGCTGCGCTGCGTGGGCGCGGGCAAGTGCCGCGACACAGCCGAGGGCACGATGTGCCCGAGCTACATGGTCACGAGGGACGAGAAGCACACCACCCGCGGCCGCTCGCGAATGCTCTACGAGATGCTCCAGGGCGACGTCGTGACGGACGGCTTCCGCTCCGACGAGGTGCACGACGCGCTCGACCTGTGCCTGTCGTGCAAGGGCTGCAAGGGCGACTGTCCGGTGTCGGTGGACATGGCCACCTACAAGGCCGAGTTCCTGTCGGGCTACTTCAAGCGCCGGCTGCGGCCGCGCCAGGCCTACTCGATGGGGCTGATCATGTTCCACGCCCGGCTCGGCGCGCGGGTGCCGCGGCTCGCGAACTTGGCCACCTCGGCGCCGGGGATCGGCCGCGCCGTGAAGCGCCTGGGCGGGGTCTCGCCCGATCGCGACGTGCCGCCCTTCGCGCACCAGACGTTCAAGCGCTGGTTCGCCGGCCGCGCCGAGGTGAACCCCAACGCGGACCCGGTGGTCCTGTTCCCCGACACCTTCAACGACCACTTCCACCCGGAGACCCTCAGGGCGTGCGTCGAGGTGCTCGAGGCCACGGGCCGCCGCGTGGTGGTTCCGGAGCCGGCGCTCTGCTGCGGGCGGCCGCTCTACGACTACGGGATGCTCGACCTGGCCAAGGTCTTCTGGCGGCGCATGCTCGCGGTGCTTCGGCACCACATCCGCGAGGGAGTGCCGGTGGTCGGCGCCGAGCCCAGCTGCGTGGCGGCCTTCCGCGACGAGCTGCCCGGCCTGATGCCGCACGACGAGGACGCCAAGCGGCTGTCGCTGCAGACGCTCACCCTGTCGGAGTTCCTCGAGCTCCATGCGAAGGACTGGCGCCCGCCCAAGCTCGACCGCCGCGCGATCGTGCACGGGCACTGCCACCACGAGGCGACCATGGGGATGGACGCCGAGCAGAAGCTGTACGAGCGGCTGGGTCTCGACTACGAGGTGCTCGACTCGGGCTGCTGCGGCCTGGCCGGCTCGTTCGGCTTCGAGGAGGCGCACCACGAGATCTCGCTTGCGATCGGCGAGCACAGGCTCATGCCGATGGTCCGCGAAGCGCCCGCGGACACGCTCGTGATCGCCGACGGGTTCTCGTGCAAGACGCAGGTGGAGCAGATGACCGACCGGCGGCCGCTCCACACCGCACAGGTGATCGAGATGGCGATCGAGGGCGGGCGATGAAGCTCGGCCTCGGGCGCGACGAGCACCAGCGCGAGACGTACTCGCGGCGACTCAGCGGCCTCATCGCGGGCGAGACCGTGACGCCCGGCGAGTACCGCTGCCGCGACTGCGACCATGTGTTGCGGATCGAGGACGGCAAGGTCACCAGCCTGCCGGTCTGTCCAGCCTGCCAGGGCGAGCACTGGGGGCTCGGATGAGCCGGCGGGTGTCGGGCCGCTTACGCGCGGGTTCCGACGCGCCCGTGCCGGGGCAAACCCGGGGTGTGAACACCGAGGTGCTGAGACTGGGCGGAGTCGCTCACGTGGACCCCGACCCCGACCGCGCGCTGTCGGTCTGGCGCGCCGACCTCGACCGCGGGGCCGTCGACGACCCGGCCGAGACCCGCCGCCGCCTCGACGCGCAGGAGTGCGGCGACGCGGTGATCGTCCAGCTCGGCATCTTCGCCGACGTGGTCGACGGCGACGAGCTCCGGCGCGTGGACGGGATCCACGTCGGAGGCCTGTGGTTCGAGCGTGGTCGGAGCGACGAGAACTTCCGTCACGCCACCGAGATCGTGGTCGACCGTGTGGAGGCGATCCGCGACGACCTCCGCCGGCACGGGGTCCCGGCGTCGAGCAAGGAGCTCGCCGCCCTGCCGATCAAGATCGAGCTCGATTCGCAGCTCGAGGGCGCGCTGACCGGGCGCTCGCTGTCCGGCGGCTAAGCGGAGCCCGCGTACGCCCGCGGGCGCGCGCGGGTAGAACGTACGCGTGACCGCGGTCGCCACGTGGACGCTCAACCCGCTCCAGCTGGCGCCGCTCGCGCTGCTGGCGTGGTGCTACTGGTACCGGGTGCGCGAGCTGGCGCGCCGCGACAGGCCGCCGCCCGCGCTCCGGCAGACGGCGTTCTACGCCGGCGTCGTGGTGCTCGCGATGGCGGTCACCTCGCCGATCGACAGGGTCGGCGAGGACCGGCTGTTCTACGTGCACATGGTCCAGCACCTGCTGCTGGGGGACGTGGCGCCGCTCCTGATCGCGCTCGGCCTGACGGGGCCCGTGCTGAGGCCGCTGCTCGCGATACGCGCCGTCCGGCGGCTCCGGGTGCTCGCCCACCCGCTGGTGGCGCTGCCGCTGTGGGCGGTGAACCTCTGGGCCTGGCACCTGGCGGCGCTCTACGAGGCGGCGCTCGGAAGCCCCGTGGTGCACGCGGTCGAGCACGCGGCGTTCTTCGCAACCGGCCTCGCGATGTGGGCGGCGGTCGTGGAGCCGCTCCCCGGGCCGGCGTGGTTCGGCTCGGGCTGGAAGGCCGCCTACACGCTCGTGGTCCGCACGATCCAGGCCGGCCTCGCGAACGTCTTCCTGTGGTCGTCGGTGGCCTTCTACGACTCGTATGCCGCGGGCGAGCGAGCGGCCGGCATCAGCGCGCAGGACGACCAGGCGATCGCCGGCGGCATTATGCTCGTCGAGGGAGCGGTGGTCACGCTCGTGGTCTTCGCCTGGCTGTTCCTCCGCTGGACCGGCGAGTCCGAGCGCGCCCAGGCGATGATCGACACGGGCGCCGATCCGGGGCGCTCGGCGCGCGCCGCGCGCTACGGGCGGTCGACGGTGCGGACGCGAACGCGCGGGTAGCGCCGCCGCAAACAGCGGCTTTTGAGGGTGGCCCGGGACGTCCTTTCATCACTTGAGCCGCCTATGACCGGCTTAAGTGAAGAATCGGCGCCGCGGGCTAGAGCGTCGTCGGCGCACCCGCCGGCCGCGCCCGTGCCACCTCCTGCGCCTCATGCTCGGCGGCCTCGCGCGTGTGCTCGACGCGCTCGATGTCCTGCAGCTCGCGGCAGATCCGGCGCGTGACGAAGAAGACGACCAGCGGGGCCACGACCACCATCACGCGGTAGACCCAGATCTGCACGCTGTAGCTCCAGTTCAGGAACAGGTAGAGGCGGTCGGCGGCGCCCGCCCAGAAGATGAGCGCGACCCAGGTGAAGAACGCCGCCCCGAACGCCGTCCGGCCGGGCGCGTCGCGCGGCCGG
>JBJMLK010000212.1:0-4153 GCA_045805345.1 Thermoleophilaceae bacterium | reverse complement strand
CTCGGGTCGTGCACGATGAAGTACAACCCGAAGCTGAACGAGCGGGTGGCCGCGCTGCCCGGTCACGCCCGGCTGCACCCGCTCCAGGACGCCGAGTACGCGCAGGGGGCGCTCGAGCTGATGTGGCGCCTCGAGCGCGCGCTGTCCGAGGTCGCCGGCCTCCCGCACGTCTCGCTCCAGCCGAGCGCGGGGTCGCACGGCGAGCTGGCCGGCCTGCTGCTCACGCGCGCCTACCACGAGGACCGCGGCGAGGAGCGCACCAAGGTCCTGACGCCCGACACCGCGCACGGCACCAACCCGGCCACGGTCACGATGGCGGGCTACGAGGCGGTGAAGGTCGGGACGGCGCCCGACGGCGGCGTCGACCTCGACGACCTCCGCTCCAAGGCCGGCGACGACACCGCCTGCCTGATGCTCACCAACCCCAACACCCTCGGCCTGTTCGACCGCAACATCGAGGAGATCGCGTCGGTGGTGCACGACGCCGGCGCAACGCTCTACTACGACGGCGCGAACCTCAACGCCGTGGTGGGCGTGTCGCGGCCGGGCGACATGGGCTTCGACATCGTCCACTTCAACCTGCACAAGACGTTCACGCAGCCGCACGGTGGCGGCGGCCCAGGGTCCGGGCCGATCGCCGTCTCGGACCGGATCGAGCCGTATCTGCCGGTGCCGCGCGTGGTGGAGTCGGCGTCGCGCAACGGCGCCGAGCCGGTCTACGAGCTCGAGCACGAGCGTCCCAAGTCGATCGGCCGGCTGCGCGGCTTCCAGGGCAACTTCGGCGTCTTCGTCCGCTCCTACGCGTACATCTGCTCCGTTGGCGGCGACGGCCTGCGCGACGTGGCCGAGATGGCGGTGCTGAACGCCAACTACCTCCGCGCCCGGCTCGCCGAGCCCGGGATCGGCGAGCTCTTGCCGATCGCCTTCGACCGCACGTGCATGCACGAGTTCGTGCTCTCGGGCGCTCCGGCCAAGCGCGAGCTGGGGATCAAGACGCTCGACATCGCCAAGCGCCTGCTCGACCACCGCATGCACCCGCCCACCGTCTACTTCCCGCTGCTGGTCGACGAGGCGCTGATGATCGAGCCGACCGAGACCGAGACCAAGGAGACGCTCGACCGCTTTGCGGACGCGATCCGCGCGATCCTCGACGAGGCGCGCGAGGACCCCGAGATCGCCCGCAACGCGCCCTACGGCACGCCGGTCCGGCGCCTCGACGAGGGCACGGCCGCGCGCCGGCCGGTGGTTCGCCAACGGCCCCCGGCCGAGGATCCGCCGGGCGATCCCGACGACACCGAGCAGGTCACCGGCGGCGCGCTCTAGCCGGATCCGGGCGGCGGCGCTGGCCGTGGCGGCGGCCGCCGCTCTCGCCGCGCCGGCGGTCGCGGGCGCGCAGGCGTCGAACCCCCGCTACGACCCGCCGACGGTTCAGCTCGGCTGGTCCGGCGACATGGCCTTCGGGCGCGACTACGGCCTGCCGCCCGGCGGCCCGGAGAGCGTGCTCACCGCCGTGCGCTCGCGGCTCGAGGGCACCGAGCTGATGGCCGGCAACCTCGAGGGGACGCTCGGCAGCGGCGGGCCGAGCAAGTGCGGCGGGGGCGCCGCCAACTGCTTCGCCTTCCAGGCGCCCGCCTCGTACGCCCGGGGGTACCGGCGTTCCGGCTTCGACGTCGTGAACCTCGCCAACAACCACACGAACGACTTCGGCTCGTACGGGATGGAGCAGACGCTGGCCGCGCTCGACCACGCGCACCTGCCCCACGCCGGCCGGCCGGGCGGGATCAAGGTGATCCGGTCGGAGCACCGGATCCGGGTGGCCTACGTGGGCTTCGCGCCGTACGACTGGGCCGCGGACCTGCGCGACATCGACGGCGCGCAGGACCTGGTGCGCGAGGCGGCCGCGCGCGCCGACGTCGTCGTCGTGATGATGCACGCCGGCGCCGAGGGGTCCGGCGCCACCCACGTTCCGCACGGCGCCGAGTACGCGTTCGGCGAGTACCGCGGCGAGACGCGTCGCTTCGCGCGCGCGGTGGTCAAGGCGGGCGCCGACCTCGTCGTCGGCTCGGGGCCGCACGTGCTGCGCGGGATCGAGTGCTACCGCGACCGCGTGATCGCCTACTCACTCGGGAACTTCGCCGGCTACCACACGTTCGCGACCGGCGGCGTGCTCACCCACAGCGGGATCCTCAGGGTCGAGCTCGACCGCGACGGGTCGCTCGTGAGCGGCCGGCTGCTGCCCGTGCGGTTCGGGTATCCGGGCACGCCGCGGCCCGGTGGAGGCAGCGTGTCGTTCGTGCGGCGGCTCTCGCGCGAGGACTTCGGCGACCGCGCCTGCCGCATCTCGCACCACGGGTACCTGAAGCTGCCCTGAGGCGCTCATAGACTCCGCCGCCGTGCGCATCTTCAGCGGCATCCAGCCCACGGGTCAGAAGCACCTGGGTAACTACATCGGGGCGATCCGGCAGTACGTGGAGGGCCAGGACCGCGGCGACGCCATCTACTGCATCGTCGACCTCCACGCCACCACGGTGGCCTACGACCCCGCCGACCTGCGCGACAACGTCTACGACACGCTCGCGATCCTGCTCGCGGCGGGTCTCGACCCTGCCCGCTGCATCCTCTTCCGCCAGAGTGACGTGCCCGAGCACACCGAGCTGTCGTGGCTCCTGACGGCGGTCACCTCCCACGGCGACCTCAACCGGATGACGCAGTTCAAGGACAAGTCGGCGAAGCAGCGGGAGCTCGTGTCGGCTGGACTGTTCCTCTATCCGGTGCTCATGGCCGCGGACGTGCTCGTCTACAAGGCCGACGAGGTGCCGGTCGGCGAGGACCAGCGCCAGCACATCGAGCTGATGCGCGATATCGCGGAGCGCTTCAACGAGCGCTTCGGGGAGACGCTCGTCGTGCCGAAGGGGCGCATCCCGGAGGTGGGCGGGCGGGTGATGGACCTCCAGGCGCCCGGCAACAAGATGTCCACCACGTCCGGCAGCGAGCTGGGCACGCTGCACATGCGCGACGACGAGAAGACGATGACGTCGAAGGTAATGAAGGCGGTCACCGACTCGGGCAGCGACGTGGTACGCGGGCCGGACAAGGCGGGCATCTCGAACCTCATCGAGATCATGGCCGTGCTGCGCGGGGTCGGCCCCGAGGACGTGGAGCGCGAGTTCGCCGACGCCCGCTACGGCGACTTCAAGAAGGCGGTGGCGGCCACCGTGACCGAGACCCTCGGCCCGATCCGCGACCGCTACGAGCAGCTCCAGGCGGATCGCGCCCAGCTCGAGGACGTGCTGGCCGAGGGGGCGCGGAAGGCGCAGGCGATCGCGTCGCCGACGGTGGCCGAGGTGCGCCTGAAGATGGGCGTCGGGCCGCCCGGTTAGCCTGACACCGATGCGCGTCGCCTCGCTCGACCTCGACCTCGAGGTCTTCCAGGGCCCGTTCGACCTCCTGCTCACGCTCGTGCTGCGCGAGGAGGTGGACCTGCTCGAGGTCGACCTGGCCGAGGTGGTGCTGGCCTACGTTGCGCACCTCGAGTCGACCGGCGAGCTGGACCTCGAGGCCGCAACCGAGTTCCTGGTGCTGATCGCGGCGCTGCTCGAGCTGAAGTCGCGGCTGATGCTGCCCGGCGAGGAGGACGAGGGCCTCGACTGGGAGCCGCAGGAGGCTGCCGAGGAGCTGCTCGTGCGGCTGCTCGAGTACACGCGCTACAAGCGGCTCGCCGAGTTCCTGGGCGCGCGGCTGGCGGTTGAGAGCGGCTTCCGCTACCGCTCGGCGCCGATCCCGAAGGCGCTGCGGCGCGTGTCGCTCGAGGTGGCCGAGCAGGCGTACGAGCCCGACCAGCTCGCGCGCGCGATCGGCGACCTGCTGCGCACCCCGCCGCCGCTCGACCTGCGCCACATGGCGCGCCCGTGGGTGACCGTCGAGCAGCGGCTGCGGCACCTGCGCGACCTGCTGCGCTCGCGCGGGCGCTTCGCCTTCGACGAGGCGGTGGAGGGCAGCGACCGGCTCACCCAGGCGATCACGATCTTCGCCCTGCTCGAGCTCTACAAGGCGGGCGAGGCGAGCTGGGAGCAGGCGGAGCCGTTCGCGCCGATCACCGTGAGCGCGTCCACGCGATGAACGAGCTCGCACGGATAGTCGAGGCGCTCCTGTT
>JBJMLK010000211.1:0-11950 GCA_045805345.1 Thermoleophilaceae bacterium | reverse complement strand
CGCTCGAGCTGTTCTTCGACCTCGTGTTCGTCTTCACGATCACGCAGCTCACGGCCGTGCTCGTACGGGAGCCGAACGGGCGCGGCGTGGCCCAGGCGTTCCTGATCCTCGGCGTGGTGTGGTGGATGTACGGCGGCTACGCGTGGCTGACGAACGCGGTCGCCCCGCAGGGCGCCACGCGGCGGCTCCTGCTGCTGGGCGGGATGGCCGCGTTCCTCGCGCTGGCGCTCGCGATCCCGCACGCGTTCGCGGGCACGGGTCTCACGTTCGGGATCGCCTACCTGGTCGTGATCTGCGTGCACGGCGGCCTGTTCATCCGCGCGACTGCCACGAGCGTCGCGACGGCGTTCCGCGGGATCGCGCCGATCAACGGCACCGCGGCGACGATGGTGCTGGTCGGCGGCGCGCTCGGGGGCACCGCGCAGTACCTGCTGTGGGCCGCGGCGTTCACGCTCACGTGGATCGGCACGCCGCTGTTCCGCGACATCGGCGACATCGAGATCGCGAGCGCGCACTTCGTAGAGCGTCACGGCCTGGTGGTCATCGTGGCGATCGGCGAGTCGGTCGTGGCGATCGGGATCGGCGCCGCCGGTCACCCCGTGGACCTGGCGCTGGTCGGCCTGTCGACCCTCGGCCTGGCGCTCAGCGCGTGCCTCTGGTGGGCATACTTCGGCGGCGGGGACGACGACGACGCCGAGCGGGCGCTCGAGGCCGCGCCGGCGGCCCGGCGGCCCGCGCTGGCGCTCGCCGGCTACGGCCTGCCGCACATGGCGATCCTGCTGGGAGTGGTCGCGATCGCCGCCGCCGAGAAGCACGCGATCGGCCACGCCTCGCACGCGCTGCCGCTGGCCCAGGCGCTCTACCTGGCCGTGGGCGCGGCGCTGTTCCTGGCCGGCGACGTGGCGTTCCGCCGCGTGCTGAGGATGGGCCGCGAGAGGACCCGCGCGGCGGCCGCGCTGTTGGCGCTGTGCACCGTGCCGCTCGGCACCGAGGTGTCGGCTGTGGCGCAGCTGGTGGCGGTCACGCTGATGCTCGTGGGGATGCTGGCGCTCGAGGCGCGAGCGGCGGTGCCGGCGCAAACAGCGGCTGGGTAGGGAGGCGGTGGCGCAAGTGTGGTCGTTAGAGGTCGGATAGCGACCTCTAGTCGGCACACTTGCGATCGATCCACCCGTAATAGCCGCCGTTCGGCAAGCGCCGGGCGGGGGCGCCCGCCCGCGCGGAGCTCAGCCCAGCGGCGCCGGCGGCGCCAGCTCCGGATGCGACGCGTCCGTGAACTCGCGGAACAGGCCCGTGACCACGAACGCCGTCTGCTCGCCGATGTCCACTGCGTTGTCGCCGATCCGCTCGAGTGAGCGCGCCACGAGCATCATGTGCATCGCCCACTCGCGGGTGTCCGGGTCGTCGCCGATCTCGATCGCGAGCCGGAAGCACTCGCGGTTCAGCCGGTTCACGATCTCGTCCTGGCGCACGAGGTCCGCGGCGAGGTCCACGTCCCGGCTGGCGAACGCCTGCTTGGCCTGCGCCACCTCGAAGCGCGCCTGGCGAGCCATGTCGGCGATCTTCTCGAGCACCTCGGGGTGCGACGGTGGCTGATGGCCGGCCAGCGGCAGCAGCTTGCAGATGTTCACGCACTGGTCGCCCATCCGCTCGGCGTGCTTGATCACATCGAGTAGCGCGGCGATCAGCCGCAGGTCGGTGGCCACCGGCGCCTGACGCGCCAGCAGCGACAGCACGCCCTGATGCACCTCGAGGTAGCGGCCGTCGATCCGGTCGTCGTCCTCGATCACCAGCGACGCCAACTCGATGTCCTGGTGCTGCACGGCCTCGGCCACTCGGTCGACCGCCTCGATCACCATGTCGAGCGCGCCGAGCGCCTGGTCCTCGAGCTGCGTGAGCTCTTCGTGGAAGGTCGTCCGCATCTCCGGGGCCATGCCTAGCCGAACTTCCCGGTCACGTACTGCTCGGTGCGGTTGTCGGAGGGGTTCGTGAAGATCCTCTCCGTCTCGTCGAACTCCACGAGCTCGCCCGTGAGCATGAACGCCGTCCGGTCGGCCACGCGCGCCGCCTGCTGCATGTTGTGCGTGACGATCACGATCGTGTAGCGGCGCTTGAGGTCGTCGATCAGCTCCTCGATCTTGAGCGTGGCGATCGGGTCGAGGGCCGAGCACGGCTCGTCCATCAGGATCACCTCGGGCTCGGTGGCCATCGTCCGCGCGATGCACAGCCGCTGCTGCTGGCCGCCCGACAGGCCGATGCCCGGTGAGTCGAGGCGGTCCTTGACCTCCTCCCACAGGCCGGCCCCGCGCAGCACCTGCTCGACGCGGTCCTTCAGCGAGATCCCGCGAACGCCCGTGAGGCGCAGCCCCGCCGCCACGTTGTCGTAGACCGACATCGTGGGGAACGGGTTGGGCTTCTGGAACACCATCCCGATCGTCCGCCGCACCGAAACGACGTCGACCGACGGGTCGTAGACGTCGACCTGGTCGAGCTTGACTGCTCCGGTGGCGCGCGCGCCCGGGATCTCCTCGTGCATCCGGTTGATGCAGCGCACCATCGTGGACTTGCCGCACCCGGAGGGACCGATGATCGCCGTCACCTCGTTGGGGGCGAACTCGAGGTTCAGGCCGCGCACCGCGTGGTTGTCGCCGTAATACGCGTTGAGCTCCTCCACCGACACGCGGCGGCCCGTGGCGTCGCGCGCGCGGGAGCGCGGCTTCCGCTGCATCGCGCCCGAGGTCGGCGCGGCGGCCGGCTCGCTGGGGGCGGCGCCGGTCGTTCGATCGGGCGGGTCCATCGTCCTCACCTCACCGGTTGCTGGATCGGTCATGTCAGGCGGCTCCTTCTGGCGGTCAGGCGGGCGATCAGGGTCAGGACGAGGATCAGCATCACGAGCGTGAGCGCCGCGCCCCACGCGCGGGTCACGAGGCGGTCCTGCGCCTGGCCGATGTCCGCGAAGATCTGGGCGGGCAGCGAGTTCATGCGCTGCGAGAGGTCAAAGCTGGTTCCGTTCACGAGCGTGGCGGTGAACAGCAGAGGGGCCGTCTCGCCCGCGCCGCGCGCGATCGCGAGCAGCGATCCGGTGATCAGCCCGGGCAGCGCGGTGGGGAGGACGACCCGCCCCACGACCCGCCAGCGCGGTGCGCCCAGCGCCAGCGCCGCCTCGCGCAGCGAGTCGGGCACGAGCAGCAGCACCACCTCGGCGGAGCGCGTGACGATCGGGAGCATCAGCAGCGAGAGGGCGAGGGCGCCCTTCCAGCCGGCGAAGCCCCCGCCGATTCCGCTCAGGACGAGCGTGATGTAGACGAACAGGCCGAACACGATCGACGGCACGCCCGTCATGACGTCGATGAAGTAACGGACGAGCGATCCGAACCGCCCCTTGCGGCCGTACTCGACGAGGTAGAGCGCGACGCCGATGCCGAGCGGCACCGAGATCAGGGTCGCGAGGCCGACCATCTCGAGCGTGCCGAGGATCGCACTCTTGATCCCGCCGGGGTCGCCGAGGAAGTTGCCGTTCGGGTCGGTGGTGAAGAAGTCGCCGCTGATGGCGCCCAGGCCCTTCTTGAACAGGAAGAAGAGGATCAGCACGAGGGGGACCAGCGCCACCACGGTTGCCGCGGCGAGCATGCCGCGCATCACGACGTCCTTGCGGCGCCGTGCGGCCGAGGTCGGCACGAGGCTCACGCGGGACCTCCCGCCGCGGCGATCTCTTTGGTGGCGCGCTGGCCGTGCGCCGCTCGATTCACGAACCAGCGTGCGGCCAGGTTCACCGCGAGGGTCAGCACGAACAGCACGAGGCCGGCCGCGATCAGCGAGGCCCGGTGGGTCGGGTTGTTCGCGGCCTCGCCGAACTCGTTGGCGATCACAGCGGCGAGCGAGTAGCCCTGGTCGAAGATCTGCTTGCCGATGGTCGGCGCGTTCCCGATCACCAGCGTCACCGCGATCGTCTCCCCGATCGCCCGGCCCAGGCCGAGCATCGACGCGCCGGCGATCCCCGCGCGCGAGTAGGGGAGGACCGCCGTGCGGATCATCTCCCAGCGCGTGGCCCCGAGCGCGAGCGCCGCCTCCTTGTGGTCGGGCGGCACCGTGGCCATCACCTCGCGGGTGATCGCCGTGACGATCGGGAGGATCATGATCGCCAGGATCAGCCCCGCGATGAAGTAGTTGGGTCCGGGCACGTGGCCGCCGACGAACGGCAGGAAGCTCAGCTTGTCGGCGAGGAACTGCTCGAAGCCCTGCAGCTTGGGGATCAGGATGAACACGCCCCAGAGCCCGTAGACCACCGACGGCACGGCGGCCAGAAGCTCGACCATCATGGTCAGCGGCCCGCGGAAGCGCCGCGGGCAGAGCTCGGACACGAACAGCGCAGTCGCCACCGCCACCGGCACGCCGATGCACAGCGCGATGGCCGAGGTGATCAGCGTCCCGACCAGGAGCGGCAGCGCGCCGTAGAGGTTGCGCGACACGTCCCAGTCGTTGGTGAAGGTGAAGCCGAAGACGCCGAACTTGGTGAACGCCGGCCACGCCTCCACCAGGAGACGGATGAAGAAGAAGCCGATCAGCGCCAGGATCAGGCCGGCGACGCCGGTGAGGCCCCACCGCAGTGCGCGATCCTGGGCACGCACGAGCGGAAGCCGCCCCACGCGGGGGCGGCTTCCTGCACGTACGACCGTTGCCGATCCGGCTTCCATGCCTCAGGCGACCGCGCTAGGCGATCGGGCTCCCGTTGCACTGGAGGCCGTCCGCCGCCTCCTTGGACTTCGACAGCACCGCGGCAGGCAGCTTCGCGTACTGGAGCTGGCCCAGCACGCCCTGGCCCGCGCCAAGGCCGTAGTCCACGAACTGCTTCACGGCCTTCGCCGTGCCCGCGGACTTGCCGGCCTTGCACATGTCCTTGTAGACGATCACGAACGTCTGCGAGGCGATCGGGTAGGCCTTCGGGTTGGCCGCGTCGATGATCGAGATGCCGAGGTCGGCGGGGATCTTTACTCCCTCGCCCGCCGCGGTGGTCGACGCGAGCGTCGGCTCCACGAACTGACCCGAGCTGTTCTTCACGGCGGCCGTCGTGAAGTTGTTCTGCAGGGCGTAGGCCTCCTCGACGTAGCCGACGGAGCCCTTCTGCTGCTTCACGGCGGCGGCCACGCCGTCGTTGCCCTTCGCGCCCGTGCCGGTCGGCCACTTGACCGTCTTGTCCGAGCCGATCGACTTCTCCCAGTCCTTCGAGTACGCCGACAGGAACTTGGTGAAGCCGGCCGTCGTACCCGACTCGTCGGAGCGGTGCACGACCGTGATCTGGTCGCTCGGCAGCTTGACACCGGGGTTGAGCTTGGCGATCTCGGGGTCGTTCCAGGTCTTGACCTTGCCCTGGAAGATGTCGGCGGTCGTCTGGCCGTCGAGCTTCAGCCCCTTCTGGACCCCGTCGAGGTTGTACGCGACGGTGATCGCGCCGAACGCCATCGGGATCTGGACGGGCTCGCCCTTCTTGATCGTCGCCTTGTCCTCGGGCGCGAGCGCCGGGTCGCTGGCGCCGAAGTCGACGGTGCCCGCCGCGAACTGCGCGACGCCGGCGCCGGAGCCGACCGGCTGGTAGTTGACCGTCACGCCCTGGCCCTTGAGGGCGTTGCCCCACTGGGAGTAGATCGGCGCCGCGAACGTCGAGCCCGCGCCGTTGACGGTTCCGCCGCCACCGCCGCTCGACGTGCCGCCACCGCCGTCCGTCGACGTTCCGTTGTCACTGCTGTCGCCGCATCCCGCGGCCGCAATCGCCAGCACGAGCGCCGGCACTATCAAGGCTCTTGACCTCAACGAGTCCCTCCTGATTCGGTTTCTCGCCGAGGCTCGCAGCGCATCGGCCGCAGTCTGTTACCGGCCTGTGGCGGTGGTGTGAAAAGGTTGTGAAAGCCGGTAGCCGAAGCCGTAGTGCGTCTGGATCCACTCCGCGTCCGGCAGGGCGTCCGCGAGCTTTCGGCGCAGGCGCTTCACGTAGACGTCCACCGATCGCTCGTTCGGCCGGAACGGACGCTGCCACACCGCGGTGTAGAGCTCCTCGCGCGTGACGATCCGGTCCTGGCGCCGCGCGAGCGCGGTGAGGAGTTGCAGCTCGCGGACCGTGAGCCTGAGCGGCTCTCCGTCGACCACCGCGGAGAACTCGTCGGGGCGGACCTTCAACGCTCCGACCTCGATGACCTCGTGCATGTAAGAGAACATCGCGGTTTCTGCGGGAAAGGCCGTTACGTGCGGGTGACCATCCTGTGAACAAGTTGTGAAATCGCCGGATTCCGGGCCCTTCGGCCGTAGACTGAGGGCCATGTCGAACGGACCGATACGGCTGGCCGTCGTCGACACCGACAGCGGCTTCGTGCGCGTGCTGGCCAATCGCCTCGAGTCGCTGGGGTGGCAGTTCCGCGCCGTGGAGGCACCCCTGCCGCCGCACGAGCTCGTGTCGATGCGCGTCAACGCGCTGGTGATCGACGTCGCCGTGCTCGGCCCGCGGGCCTGGGACTACATCCAGCAGGTCGGCGACGGCATCCCAGGGCTGGGCCTCGTCGTCTGCACGGAGCGCTCGACCGTGGCGCAGCGCGTGCGGGGCCTGCGGCTCGGCGCCGACGACTGGATCGCCAAGCCGTGCCACCCGGAGGAGGTGATCGCGCGGGTTGAGGCCGTGGTGCGGCGCCGCAAGCGCGCCGAGATCGCGTCCGACCGCGGGCCGGTCGTGGCGGGCGAGCTGGAGATCCGCGCCGACCAGTTCCAGGCCTTCGTATCGGGTCGCAACATCGACCTCACCCGCCGCGAGTTCGAGCTGCTCCAACTGCTCGCCGAGGCGCAGTCGCGCGTCCTGCCGCGCGAGGAGATCTACCAGCGCGTATGGGGCTACGCGATGGCACACGGCGACCGCTCGGTCGATGTCTTCGTCCGGAAGCTGAGGCAGAAGCTCGAGTCGGCGTCGCCCGGCTGGAAGTACATCCACACGCACTTCGGGATCGGCTACCGCTTCGATCCCGAGTCGCGCGGCGAGGAGCAGCCGGACCACGCGCCGGCGGTGGAGCGGGACGCCGCGGCGCTCGACCGAGAGCGCGCCACGAGCAACGCTTGAGGCTCCGCCGCCGCCGCGCTCGCTCGCAAGCCTCGGTTGTCAACCTTCCGTTCGGGGAAGGACTGAGTGGAAGGCGAACCTGGGAGGAAGCAATGGCGAAGTCGATCGACCCGAAGGTGTTCAGAGAGCTCCGCGCGAGCGGGCTGCGCAAGCGGGTGGCTCGTGATCTGGCGTCAGCGGAGAAGGACGCGGGCGCGCTGCTGCAGCGCCGTGTGAAGGACCTCCGCGCGCTGGCGAGCGACCTCGAGGACCGCGCACGGCGCGGACCGCAGAAGCGCAGCGAGGCCGCGAAGAAGGCCGCCAAGACGCGCCGCCGCAAGGCGCAGGCGCGCAGCACCGCCGCGAAGAAGGCGGCCCGCACGCGCGCGAAGGCGTAGCGCCCGGGAGCCGGAGCACGAGAGCGGGGGCGACCGGCCCGCCCGTACGCTGGCGGCGTGACAGCGCACGCCCTTCTTCTCGCCGCTGCCGCCACAGCGCTCGCCGCAGCCGGTTTCCGCGTCGCGTCGCCGGGCGTGCCCGCTGGCCTTGAGCGCGTCGTCGCCGCCGCCGTCATAGCCGTGTCGGCCGCTGCCGGCGAGGCGCTCGTTCTCGGTTGGCTCGGGATCGGCATGAACGCGCTCGCGCTGGCGGGCGCGGCCCTGCTCACCTGGGCGGTCGCGCGCGCGGCGCTGCCGGCGCCCGCCCTCCCGCCGGCGCGCGAGCTCGGCGCCTGGTTCGCGCGGCTCAGCCCTGGCCGCCGGGCGGTTGCCGGCGCCGTCGCGGGCGCGGCGCTGGCCGCGCTCGCGAGCTGGGTCGTGCGGCCGCGTCTCGGGTTCGACACCTTCCTCTACCACCTGCCGATCGCGGTCTCGTGGGTCCAGCAGGGCGATCCGGGCGCGGTCACGAAGATCGCGGCTCCGCTGACCGCCGGCGCCTATCCGGCGCTCGACGAGCTGATGCTCGCCTGGAGCGCCGGGATCGCCCGCAGCTTCGCCGTGTTCTCGGTCTGGCCGTTCGGGCTGTTGGCCGTCATCGCCACGGGCGGATGGCTGGGGCTGCGCTCGCTCGGCGTCGCGCGGGCGGCGGCCGCGCTGGCGGTCACCGCCGTCGTGGTGTCGCAGCAGGTGGCGGGGTGGCAGTCCACCGGCGCGAGCACCGACCCCGCGGCGCTCGCGTGGCTCGTGGCGGCCGCCGGGCTGTGCGCTGCCTCGCTCGCCGGGCCGGGGCGCGCCGCACGCCCCGTGCTGCTGGCCCCGGCGCTCCTCGCGGCGGCGCTGGCGCTGGGGACCAAGCCGACGATCGCACCGCTCGCCGCGATCGTCGTCGGGGCGACGGCGATCGCGCATCGCTCGGCGCTGCGCGCGATCGCACGACCGCTCGCGGCGGCGGGGGCGCTGGGGGGGCTCGTGGGCGGCTGGTGGTACGCGCGCAACCTCGTGCTCTACGGCTCCCCGCTCTGGCCGTTCTACGCGACGCCCTGGGGTACCCCGCTGCCCAAGGGTCCGCGGTCGCACACGTTTCTCGGCGAGCTCCACGCGACGCTCAGCGCGATCGGCGCGGACTACCTCGACGTCTTCGGCGGCAGCCTGATTCTGCTCGCCGCGGCGCTGCTGGTGCCGCTCGTCGACCGCAGTCGGCTGGTGCTGGGCGCCTGGGTCGCGACCGCGATCGCCGTCATCGCCTGGACGGTCACCCCGAACACGGGGCTGACCGGCTCGTACGTCGTGATCGTGAAGCTCGGCACCCTCTCGACCGTGCGCTACCTCGTCGGCGGGGTCGCGGCGGCGGCGGTCGCCGTCGCCCTCGTCACGCGCTCGACGGGGGCGCGGCGCTGGATCGCCTACGCGGTACTGGCCGCCGCGGCGGGCGTGAACGTCTGGCAGACATTCGACCTCGAGAGCTTCGCGGCGCCGTCGCCGCTCGTCGTGGTCGCCGGCGCCGCGGTGTGCGCCGCGCTCGCCGTCGCCGCCGGACGCGTGAGGCCGCGCGTGCGGATCGGGCGCTACGGACGCGCGCTCGCGGTGGGCGCGCTCGTCGCTGCGATCGGGCTGGGCCTCGCCGCGGTCACCCCGTTCTACCTCGACCGGCTGGCGACACACGGCTATGCCGCCGAGCCCGACGGGGCCCTCCTGCGCTGGTTCCTGGACCAGCCCGGCTTTCGGAACGGCGCGCGGCCTGTCGCGTCGCTCGCGCTGCGAAAGAGCGTCCTGGCGGGCCCACGGTTGCGGCACCGCGTGGACCTCGTCGGCGGCGGGTCGTGCGCTCGCCTGCGCCGCCGCGCCACGTCCGGCTGGGTCGTGATCTGGGGGGCGCGCCAGCCCAGCCTGCGGCCACTGTTCGCCCGCGATCCGCTCCGTTGCTTCCGCGATCGCGCTCCGGCCTACCGGGACGCGAGCATCGACGTCTACGCGCCGCCGGGCTGACCGTTCTGGACCGCGCGCGCGAGCACCCGCTCGTACGCGTCGAGCGCGCGCTCGGGGTCGTACTCGGCCAGCACCCGGTCGCGCGCGCCGGCGTAGCGCTTGGGCTCGTCGAGCACGGCCAGCAGGGCGTCGGCCAGGGCACGCGGGTCCTCAGGCGGCACGAGGCGACCGAGCCCGGTTCGCATGATCGGCTCACGCGCGCCCGGGATGTCGCTCACCACGACGGGCGTGTTCGACATGAGCGCCTCGGCCTGCACGAGCGCGAAGCAGTCGCTGCGGCTAGGCACCGCGAAGACGTCGCCGAGCGCGTAGAAGTCGGCGAGCCGCTGCTGGTCGCGCAGCAGCCCCACGAACGTGATGCGGTCTTGGTGCCGCTCGACCAGCGGCGCGCAGCGGTCGAAGAACCGCTCGTAGGGGATCCGGTGATCGCCCGCGTACACGAGTCGCAGGTTCGGCCTCCGCTCGAGCATGCGCGGGAGCGCCTCGAGCAGCACGTCGAAGCCCTTCTCCTCGACCCAGCGGCCCGCGAAGCCGACCACGGGCGCGTCGGTGAGCCCCAGCTCCGCACGCCACGCCGCCACGGCCTCGCGATTGGGCGCCGGCAGGCGCGCGGGCGGCGGAATGCCCTCGGTCTTGTCCAACACCGGGCGCAGGAAGCTGGAGTGCCGCGCGTAGTCGTCGGAGAGGGTCGTGACGGCCGCCGCGCGCCTGACGGCCCGGTCCATGGAGGCCGACACGCCGCGCTGGATGAGGCCGTTGAAGCCGCCGGAGGGCATCACCAGGTCGCCCTGGTGGGTGATCACGACCGGGCGGTCGCGGTGGCCGGCGAGCGCCGTGACGAGCCACGACTCGAGCATCGGCGTGTGCATGTGCACGACGTCGTGCTCGGCGGCCAGGCGCAGGACGGTGGGGGCGAACCCGGGCATCACGAGGCCGCGGCTGACGCGTCCGATCGACGTGACCCGGACGACGTTCACCTCGTCGAGTCGCTCCTCGCGCGGGAGCCCCGGTGTGTGGCGACCGGCGACGACCGTCACCTCGTGCCCGCGGCGTGCCAGTCCCTCCGCCACGAGCTGGGCGGTCTTCGTGAGCCCGGTCCAGTGCGGGCGGTAGTACGTGAGCACGGTCAGAATGCGCATGCGGCGTCCTCGACGGGGCGGCGGCGAGTGGTGAAGAGCCTATGAGGTCTACGCTCCGGCTCGTGAGCTCGCCCGAGCCCCCCGAGGAGCATCCCGAGCTATTCGTGGGGCCGCCGGCCGAGGCGGTCGCGCGCATGACGATCGGCGCGCCGGCGCAGCGCAACCCCAAGCTGGCGCGCCTCCTCGAGGCCGCCGACGCCGACCTCCAGCTCAAGGCGTGGTGGTACTCCGAGCAGGCGATGGCCGAGCGGATCGGCATGTCGGACCATTCGTGGGTCCACGTGCGGATCGTTCTCAACATCGCGCTGCGGCTCTACCGCCTGCTGCGCCAGCAGCAGGTGGAGCCGGCGATGGTCACCGACCACCACATGCGCGCGGCCGACGCCGAGGTGGTGATCGCCGGCGCCTGCCTGCTCCACGACACGGGCATGTCGATTCACCGGGCCGACCACGAGGAGTACAGCCTGTTTCTGGCGGCGCGCAAGCTGCCCGAGCTGCTCGACGGCGTCTACGAGGAGCCCGAGCGCTCGGTGGTGGTGGCGGAGGCGATGCACGCGATCATCGGCCACCGCCGGCGGGGCGAGCCGCTCACGGTCGAGGCCGGCATCGTGCGCGTGGCTGACGCGCTCGACATGACCCACGGTCGCTCGCGTGTGCCGTTCGAGCGGCGGCGGCCGAACATCCACTCGCTGTCGGCGGCCGCGATCGACGAAGTGACCCTCGGCCCCGGCGAGAGCAAGGCGGTGAGGATCGAGATCGCGATGAACAACTCGTCGGGCCTGTTCCAGGTTGACGAGCTGCTGGCCACCAAGCTGCGCGGATCGGGCATCGAGGAGCACGTCGAGGTGATCGCGAGCATTGACGCCGAGCACGAGAAGCGGCTCGTGCCGGTCTTCGAGATCTAAACGGGCGAGGCCGCCGCGGCGTCGTGCCGCAGCGGCCTCGCGGCGCCCTCGCAACCTGGCGCGATCTCGGCGAGGAGGGGGGAGGAACTCTTACTCCTCGACGAGGGTCGCGCTGAGCCTAAGGGCGCCTCGCGCGCCTCTGGTGATGCACGTAGCCGCCGCCAGGGGCGCGCACGGCGCCGCCGTCGTCGCGCACCTCGGTGTGGCAGACGAGGCACGTGCCGACGGCGCGTGTCGGCCTGACTGTTCGTACGAGCCTGCTGATCAATGGGGCCATGCGCGGACCGTACGAGCGTTGCGTAAGCCGTGGGTTAAACGCCCATGACTTCATTGTGAAAACGATGTAAATGACCCGCCCCGCGGGCGCCCATCGCATACAGTCCCAGCGATGCTCTGGCTCCTACGGCATGG
>JBJMLK010000210.1:0-5346 GCA_045805345.1 Thermoleophilaceae bacterium | reverse complement strand
AGACCGAGTGCGTCGGGGTGCCGTCGACGGCGACGATGAGGTCCTCGGCGCGCACGCCCGCTCGCTCGGCGGGGCTGCCGGCGACCACCTCCACGACCTCGACGCACGACTCCATCTCGAAGCGGGCCCGCACCCGCGGCGGCAGCGGCCGCGGGCCGCCGGCTATCCCGAGGTAGGCGCGCCGCACGCGTCCCTCGCTCATGAGGGAGCCGATGACCTTGCGAGTGGCGGCGTTGATCGGCACCGCCAGTCCGAGCCCGACCCCCGCCACCGCCGTGTTGACGCCGACGACCTCGCCGCGGCCGGTGACCAGTGCGCCGCCCGAGTTGCCGGGGTTGAGCGCGGCGTCGGTCTGGATCACGTTGTCGATCACCCGCTGGCTCGAGCGCGTCCGCGCCGGGAGCGAGCGGCCGAGCGCGGAGACGACCCCCGCTGTGACCGAGCCGGCGAACCCGTTCGGGTTGCCGATGGCGACCACGAGCTGCCCCACGCGCAGGCGCTCCGCGTCGCCGAGGGTCGCGGGCACGAGGTCGCCGGAGTCGGCGCGCAGGATCGCGAGGTCCGAGAACGGGTCGCGCCCGACCACCGAGAAGCCCAGCTCGCGGCCGTCGACGAACGACGCGCGACCGCCGCCGTCCGGGCGCGCGACCACGTGCGCGGAGGTGAGCATGTAGCCGTCGGCCGTCAGCACCACCGCGCTGCCGCCGCCCGACGCGACGCGGCCGCGGCGGGTGCGGCGAGTGACGCGCAGGTTGGCAACGGACGGAGCGAGCCGCTCGGCCACCCCGGTGACGGCCCGGGAGTAGGCGTCCAGGGCGTGGCGGTCGTCGTCCGGCGGCGGCTGCGGCGGGCCGGACGCGCCCGCGGGCTCGTCGACGCCGTGGCCCGCCACCGGCCGCGGGGCCTCCCCGCGCGCCCGGACGGCCGGGCTCACGCCTCCTCCTCCGTCCGCAGGCTCACCACCAGCTGGCGCTCGTCCACCCCCCGGACCGCGACCACCGGCAGCTCGCCGCCCGAAACGGCACCCTCGAGCGCCACGTGAAGGTCGTCCACTCGCAGGAGGTCGCGACCGCCGGCACGCACGAGCAGGTCGCCCTTCTCGACGCCCGCGCGGTCGGCGGGCGAGCCGGTCTCGACTCCGTGCACGAGCAGGCCGTCGCGGTCGGGCAGGCCTACGGCGCGGCGCAGCCGCCGGGCCATGCGCGCGGGCGCGATGGCCACGCCGATGCGCGGCCGCTCCACGCTCTCGCCGCGCGCGAGCGCGTCCACGCGGTCGGCGAAGCCCTCTTCCGCGGCGATCGCGAGGATCAGCCCGCCCTCCATCCGCACGGAGTTGATGCCCACCAGCCGCCCCTCCGCGTCGACGAGCGGCCCGCCCGACGATCCCCGCGGGAGTGGCGCCGAGTGCTCGATCGCGCCGCGGAAGCGACGGCCGCGCGGCGCGCGGAAGCTCCGGTCGGTAGCCGAGACGAGGCCGAGCGTGGCGCGCAATCCGCGGCCCCCCGGGTTGGCGAGGGCGAAGACCACCGAGCCGGTGCCGAGCGCGGTGGCGTCGCCGAACTGGATCGGGTCGGCGTCGCCCGTGCCGGCGCCGAGGACCGCGAGGTCGCCGTCCGCGTCGACTCCGAGCACCTCACCGCGCTCCGAGCGCCCGTCCTCGAAGGTGAGCGTCACATCGTCGGTCCGCAGGTTGTGGGCGTTGGTGAGGATCCGGCCCGGCGCGACGATCACGCCCGACCCCCGTCCCCAGCCGCGACCGAGGCCCACCACCGACGGCCCGACCCGGTCCACCACAGCCCTCACGGAGCCGGTCAGCTCTTCCAAAACCGCCATCTCATCCCCTATCGGTACAGTTACTAGCTGATTGCAAGTGACTATACACACGGGGAAAGGTGGGCCGGAGCGCGGGTCGCGGGGCGCCGCGGGCGTGGCACGGAGGCCGGAGGCGGGCGGCCCCGCCGGGTACGCTCGGCACGTGGAGCCGGCTCCCGGACGCGGCGACCCCTCGGCGCTCGGCGAGGCGCTCGACCGCGTCGGCGACCGCTGGACGCTGCTGCTCGTGGAGGCCCTGCTGGACCGGCCGCAGCGCTTCGGCGACCTGCAGTCGGCCCTTCCCGGCATCGCTCCCAACGTCCTCACCCAGCGGCTGCGCCACCTCGAGCGCGAGGCGCTCGTGGTCGCCCGCCCGTACTCCCGCCGTCCGCCCCGCTTCACCTACGAGCTGAGTGAGAGCGGCGCCGAGCTGGCCGGGGCGCTGAGGCTCCTGGCCGACTGGGGCGCGCGGCAGACAGACGACGTGGAGCCGCTCCACCACGAGCGCTGCGGCACGGCGCTCGAGGCCCGCTGGTGGTGCCCGGCGTGCGAGGTGGTCGTGGACGACGACGACGCCGCCGAGTCCGAGCTGGTCTGACCGCGACCGGAGCTGGTCTGACCGCGACCGGGGCGATACTCGCGCGATGCGCGCGCGGCGAACCGCCACCCACCGGCACCTCCGCGAGCGGCTGGGGCGGCTCGCCGTCGTCACGGTCGGTGTCGACCTCGTGGCCACGCTGCTCGTCTACCTGTTCGAGCACGGCGCGCCGCACAGCGAGATCGACAACATCGGCGACGCGGCGTTCTGGACCACCACCCAGCTCCTCACGGTCTCGTCGCAGCTGCCCAACCCGGTCTCCACAGGCGGCCGCATCGTCGACGTCTTCCTCCAGCTCTGGGCGATTTCCGTGGTCGCGGCGCTGGCGGGCGCGTTCGGCGCGTTCTTCCACCGCCGAGGGCTGGAGCGGGATCCGCTCGAGCACGAGAAGCCCGCGAACGAGCCCGGCTGGTCGAACGCGAGCTAGGCGCCGACGGCGTAGTCGCGCAGCCGCGTGGCGACCGTGACCAGGCCGGCCACGAGGCCGGCGGCGCGGGCGAGCGCCACCACGTAGGACATGCCGTCGCGCGCGCCGTCGAGGGCGTCGTGGATCGTCATGCCCGGGTGCGAGAGCGCGGCCATCGCGAACGCCGTGGCCACCGCGAGGTGCACGCGCCCCCAGACCGGGGCGCGACGCCACTCGGCCACGGCGAACGCCGCGAACAGGAGCGCGGAGACGATCAGCGGGACTTGGAGGGAGGCGGTCATGGGGTTCGTATCGGTCTCTATCCACCCTCTCCTGAGCCCGGCACTTCGTCAAGCCCCCAGATCGGGTACCAAGTGCCCGGATGAGTACGCGCCTTCCACCCGAGACCTTCCGGCTGCCGGTCGAGCGGATGCGCGACGGCTACTACAGCGACGCCTACTTCGTCTCGACCAAGCGGCTGCTGGAGGAGCACGGCCGGCACCCGCGCGCGCTGATGCAGGTCTTCCAGAAGAAGCGGTCGATCCTCGGCGGCATCGACGAGGCGATCGCGATCCTCAAGCTGTGCTCCGGCCGCCGCGGCGACGACGGGTGGGTGGCCGGCTGGGACGAGCTCGACGTCCGTGCGCTGTACGAGGGCGACCCGATCGACCCGTGGGAGCCGGTACTGACGATCGAGGGCGACTACTCGCTGTTCGCCCACCTCGAGACGGTCTACCTCGGCTCGCTCGCGCGGCGCTCGCTGGTCATGCGCAACGTGCGCGCGGTGGTGGAGGCGGCGAACGGCAAGCAGATCCTCTTCATGCCCGCTCGCCACGACCACTGGCTCGTGCAGACCGGCGACGGCTGGGCGGCGCACGTGGCCGGCGCCATCGGCGTCTCGACCGACGCCCAGGCCTCCTGGTGGGGCGGCCGCGGCGTGGGCACCGTCCCGCACGCCCTGATCGCCGCCTACGGGGGCGACACCGTCGCCGCCGCCACCGCCTTCGCCGAGCGCTACGCGGACGAGATGAACGTGACCGTGCTGGTCGACTTCCACAACGACTGCGTGCGCGACTCGGTCGCCGTCGCCGACGCCCTCGGCGACCGGCTCTGGGGCGTGCGGCTCGACACCTCGGACAAGCTCGTCGACCGCTCGCTCTGGCACGACATGGGCTACTTCAAGCCGACCGGCGTGAGCGAGGAGCTGGTCCGCCGGGTCCGCAGCGGGCTGGACGAGGCCGGCCACCAGCGCGTGAAGATAGTCTGCTCGGGCGGCTTCACCGTCGAGCGGATCAGGGAGTTCGAGGAGAAGGGCGTGCCGGCCGACTCGTACGGCGTGGGCTCGTCGCTGCTGCGCGGTGCGAACGACTACACCGCGGACGTGGTGCTGCTCGAGGGCCGTCCGTGCGCCAAGGTGGGTCGCGAGTACCGGGGCAACCCGCGCCTCGAGCGCGTGACCTGAGGAATGCGCGGGCCGCCGGCGAACGGGGGGTAATGCCCGCCACCGCCCGTGCCGATTACGAGAGCGGATGACCGCCGTCGTCTCGTTCCCCTCTGCACGCCGCGCCCTCGCCGCGCTCCTGGCGGCGCTCGCGCTCGCCCTCCCCGCAGCCGCGCAGGCTGCCGACGGCTCGGGCTCGCCCATCCCGCCCGCCAAGGCGACGACGACCGGGAAGAGCCCGTTCGCTGGCGACCCCAAGTCCAGCACCACGACGCCGGCGCCGTCGAAGGCCAAGCCGGCCACCGAGCCGAAGGTCACCCGCACGCACGTGAAGCCGGCGGCGGTGCCGAAGGTCGACAACGGCCGCACGATCTGGGACGACGTCTCGAGCTTCGCGCTCACCTGGCTGCCGATCATCTTCATGGGCGTCATCTGCCTGCTGATCGGGCTGACGCTGCGCGTCATGCCGCGCACCAAGCCGCAGGAGATCAAGCCCGACACCTCGCAGTCGATCCGCTGGGACGACGTGGCCGGCGCGGAGGAGGCCAAAGAGGAGCTGCGCGAGGTCGTGGAGTTCCTGCGCGACCCGAAGCGGTTCAAGAAGCTCGGCGCGAAGGTGCCGCGCGGGATCCTGCTGCACGGCCCGCCGGGCACCGGCAAGACCCTGCTCGCGAAGGCCGTGGCCAACGAGTCGAAGGCCAAGTTCTTCGCCCAGTCCGCGGCCTCGTTCGTGGAGATGTTCGCCGGCCTCGGCGCGGCGCGCATCCGGCGCCTGTTCCGGATCGCGCGCAAGGCTGCCCCGGCCATCATCTTCATCGACGAGCTCGACGCCGTCGGCGCCACGCGCGGCCAGGACATCTCGGGCGAGAAGGACCAGACGCTCAACCAGCTGCTGGTGGAGATGGACGGGTTCGGCGACAGCCAGGACCTGGTCGTGATCGGCGCCTCGAACCTGCTCGAGAAGCTCGACCCGGCGCTGCTGCGGCCGGGACGCTTCGACCGCCGCGTGACGGTCCCCGCGCCCGACAAGGAGGGCCGGCGCAAGATCCTGCAGGTCCACACGCGCAGCCTGCCGCTCGACGAGCGCGT
>JBJMLK010000209.1:0-5534 GCA_045805345.1 Thermoleophilaceae bacterium | reverse complement strand
GCTCGTGGGGCGTCGCGCGATCCACCTGCGCCCGGCGATCCGCGCCGAGCGGACGGTGCCGCCGGATCCGGAGGCGATCCGCGCGGCCCTCGCGACGCTGCTCGACGCCCTCGGCGAGCCGTCGCTTCCGGTTCCTATAGCGTCCGGCTCGTGACCGACGCGCGGGGCGCTCACGCCATGCTTCGCGAGCGCCGCGTAGCGCCGTCGATCCTCGCCACGGACTTCGCCCACCTCGGCGACCGCGTGCGAGAGGTGATGGACGCCGGCGCTCGCGTGATCCACGTGGACGTGATGGACGGCCACTTCGTGCCGCCGATCACGATCGGCCCGCTGATCGTCTCGGCCCTGGCCGAGCAGGTCCACGACGCCGGCGGAATGCTCGACGTGCACCTGATGATCGAGCACCCGGAGCGCCAGGTGGATGAGTTCGCGCGCGCGGGCGCCGACCAGATCACCGTGCACTTCGAGTCCACCCCCCACGTGCACTACGCGGTCAAGCAGATCCGCGAGGCGGGCTGCCTGGCCGGCTGCGCGATCACCCCCTCCACCCCGCCGGACGCGCTCGCCGCGATCGCGCCGCACCTCGACACCGCGCTCTGCATGACGGTCAACCCCGGCTGGGGCGGGCAGCCGTTCATCCCGGAGACGCTGCCCAAGGTCGAGCGCCTTCGCGAGCTCGTGGCCGAGGAGGTTGCGATCGAGGTCGACGGCGGCGTGGACGAGGAGACCGCGCCGCGCTGCGCCGACGCCGGCGCGCGCCTGTTCGTGGCGGGCTCGGCCGTCATGGGCGCCGGCGACCCGGCCGAGGCGTATCGCCGCCTCGCCGCGGCGGTCGGCGCCGCCTGAAGCGAGCCCATCCGGGTACAAATCACCGACGACAGCGACGCTGACGAGGAGGTCGAGGCATGGCCGAGGCGACCGAGGACCGCGAGGATCTCGAGGTACTGCTCCGCGACGAGGAGACGTTCTCCCCGCCTGAGGACTTCGCGAAGCAGGCGAACCTCTCGGACCCGGCGGTCTACGACGAGGCCGAGAAGGACTTCGAGGCCTGGTGGGAGTCGTGGGCCGAGAAGCTCGACTGGTTCGAGCGCTGGGAGACGGTGCTCGAGTGGAACCCGCCGTGGGCCAAGTGGTTCAAGGAGGGCAAGCTCAACGCCTCGCACAACTGCCTCGACCGGCACGTGGACGCCGGCAAGGGCGACAAGGTCGCCTTCCACTGGGTCGGCGAGGACGACGAGACCAAGGACCTGACCTACGCGGACCTGCTCGACTCCACCAAGCGGTTCGCCAACGTCCTCAAGTCGCTCGGGGTCGAGAAGGGCGACGTGGTGGGGATCTTCATGCCGATGGTCCCCGAGACGCCGGCGGCGATGCTCGCGTGCGCGCGCATCGGCGCCGTCCACAACGTGGTGTTCGGCGGCTTCTCGGTCCAGTCGGTGAAGGAGCGCATGGAGGTCTCGAACGCCAAGGTGCTCGTGACCGCCGACGCCACGCTGCGCCGCGGCAAGCCGACGCCGATGAAGGAGAAGGTCGACGAGATCCTCGGCGACCTGCCGGAGCTCGAGCACGTGGTGGTGGTCAAGCGGACGGACACCGATGCGCCGATGACCGAGGGCCGCGACGTCTGGTGGCACGAGGCGGTCGAGGAGGCCGACGCGGACTGCGAAGCCGAGCCGCTCGACGCCGAGCACCCGCTCTACATCCTCTACACGTCGGGGTCGACGGCCAAGCCCAAGGGCATCCTCCACACCACCGGCGGCTACCTCACGGGCGTCGCGGCCACCCATCACGCGGTGTTCGACCTGAAGCCCGACGACGACGTGTACTGGTGCGCCGCCGACGTGGGCTGGGTCACCGGGCACTCGTACATCGTCTACGGGCCGCTCTGCAACGGGGCGACCTCGGTCCTCTACGAGGGCGCGCCCGACTACCCCGACAAGGACCGCTGGTGGCAGATCGTCGAGGACTACAAGGTCACGATCCTCTACACGGCGCCGACCGCGATCCGTGCCTGCATCAAGTGGGGCGACGAGTATCCGAACAAGCACGACCTGTCGTCGCTGCGGCTGCTCGGGTCGGTCGGCGAGCCGATCAACCCGCGCGCCTGGGCCTGGTACCACAAGGTCGTGGGCGGCGAGCGCTGCCCGATCGTCGACACCTGGTGGCAGACGGAGACCGGCCAGATCATGATCACGCCGCTGCCGGGCATCACCGAGACCAAGCCGGGCTCGGCCACCAGGCCGTTCCCGGGCGTCGAGGCCGCGGTGGTGAAGAAGGACGGCACCATCGTGGAGGAGGGCGGCGGCTTCCTCACGCTGCGCCGCCCCTGGCCCGCGATGGCGCGAACGCTGTACGGCGAGGACGAGCGCTACGTGGAGACCTACTGGTCGAAGTACGGCGACGACGTCTACGACGTGGGCGACGCCGCCAAGATCGACTCCGACGAGTACTTCTGGATCGTCGGCCGCGTGGACGACGTGATCAACGTGTCAGGTCACCGGATGTCGACGATGGAGATCGAGTCGGCGATCGTCTCGCACGAGCGCGTGGCCGAGGCCGCCGTCGTGGGCGCGCAGGACGAGGACACCGGTCAGTCGATCGTCGCGTTCGTGACGATCGAGGGGAGCGGCGAGCACGAGGACGACTTCGACGACGAGATTCGCGCACAGGTGGCCGACAAGATCGGCAAGCTCGCGCGGCCGAAGCGGATCGTCTACGCCGACGACCTGCCCAAGACGCGCTCGGGCAAGATCATGCGTCGACTGCTGAAGGACATCGCCGAGGGGCGCGAGCTGGGCGACGTCACGACCCTGCGCGACCCGGCGGTCACCGAGAAGATCAAGGAGGAGCTCGCGGCCGGCAAGGAGGACTAGCGGCGGCGCTTGCGCTTGCGCTTCTTCGAGCGCGGGTGCTGCGCGCCGGCGGGGGCGCCCACGGTCTCGTCCTCGTCCTCGTAGTCGTCCGCGTCGGGCTCCTCCGGCTCCCGCTCGGGCTTCGCGTCACGCCCGCCCGCGGCCTCGGCGGCGCGCAGCTCCGCGGTGGTCGGCCACGGCTCCTCCTCGCCGGTCTCCCACGCGGCGCCGCGCCCGCGGCCACCCGGCCACCTATCGAGGTAGAGCAGCCCGAGCGCCGCGGCCCAGAAGAAGTAGACAATTGGGGGGCGCCCGACGAACGGGACCACCAGAAGGACCCCGACGATGATCCCCGTGATCCCCATGAAGCTCGAGAGGAGCCCGGCCCGGCGGGCGTTGAGGGAGATGAGGATCGCGGCGGCGCCCACCACCAGGCCGATCCCGAGCAGCGCGAGGCTCCAGCTGGCCACGGCGCCGCTGGTGAAGGCGTCGTTGGCCAGGTTCTTCGCCTGCTTCGGCGGCAGGGGGTACCTGGCGAAGGTGCGGTTGACCGCGTCGCGGAGGGCGAACGCCTGCCCCACGAGCCCACCCGCGAACAGGATCGGACCGGCGATCGCGAGGTAGCGCGCGGCCTCGGGCAGCTGCGCGCGCCTGTACTTGGTGGCGCGGAACAGGTAGAGCAGCGTCGGCGCGAGCAGCAGCATCGAGATCGCCGACAGGACGCCGGCGATCACGATCGAGTCGAGATGCTTGTGCGCGCTGACTATCCCGTCGGCGGCGTCGCCCGACTGGCCGCGAACGCTCGTGTTCGCAACCACCAGGGCGACCATGCCGACGAGCGCCGACACCAGCGCCGCCACGGCCGCCGGGACCCCGGCGCGGCGCTCCCATTCGAGTTGCTCGGCGTGGCTCAACGGTCCGCGGACTCGCCGCTGCGGCCGATCCGCGGATCGACGACGCCCGAGCGGACCGGGTAGTACTCGTCGTCCTCCGGCGATACCAGCCGCGAGAGCCGCTCGCCCGCGGCGAGCATCAGGTTGAGCCCCGGCGCCATCAGGCGGATCAGCGTCTCCATCTGGTCGCGCCTGCGGCGCTGCTCTGGCGTGATCGGCATCTCAGCCTCCCCTCTGGTGGAAGAAGAACTCCGGCAGGGCCGCGCGCGCCACGTCCGCCGTCATCCGCTGGGCCAGCTGGGCGTCGCCCGTGCGCACGGCCAGGTCGTCGAGCGTCACGATGCCGGCGAGCGTCTCCTCATGGACGACCGGGAGCCGGCGGATGCGGTGCTGCACCATGAGCGCGGCGGCCTCCTCGAGGTCCATCGCCGGCTCGCCGGTCACGAGCGGCCGGCTCGCGTGCGAGGCCACGGGGTCGTCGCGGCCCGCTCCCTCGGCGCCGAGCGCGAGCGCCACGTCGCGATCGGTGATCACCGCCGCGGGCCGGCCGTGCTCGGTGATCACGACCGAGCCGACCGAGCGGTCGCGCATCAGCCCGGCCACCTCGCCGAGCGAGGCGTCGCCGGTCGCACTCACGACCTCCGGCGTCATGACGTCGCCGATCTGCACGCGGCGAGTCTACGGGCAGCGCCGCGGCGGCGGCTATCGTCCGCGCGCGATGCGGCACTACGCGCTAGCCGCGGTGGGGCGGGACCGGCCCGGCATCGTGGCCGCGGTGACCGAGGTCCTGCTCGGGCATGCGGTCAACATCGAGGACTCGCAGGCCACGATCCTGCGCGGTCACTTCACGATGATGCTGGTGGTCGCGACGGCGGACGACGCCGACGAGGCGGCGCTGCGTGCGGATCTCGACGGCGTGCGCGAGCGCCTCGGGCTCGAGGCGCTGGTGCTGAGCGAGCTCGAGGAGCTCGACCCGGCCGGCCGGGCCGCGCCGTCTCACATCGTCACGCTCTACGGCGCCGACCACCCAGGCATCGTGCACGCCGCGACGGCGGCGCTGGCCGAGCGCGAGGTCGACGTGACCGACATGACCACGCGACTCGCCGGCCAGGCCGAAGGCCAGAGCTCGGGCGAGCCGCTCTACGCGCTGATCATGGAGCTGGCCCTCCCCGCCGGGGCCGACGCGGAGGAGCTGGGCGGGGCGCTGCGCCAGGTCGGCGCCGACCAGGGCGTGGAGGTCTCGCTGCGCCCGCTCGACACGGACGCGCTCTGACGCGGATGGCCGTCCGCGATGTCCTGCGCTACCCGCACCCGGTCTTAAAGCAAGAGGCGCGCCCGCTCGAGCCAGGCGAGGCCGACACGGTGGAGCGGGTGGCGAGCGACCTGCTCGAGACGATGCGCTCGTTCCCGCGCTGCGTCGGGATCGCGGCGCCGCAGATCGACGAGCTGGTCCGGATCGTCGTGGTCGACGTGACCGATCACCCGAAGGCCACGGCCTGCCACGGCGAGCTGGTGCTGGTGAACCCCGTCGTGGTCAGCTCCTCGGGCGCCGAGGTGGCGCGCGAGGGATGCCTCTCGATCCCCGACCTGACCGCCAACGTGCGGCGGGCCACCCACGCCGTGATCGAGGGCCGCGACGCCACCGGCGAGACGCGCTCGGTGGAGACCGAGGGCTTCGAGGCTCGCTGCCTCCTGCACGAGCTGGATCACCTCGACGGGATCCTCTTCCTCGATCGCGTGGACTCGCTCGCGACCGACGTCTTCCAGCGCAAGCGCTACGCCTAGCGCG
>JBJMLK010000208.1:0-8225 GCA_045805345.1 Thermoleophilaceae bacterium | reverse complement strand
CACCCCGATCGGGCGGCTCGCCGAGGGCGAGGCGGGCCGCATCTCCGTGGTCGCGTGACCGACCCGGCCGCCGTCGACCGCTACCTCGAGTCGCTGCTCGTGCGCCACGACGAGGCGCTGGACGAGGCGCTCGCCTACGGGGCCGAGGCTGGGCTGCCGCTCCACCCGCTCTCGCCGGGCCAGGGCAAGCTCCTTCACGTGCTCGCGCGCGCGGTCGGCGCCTCGCGCGTCCTGGAGCTGGGCACGCTCGCGGGCTACAGCACGATCTGGCTGGCGCGGGCCGTGGGGCCAGAGGGGCGCGTGGTGACGCTCGAGCTCGACCCCGGGCACGCGCGCGCCGCCGCGGCGAACCTCGAGCGCGCCGGGGTGGCCGACCGCGTGGACATAGTGGTCGGCCCCGCGCTCGAGACGCTCGCCGGCCTGGAGGGAGGGTTCGACCTGATCTTCATCGACGCGGACAAGGCGAACAACGACGCCTACCTCGGCCCCTGCCTGGACCTCGCCCGGCCGGGCACGCTCGTGGTGGCCGACAACGTGGTCCGGGAGGGCGCCGTGGCCGACCCGGACACGACCGACCCGAGCGCGCAGGGGGTCAGGCGGTTCCTCGACCTCGTGGCCCGCGAGCCGCGGCTCGAGGCCGCGGCGGTGCAGACCGTCGGCGCCAAGGGCTGGGACGGCCTGGCGCTCGCTCTGGTCGTCAGCGCTTGAGCGGCGAGATGATGGCGCCCATCACGGCGCCGGCGGCGGCGCCGCCGATGCCCGCCGCCCAGGACACGGCCTCGTTCGCCAGCGGCAGCAGGAGCAGCACGCCGGCGATCACCGCCACGCCCAGGAGGTCGTTCCCACGATCGTCGCCGCGCCGCTCGGCCAGGCGGTCGTCCACGAGCCACGCGCAGAGTAGGGCCAGCGCGGCGCCGTTGGCCCCCAGCGCGGGGTAGACGTCGAGCGCCACGGTCAGGGCACCGCCGGCCGCCGCGCCGAGAATGAAGATCGCGACGATCGCCACGGGGCCGAAGCGTCGCTCGATCATCGTCCCGAAGATCCCGATCGCCACGAGCGTGGCGAACAGCGCGCCCACGTCGGCGAACGGCGCCGCCGGCGTCGTGCTCACGAAGGCGTACGCCCCCAGCCGCCACCAGTCCCCGTCCGGCTGGAAGAGGATCGCGCCCAGGTCGTAGGCGGTGATGCCGGCCACCGCGGTGATCGTGGTCGCCAGCGCGGCGAGGATCAGGATGCCGGTGGCGTACGGGCGCACCTCGGGCGCGATCCCCGGGATCTCGTCGCGCCGCAGCCGTGGGAGCGACGGCGGCTTGCGGCGCCGGCGCGGCGTGGGCTCGGCGCCCTCGCCGCGGTCGATCTTCGGCGCCCGCTTGCGCACCCGCTGGCCGCAGTACGGGCACTCGGTCACGTACATGCTGACCTCGGACTTGCAGTTCTTGCAGACGACGAATAGCTCGGCCTCGCTCACCGCATCCGAGGATACCCCCGGCGGACAGCGGCTCAGCCGGGTCAGGCCGCGGTCTTCTCGATGATCTCGCCCACGACCTCGCGCAGGTCGTGGTTCGCCTCGTAGACCACGATCTGGCGGCTGGCCCCGTTGCCGTGGCGCAGCAGGTCGTCGAGGCCGTCGAGCTCGCCGGCGGAGCCGAGCTCGTCGGCGTGCCCGCGCACCCGGTCGATCACCCGGCGGGCCAGCTCCTTCGTGGCCACGCGGTCCTTGCTCGGCAGGTCGACCAGCTCGCCGTCGAGCCCGTGCCGCGCGGCCAGCCACTTGTTCTCGTCGAGCATCTCGTAGGGGTACTCGGAGAGCGGCTCGCCCGCCTCGTAGTGCTCGCAGAGCTCCTTGACCATCGCCTGCACGAGCGCGGCCAGGGCCAGCGTGTGCTCCAGTCGCGTCTGCGCGTCCATGACGCGGACCTCGACGGTGCCGAAGTTCGGGTGCGGTCGCACGTCGTACCAGAGGTACGTGTAGTCCTCGATCGCCCCGCTCTCGACCATGAAGCCGACGCGCGACGAGTACTCCTCGAAGCTGCGGTAGGTGGGCGGGATCCCGACGCGCGGGAAGGCGCGGAAGATCGGTGTGCGGGTGGAGAGCAGCCCGCTGGCGTCGGCCCGCCAGAACGGCGAGTTGGCCGACAGCGCCAGCAGGAGCGGCACGTGCACGCGCATGCCGTTGGCCACGTGGATCGCCTTGTCGGGATCGTCCACGCCCACGTGCACGTGCACTCCGAAGATCAGCTCCTGCCGAGCCACGAAGCGCAGGGCGGCCACGAGGTCGCGGTAGCGCGGGCGCGCGACGATCCGCTGGTCCTCCCACATCGCGAACGGGTGGGTGCCCGCCGAGCCGATCGCGAGGCCCAGCTCGCCCGCGGTCCGGTTCGCCAGGCGGCGCAGGTCGCGCAGCTGCGCGCCGGCCTCGCGCGTGTTCCGGCACGGCGTGGTGGCCACCTCGAGCACCGACTCCATCAGCTCCGGCTTGATCTGCGCCTCGGCGTGCGGAAGCGCCTCGAGCATCGCCTCGATCGAGTTCTGGAGCTCGAGCGTCTCGGCGTCGAGGATCATGAGCTCCTCCTCGACCCCGAGCGTGTAGCTGGGGCCCGTGAACCGGTGCTCCATCGGGCCGCATGGTACGAGTCGGGCAGGCGGCTCGCGGGTATGCTCAGCCGCGACCAAGCTCACGGCAGAAGGCAGGTGTACGGAAACAGATGGGTCTCGGCTACGACGGACGGCTTTTCATCCTCGCGTTCGACCACCGCGGGTCGTTCCAGAAGAAGTGGTTCGGACTCGAGGGAGACCCCTCGCCCGAGGACACCGAGAAGATCACCGACGCCAAGCATCTGGTCTTCGAGGGCCTGCTGAAGGCCATCGAGGAGGAGGGCGACAACCCCGAGGAGGTCGGCGCGCTCGTGGACGAGCAGTTCGGCGGCTCGGTGCCCGAAGAGGCCAAGCAGCGCGGCTTCAAGCTCGCGATGCCCGTCGAGAAGAGCGGTCAGAACGAGTTCGACTTCCAGTACGGGGACGCCTTCGGCGAGCACATCGAGCAGTACGACCCGAACTTCTCCAAGGTGCTCGTCCGCTACAACCCGGACGGCGACGCCGAGATGAACGGGCGCCAGCTCGAGCGGCTGAAGCGGCTCGCGGACTGGCTGCACGAGCACGACCGCAAGTTCCTCTTCGAGCTGCTCGTGCCCGCCGAGCCCGACCAGCTCGAGTCGGTGGGCGGCGACACCGACCGCTACGACGCCGAGCTGCGGCCGGAGCTGATGCGCCGGGCGATCGCCGAGATCCAGGACTTCGGCATCGAGGTCGACGTCTGGAAGATCGAGGGCGTGGACGACCGCTCCGACTGCGAGACGCTCGCCGAGCAGTCCCGCAGCGGCGGGCGCGACGGCGTGGTGTGCGTCCTGCTCGGCCGCGGCGCGGACGACGACAAGGTCGACCACTGGCTCACCCAGGCCGCGCCGGTCGACGGCTTCGTCGGCTTCGCCATCGGCCGCAGCATCTGGGGCGGCCCGCTGAAGCAGTTCCTCGACGGCTCACTCGAGCGCGAGGCCGCCGCGGAGCAGATCGGCAAGAACTACGCGCGCTTCGTCCGCGTCTATCAGGACGCCGAGTCGGCCGTCTCCGCGTAGCGGCCCACAGGCCGGCGAAAACCAAGCCTGCGAAGGACGCAGGGAGCGACGCGTGCTCCGCACGCGAGCGACCGAGGACGCCCGCAGGTGCCGGTTTGCAGCCGGCCTAGCCGAACCAGAGGGAGAGGGCGCGGAACATCGCGACGGTCACCAGGACCGTCGTGCCCAGCATCGCGACCACGAGCATCGCGTAGCGGACCGTGCCGCTCTTGCGCACGCGCTCGCGGCGCCTGACGCGCGAGCGAACCGCGGCCTCGCGACGCAGGCGCTCCCGCCGTGCGCGCTCTTCCGCGGTCTGGTGATGGAACGCCGCCTCGAACTGAGCCAGCGACTGCCGCATTCGCATGAGATCTTGCAGTGTACGGGGGCTCGCCCGGTTGGGAGCCCTCGGAGCGCCTGCGGCCCTACGAGCCCTTCAGCTTGTCCAGGGCCTGGTCCACGGCCTTGCGCTCCGCTTCGGGCTGCGAGGCGTCCTGCTGGATCTCCAGGTACACCTCTTTGCGGAACACAGGCACGGATCGGGGAGCTTCGATCCCGATTCGGACCTTCTCGCCCATGATCGCGAGGACGGACACCTCGATGTCGTCACCGATCATGATGCTCTGGTTGGACTTTCTCGTAAGGACGAGCATGGCGCCTCGAGGCAACCCTACCTTGCGCCCCGGCCGGTCGTAAAGAGAGCGAGGCATCGCTAGTAACGGAATCCTTTCCGGGGACCATTCTACGGATATATGCAAGCGCGTTGGTAGCCTTCCGCCGCCGTGGCGCGCAGGTCCCTCAAGCCCCAGCTCAATCAGATCCGAACGTGGGTCGGTCAGGGGCGCACCGACGCCTGGATCGCGCACCAGCTCGAGGTGAGCGTCGGAGAGCTCGTTTCGTTCAAGCGCGAGCACGATCTGGCGCCGCCGGAGGCCGGTGAAGGGGATGCCGATCACCCGTTTGGGGACCAGGACCTACGTGCCCAGGACGACGCCCTCGTGGCCGCGGCGCTCGACGCCGAGCCCGACGAGGAGCCCGAGACGGGCGACGACGACGATGGCGACGACGCCTCCGCCGGCGACTCAGGCGACAACGGGGACGGCGACGGCGACGGCGCCCCGCGGCGCAGGCGCGGCCGGCGCGGCGGTCGCGGGCGGCGGGGCGGCGCTGGCCGCGGCGGCCGGCCGCTCGAGGGCACCTTCGACCACGGCGAGGAGGGCTACGGCCTGTGGCTCGACCCCGCCGTCCAGGACGACGCCACCTACGCCGAGCACTGGGCGGGCCACCGACCGGTGACGGTCGCGATCGAGCGCGACCGCATCGTCATCCGCCGCGCCGGCGAGTCCGCCGACGACGGCGACGAGTCGGGCTCCGACTAGCTAGTCGCCGGCCGCGAACCGCGGGCTCGGCCGGCTGCCCCCGCCGTAGTCCGAAGCCTCGCGCGCGTAGCGCGCGAACGCCGCATCCACGACCCAGGTCGACTCGGTGCCCGCGAAGGTCCGCCGCGCGACCTCGCTGGCCCAGTCGCCGGCGTCGGCATAGAGGTCGCTCAGCTCCTCGAGGCTGAACCGCGAACCGAGCCGCTGCCGGATCTCGTCGACCACCTGCGCCGTGGCGCGCTCGAGCGGCATCCGCCGCTCCCCCTCGGCCTCGCGCAGCCGCCGCTCCCCCTCCTCCCACTGGAAGATCGCGTTCTCGATGGCGTAGGACACGGTGGGTGAAGGTAGCGGCCCGGCTCGGCCGCGCCGTCGTCGCACGCAAACAGCGGCTTTTGAGGGTGGCCCGGAAGGGGGTGGCACGTAAAGCGTCAGCTATGCGAGCGAAATACGTGCCACCCCCTTCGGACCCACCCCTAAAAGCCCGAGCGGACCACGCGGCGGGCGACCAGCCGGCCGGCGCGGAGCTCCGGAAGCGCCCCCCGCTACCGCTGCGGCACGGACACCACGTACGGCCGCTCGCCCGGCTCGACCATTCCGAGCCGGCGCGCCTCACGCTCGACCGCGCCCGGGCCGGACAGCTCGCGCAGCCGCGCTCGGAGCCGGGTGCGCTCGCGCTTCAGCTCGCGAACCTGCTGGTGGCCACGGGCCGCGGTGTGGGACTGCTGGACCCAGTGGGTGATGGGCGGGATGTAGAGCAGGACGATCACCGCGAGCACGCCGAGCAGGGCCACCCGGCCGACGCGCTCCCAGCGGATCCCAGAGCCGAGCCCTCGGGCGGAGCCGCGCCGGGGCGCCACGCGCGGGCGGCTCGATCGGGCGGTGGCGGTTCCGGCCATTGGGCCACTTTCGCGCCCGCGCCGGATGCTCCTGCGCCCCGGCGCAGCCGGGTCAGGTCCTGAACACGGAGCGGCCCGGGTAGGAGGCGTCGGCGCCCAGCGCCTCCTCGATCCGCAGCAGCTGGTTGTACTTGGCCACGCGGTCCGATCGCGACGGCGCGCCGGTCTTGATCTGTCCGCACCCCGTCGCCACCGCGAGGTCGGCGATCGTCGTGTCCTCGGTTTCGCCGCTGCGGTGGGACATCACGGCCGTGTAGCCGGCCTCGCGGGCGGTCCTGACCGCGTCGAGCGTCTCGGTCAGCGTGCCGATCTGGTTGACCTTCACGAGGATCGAGTTGGCCACACCCGTCTCGATGCCGCGCCGCAGCCGCTCGCTGTTGGTCACGAAGAGGTCGTCGCCGACCAGCTGCACCCGGTCGCCGATCCGCTCGGTGAGCCGCTTCCAGCCGTCCCAGTCCTCCTCGTCCATGCCGTCCTCGATCGAGACGACCGGGTAGCGCTCCGCGATCCCGGCCCAGTAATCGGCCATCTCGGCCGGCGACAGCGTGCGGCCCTCGTGCTCGAGCACGTACGAGCCGCCCTCGAAGACCTCGCTGGTCGCCGGGTCGAGGGCGATCGCCACCTCGTCGCCGGGGCGGTAGCCGGCAGCCTCGATGCCCTCGATCAGCATCTGCAGGCCCGCCTCGTTCGACTCGAGGTCGGGCGCGAACCCGCCCTCGTCGCCGACGAGCGTCGCCAGGCCGCGGTCGTGGAGCGTCCGCTTGAGCGCGTGGAAGACCTCCGTGCCGGCGCGCAGCGCGTCGCTGAAGGTCGGCGCGCCGACCGGCACCACCATGAACTCCTGGAAGTCCACCCGGTTGTCGGCGTGGGCCCCCCCGTTCAGCACGTTCATCATCGGCACGGGAAGCACGTGGGCGGCCTCGCCGCCGAGGTAGCGCCACAGGGTCATCCCCTCCTCCGCGGCGGCCGCCTTCGCCGCCGCCAGCGATATCCCGAGGATCGCGTTCGCGCCCAGGCGGCCCTTGTTCGGCGTGCCGTCGAGATCGATCATGCGACGATCGAGACCCTGCTGGTCGGCCGCGTCGTGGCCCGCGAGCGCCTCCGCCAGCTCCCCGTTCACGTTGGCCACCGCGCGGGTCACGCCCTTGCCGAGGAAGGCGTCTCCCCCGTCGCGCAGCTCGACCGCCTCGAACTCGCCGGTCGACGCGCCCGACGGGACCGCGGCGCGACCGGCAGCGCCCGACGCGAGCGTCAGCTCGACCTCGACGGTCGGGTTCCCGCGGCTGTCGAGCACCTGCCGCGCGTGGACATCGGTGATCTCGCTCATTCTCCCTCCATCTCGTCGCGGAAACGGCCGGCGGCTGCGCGGAGCGCCAGCTCCGGGTCGACGCGCAGCTCACGCGCGAGCGCGACGACCGCCATCAGCAGATCGCCGACCGCATCGAAGCGCTCGTCGCGGCGATCGCCGCGCACCGGGGCGGTCAGCGCCGAGTCGGTGCTGGACCGCTCGGCGCCCGCCGCGAGCGCGACCGCCCGGTCGGCCGCGCTCCGCACGCTGGCCGCCGCCCCGTCGGGCGGCCAGTCGCGGCCGCCGGCCGACGCACGGCGCAGGAGCTTGCGGGCGTAGAGGGGCCCGGGGAGCGTCTCCGGCACGTCGGCGAACAGCTCGCCGCCGCGTCCCTCCTCCCCCTTCTTGATCTGGTCCCAGTTGCGCAGGACCTCCGACGAGTCGGCCACCTCAACCTCGCCGAACACGTGCGGGTGGCGGCGGATCAGCTTGTCGCGGCAGTGGTCGGCCACCGCCGCCAGGTCGCCGGCGTCGCGCTCCTCGAGCAGGAGCGACAGGAAGTGGACCTGGAACAGCACGTCGCCCAGCTCGTCCACCAGCTTGCGGTCGTCGCCCGTCTGCGCCGCGTCGGCCAGCTCGTAGGCCTCCTCGACGGTGTGCGGCACGATCGTCCGCTCGTCCTGCTCGCGGTCCCACGGGCACTCCACGCGCAGCCGGCGCGTGACCTCGTCGAGCCGCTCCACCGCGGCGGCGGCCTCGGCAGCGCTGCTCGGCACTAGGGAGCCTCTACCCGCCGGGCGGGACCTGCGTCGGCGGTGCGCCGCCCTGCGTGGGAGGTGCGCCGCCCTGCGTGGGAGGTGCGCCGCCCTGCGTCGGCGGCGCGCCACCCTGCGCCGGCGGTGCGCCCGTGGGCGGGGCGCCCTGGGCGCCGCCCGACGTCGGCGGCGCGCCCTGCGGCTGCTGGCTCCCGCCGGCGGGCTGCGAGCTCGTCTGCGGCTTCGGCCCGTTCTTGCACTGGCTCGTCTTGTAGTCGTCCGCGCACATGGTCTTG
>JBJMLK010000207.1:0-9143 GCA_045805345.1 Thermoleophilaceae bacterium | reverse complement strand
CGACTCCGCGCGCTTCCTGCACTTCGCCCACTACCCGGGGGGGTTGTTCGACGACCACTTCGGCCCGAGCGGATACGCCGCGTTCCTCAAGGTCACGCGCGCGGTCTGGGACCGGTTCGAGGCGACGATCGCGCTGCAGCATCTGTTCGGGATCGCGGCCGCGCTGCTCCTGTACGCGGCGCTGCGTCGCGCCGGCGTGGCCCGCTGGGCGGCGCTGATCCCGGCGGCCGTGGGGCTCCTGTGGGGCGACCTGATCTACCTCGAGCACGCGCCGCTGTCGGAGTCGCCGTTCGTGCTGCTTGCCGCCGGCGGCCTCTATTCCGCGGTGCGCGGCATCGAGCGCGAGGGCCGCTGGGTGGCCTGGCTGGCGCTCGCCGGCGCGCTGCTCGCCGTGGCCGCGCTGTTCCGCAACGTCGGGCTGGTGCTCGCACCCCTCGCGGCGCTCTGGGCGCTCGCCGCGGCCGCTGGTCCGTGGCGCTCGCGGCTGATCTCCGCCGGCGCGGTGGCCGGCGCGGCGGCGGTCGTCTTCGGCGCCTACGTGGCGGTCGCGGCGATCGACGACGGAACGACGGGGATCTCCGACGTGAGCGGCTGGAACGCGTACGGGCGCGCGGCGCCGTTCGCGGACTGCGACAGGTTCGACCCGCCGAAGGGCACGCGCTTCCTCTGCGAGCGACGGCCGAAGAGGGAGCGCCCGGGGTCGCTGTTCTACCTGTGGTTCGACGGCTCGCCCGCCCGAGCTCACTTCGGCCACCCGCCGATCGGCAACGACAAGCTGGGCGAGTGGGGCCGCAGGGCGATCCTCGCGCAGCCGTTCGACTATCTCCGCGACGTGGTCCGACAGTTGCCGCGCTTCGTCGACCCGGCCGCCTACCACCGTCGCTACACAGGCGGCGGGCCCTTCTCGATCGAGCGCCGCAATCCGGCGGCGGAGCGGCTGGTGGCGTTCGACGTCCGCCGCGACTACGACGCCGCTCGGCTGCACGTGGGCGGGGGCGTGAAGCGCGTGGCCGAGTGGCAGGACACCGAGCGCCTCGGCGGCG
The DNA here is from genome assembly GCA_045805345.1 of Thermoleophilaceae bacterium. Classification (GTDB taxonomy): domain Bacteria; phylum Actinomycetota; class Thermoleophilia; order Solirubrobacterales; family Thermoleophilaceae; genus AC-37. The sequence goes on along the minus strand of JBJMLK010000207.1, from coordinate 8,100 downwards.
TCGTGCCGGTGGTGCTCGTGGTGCTGGCCCTGCTCGGCCCGATACTCGCCCGCGGAGCGGCGCGCCGCGCGGCGCTGCTGTACGCGCTGGCCGGGGCCGGACTCGTGGTGCTGCCCGCGGCCACGCTGACCCTGATCGCCCGCTATGCCGTCCCGCCCACGCCCCTGGTGGCGGCTGCTGCCGGCATCGGCGCGTGGGCTGTGGTCGAACGGGTGCGGGCGCGGCGGACGCCGGCCGGGAGCTCGGCATGACAGCGCTCGAGAAGCTCGCCGAGGGTCGCGAGGCCGAGCTGTTCCTGCTGCCGGACGGCCGCGTGCTGCGGCTGATGCGAGCCGAGCTTCCGAACGCGGACAGGATCGCGGAGCTCGAGTTCGCCGCGATGCGAGCGGCCGCGGCGGCCGGCGCGCCGGTGCCGGAGGTCTACGAGCGAGTGGAGCGCGACGGCCGCCACGGCGTGGTGATGGAGCGCATCGAGGGGCACGACCTGCTCTCGCTCGTCGGTCGCCGCCCCTGGCGGGTCGGCTCGGTGGCGCGCCGCTGCGGTCAGCTCCATGCGGAGCTGCACCAGGTGACCGGCCCGGCCGAGCTGACCGCGACCGCCGACCGCGTCCGCGACCTGATCGAGGCCTCCGACGCGGTACCGCCCGAGCTGCACGAGGAGGCCAGGGCCGCGCTGGGCGAGCTGCCGGGCGGCGACCGCCTCTGCCACGGCGACTTCCACCCCGGCAACGTGATGGGCGAGCACGTGATCGACTGGGCCAACGCCACGCGCGGCGACTCGGTGGCCGACGTCGCGCGCACGTGGGTGGTGCTCGAGTTCTCCCCACTTCCGCCCGGCTCGTCGGCCACCTCGCGCCGCCTCGCGGCGGCCGGCCGCGGCCTGCTGCTGCGCGGCTACATGCGCTCCTACACGCGCTCGGCGCGGCTCGATCCGGCCCTGTTCAGCCGCTGGGTGCGGGTGCGCGCGATCGAGCGCCTGACCCAGAAGATCGAGGGCGAGCGCGACAGGATCCTCGGCCACCTCATGTCAGAACGCTGACCCGACCGTGATTTTCGCTCGCCTCGTGACGTTCTAGCTTCGAGACCACCCCCTCGGAAGGAGAACCCCTCAGATGAAGCGACTTCTCGTACTACTCGGCGTGATCGCCGCGCTCGCCATGAGCGTCGGCGCGGCCACGGTGCTCGCCGATCACGGCTCGGACGACCCGCCCAACCACGACGCCGGCGACAACGCCTGCCTGTCGGACGGCGGCACGACCGAGCCCGGCGACGACAACGGCGGGGCCCTCTCGGCCGCCGACCACGGCACCAGCGGGTCGGATGACATCAACGGCGACGACACTGCGGACGACGACAGCGGCCGCGGCGGCGACGACGTGATCGACGGCAACGGCGGCGACGACAACCTGAGCGGCGACCGCGGCGACGACGATCTCTGCGGCGACGACGGCGACGACACCGTGAACGGCGGTGCCGGCAACGACGACATGAGCGGCGGTGCAGGCGACGACGACATGAACGGCAACGCCGGCAGCGACGACATCACCGGTGACGCCGGCAACGACGACATCACCGGCGGCAAGGGCAACGACGTCCTGGCCGGCAACCGCGGCAGGGACCTGATCCACGCCCGCGACGGCCGAACCGACCGCATCAACTGCGGCAAGGGCGACGACACCGTCAAGGCCGACGACAAGGACAAGGTCGCCAGCAACTGCGAGCACGTGAAGCGCTCGTAAGCACCTCCGCGTAGGAGGGTCTCGATTGGAGGCCGCGGCTCACAGGGCCGCGGCCTTCGTCGTTCTGGCGGCGGTCCGCGCCGGCCGGCTCGTCGCCCGGGCGCGGCCCGTCCGGCTTAGGAAAGGGTGCCCAAGGGGGGTGGCACGGATTGCGACAACATCGCTGACGGAATACGTGCCACCCCCTCGCGGCCCACCCTCAAAAGCCGCAGTTTGCGGTTGCGTCGCCGCCGGCCGTGGAGCTACAGCAACGACGACAGCGACGAGCCCACGTCGTGCGCCAGATGGAACAGCGGCTGCGGCACGATGCCGAGCACGACGGTGGCCGCCGCGCACACCACCGCCACGGCCGTGACCTCCGGCTGCGCCCGCGCGTCGGCCTCCGGCGACCAGCCCGCCACGGGCCGCACGCGGTGGCCCGGCCGGGTCGGCAGGTCGATTCGCGCCGGGACCATCCACATCACCGCGAGCACGCGCAGGTAGTAGACCAGCGACATCATCGAGCCCACCACGATCACGATCCCGAGCCAGGCGTAGTCGCCGCTCACGCTCGCGTCGATCAGGTAGAACTTTCCGATGAAGCCGGAGGTGGCGGGGATGCCGGCCAGGGCCAGCATCGCGATGGTCATCGGCCACGCCAGCCACGGGCTGGCGCGGCCGAGGCCCTCGAGCGCGTTGATGTCGTCGCCGCGTTCGCTCACCCGCTCGCGCGCGATCACCACCGCGAACGCCGCCAGGTTCATCAGCAGGTAGACCGCCAGGTAGAAGACGGTGGCCTGGAGGCCGAGCCGCGTGCCCACGACCACCCCCGCGAGCATGTAGCCCGCCTGTGCCACCCCGGACCAGGCGAGCATGCGCTTGAGCGACCGTTGCGCGATCGCTCCGGCGTTGCCGATCACGATCGTGATCACCGCCAGCGCCGCGAGCGCCGGCGCCCAGTCGTCGCGCGCGCCGAAGAGGCCGTGGTCGAACAGCCGCAGCAGGATCCCGAACGCCGCCGCCTTGGTGGCGACGGCCATGAACGCCGTGACCGGCGTCGGCGCGCCCTGGTAGACGTCCGGCGTCCACTGGTGGAACGGCGCGATCGACGCCTTGAACGCGAGCCCGGCCACGATCAGCGCGATGCTCGTCAAGAGCAGCGGGTCGGTGAGGGGCACCGTCGTGCCGATCGCTCCGGCGATCCGCGACAGGTCGGTCGACGCCGTGGCGCCGTAGAGGAACGCGAGGCCGAACAGGAGCGTGGCCGAGCCGAGCGACCCGACGATCAGGTACTTGAGCCCCGCCTCGAGCGAGGCCTCCTCGCGCAGCCGGCTGCCGCACAGGATGTAGAGCGGGATCGACAGGAGCTCGAGGCCGAGGAACAGCGTGACCAGGTTGTCCGCGCCGGTGAGCAGGACCATCCCGCCGATCGAGCCGAGCAGCAGGCAGCCGTACTCGCCGGCGCCCATCTCGCGCTGCACGCGGGAGCGCAGCGACAGCAGCACCGTGGCGATCCCGGCCACGTAGAGCAGCACCGAGATGCCCAGCGTCAGCGTGTCCATCGACAGCGCGCCGCTCACGATCGGCTTCGTGTCGCCCGGCTCCCAGGTCCAGATCGTGAGCCCGATGGCCACGAGCAGCGCCACGATCGTGAGCGCCGCCGGCAGTGCGCGCTGGCGCCGCCTGCCCGGCAGCAGCCCGGCCATCAGAACGATCGCCGAGCCGCCGAGCACCGCCAGCAGCGGCGACAGCGCCTTCCAGTCGATGTGCGGCGCGTGGAACTTGCCGAGCTCCGACCCGGCGGCGGCGAGCAGGCTCACTTGCCACCTCGCTCGAAGATCGCGACGGTGTCGCCGTGCACGAACACCTGCGCGCCGCTGGCCGCGCCGTGCTCGAGCGACGCGGCGCCGGCGACGGCCGGCCGCGTGGAGTCCTCGCTCCGCCGAGCGATGAAGTTCGGGTAGACGCCGAGCGCCAGGATCACCGCGACGAGCGCCGCGATCGGGATCAGCTCGCCGCGGCTGAGGTCGCGCGACTCCACGTCGGCACCCTCGCGGTTGTGCATCGATCGCTGGTAGAGCCGGATCATGTAGACCGCCGCCAGCACGACGCCGGCGCTGGCCACCAGGCCGAACACGATCTTCGTGGAGAGGATGCCGAAGATGATCAGCAGCTCACCGGCGAAGTTGGCCGAGCCCGGCATGGCCAGCGTCGCGAGCGACACGATCAGGAACAGCGCCGCCAGCACCGGCGCCCGCGTGGCCATCCCGCCCATGCGCGACAGCAGCTCGGTGCCCGAGCGCGTACGCGCGGACAGCGCCGCGATGATCAGGAACAGCGGTGCCACCACCAGGCCGTGGTTGACCATCTGCAGCAGCGCGCCCTCGGCGCCCTTGCCCTGGAGGTCGAGCGCGAAGATCCCGAGCAGGATGAACCCGAGCTGCGCCAGCGAGGAGTAGCCGACCACCAGCCGCGCGTCGTCCTGCGTGAACGCGAGCACCGACCCGTACAGGATCGACACCACCGCGATCGCGATCATCAGCTCCTGGAAGTGCTGCGAGGCGTGGGGCATGATCGGCAGCACGATCCGCAGGAAGCCGTACATCCCGACCTTCGAGAGCACAGCGCTGAACGGGATCAGCACCTCGATGGGCGCCGCGCGATAGCCGTCGGGCATCCAGCCGTGCAGCGGGAACACCGGCGCCTTCACGAGGAACGCCGCGGCGAACAGCAGGAAGATCCACTCCTCGGTGCCCTTGCCGACGCCGCGATGGACCAGGTCGGCTAGCGCGAACGACACGTGTCCGCCCTCGGGCGTGGCCAGCACGCCGAGCGCGATCGCGCCCGCGAGCATCAGCAGCGAGCCGACCAGCGTGTAGATCACGAGCTTGGTGGTGGCCGCCACGCGCCGCTGCCTGCCCCAGCCGCCGATCAGGAAGTAGAACGGGATCAGCATCAGGTCGAAGAAGAAGACGAACAGGATCAGGTCCTGCGCGCAGAACGCGCCGAGCACGGCGGTCTCGGCCAGCGCCATGTGGAAGAAGAACAGCCGCGGCCGGTCCCACTCGCGCAGCGCGGCGGCCAGCAGCGCGGCGACCCAGACCACCGCCGTGAGCGCGATCAGGAAGAGGTTGAGCCCGTCGACCCCGAGCGAGTAGCGGATGCCGAGCTCCGGTATCCACTTCGTGTCGGTCACGTGCATGAGCCCGTGGCCGCCGCTGGGGTAGTCGCCCATCGCGCCGATCGCGAACCCCAGCACGAACACCGCCGCGCCGAGCACGAGCCAGCGCGCCCAGCCGCGCGGCAGGAACGCCGACACCAGGCCGGCGGCGAGAGGGACGAAGATGGGCACCGACAGCGGCATCGTCAGGAGCTCTGGAGGAGGAAGTAGAGGCCGAGGCCGCTGAGGCCGACGATCAGGAGCATGGCGTAGGCGCGCAGGTAGCCGGACTGGATCCCGCGCGCGAACCCGGTCACCGCGCGCACTGTGCCGGTCGCGCCGCCGATCACGAAGCCCTGCACGAAGTCCGCCTCGACCACGCGCTGGCCGAAGCGCCCGAACGCCGTCAACGGCCGGACGACCGCCACGTCGTACAGCTCGTCGAAGTACCACTTGTGCGAGAGGAAGTCGTGCAGGCGCCCGTAGCGGTCGCGCAGCCACAGCGTCACGCCGGGGCGGCGCACGTACATGTTGTAGGCCACGAGGATGCCGGCGATGGCGAGCAGCGCACCGATCGCCAGCCCGGTCCACTCGGAGCCCGTCGACGGCGCGTGGTGAGCGAACTTCGAATCCGCGAACGACGGCTCGAGGAAGTTCTCGAGCCACCTGGTCACGCCCGGGATGAGCACGATCCCGCCGATCGCCGAGAGCACGGCCAGCGGCACCATGGCGACCTTCATCGGCACCTCTCGCTCGGCGATGTGGTGCTCCGATCCGGGGAAGCCGACGTCCGTGTCCTCGTGCTCGCCGGTGGCCGGGTTGAAGTGCTCGCCGTGCCACAGCTCGCCCTTCTCGAGCGACTCGGCCTGCTCGACCGGGTCGCCGAAGAACACTCGGAAGATCATGCGGAACGAGTAGAACGCCGTGAGCCCCGCAGCGATGTAGCCGACGATCGCCAGCACCGCGTACAGCCCGCCGCGGTCGAGCTGGAACGCCAGGATCGAGTCCTTCGAGAACAGGCCGGAGAACGGCGGGAACGCCGACAGCGCCAGTGCGCCGATCGTGAACGTGGCGAACGTGAACGGCATCGCGCGGCGGAAGCCGCCCATCTTGTCGAGCGACTGCTCGCCGCCCATCGCGCCGATCACCGAGCCGGCCCCCATGAACAGCAGCGCCTTGAAGAACGCGTGCGTCATGAGGTGGAACAGCCCCGCCGTGTAGGCGAAGCTCGACACTCCCATGATCATGTAGCCGATCTGGGACATCGTCGAGTACGCGATCACGCGCTTGAGATCGGTCACGACCAGCGCCACGGTGGCGGCGAAGAACAGCGTCAGGCAGCCGGTGATCGCGGCCACGTCAGCGGCCGCGGGCGCGCGCTCGAACAGCGGGTGCAGGCGCGCGATCAGGTAGACGCCCGCGGTGACCATCGTCGCCGCGTGGATCAGCGCGGAGACCGGGGTCGGGCCCTCCATCGCGTCGGGCAGCCAGGTGTGGAGCGGCAGCTGGGCGGACTTGGCGAACGCGCCCACCAGGAACAGGATGCACGCCGCCACGAGCGTGCCGTCGTTCACGCTGAACGCCTTGTGCGTGGCGCCGAACACGTGCACGTAGTCGAGCGCTCCGGTCCCGCGGAACAGCAGGAACGCGCCGATCACCATCCCCACGTCGCCGATCACGTTGATCACGAACGCCTTGATCCCCGCGCGCGTGGCGGTCTCGCGCCGATACCAGAACGAGATCAGCAGGTACGACGCCGCGCCCACGAACGCCCAGCCCACGATGAGCAGCACGAAGTTGGCCGCCATCACCAGCAGGAGCATCGAGAAGACGAAGAAGTTGAGGTACGCGAAGTAGCGCACGTGGCCGCGGTCGGAGGTCATGTACGCCACCGAGTAGACGTGGATCAGGAACGACACGCCGCTCACGACAAGCGCCATGAACACCGACAGCGGATCCACCTGCACGGCCATGTCCACCTTCACGCCGCCGGCCTGCAGGTAGTCGAACGCGTGCGAGACGAAGGTCCGCTCCTCGGGCGGCCTGTCGCCCAGCGCGATGAACGCGCCCACCGCGCTCACGAACGACGCGAACACCGCGCCGCTCGCGATCCAGCCGGGCATGCGGCCCGGCAGGTCGCGCCACAGCAGCGAGGTGGCGATGCACCCCAGCAGCGGGAACGCGAGCACGAGCCAGCCCCAGCCGCCCGGTGTCACCCCGACAGCTCCCTGACCTCGTCGACGTCGATCGGCAGGCGGCGGCGGTACATCGCCACGATCAGGCCGAGCCCGACCACCACCTCACACGCGGCCACGACCATCACGATCAGGGCAAAGATCTGGCCGTCGTGGTTGCCGACCATCCGCGAGAACGCGACCAGCGCCAGGTTGCCCGCGTTGAGCATCAGCTCGAGGCAGAGCAGGATCACGAGCGGGTTGCGCCGCGTGAGCACGCCGGCCGCGCCGATGCAGAAGATGAAGGCCGCCAGCACCACGAACCAGACGACGTTCATCAGCCTGTCTCCGTGCGTCGCGGCCGCCGCGGCAATCGCAAACAGCGGCTTATGAGGGTGGTCCCGGCCGTTCGGTGATCACTTAAGCCGCCTATAGCCGGTTTAAGTGAACAGTCGACGTATCCGGCGGCCGCGGCAGTGGCGATCATGCGGGCTCCGTCGTCACGGGTTCGCGGGCGGGCTCGCCCGGCTCGGGCTCGTCGTCGGGCTCGCCGAGCTCCTCGGGCGGCGCGGCGTCGCGGGCCGGCGTCGGGTCGCCGAGACCCTCGGCGGTGCCGGGCGGCGGCCCCTCGTCGTCCCAGTCCTCGGCGCCGTCGCGGCCGCCGGGGGCGCCGATCGGCGCGCGGCCCGCGCGCTCCGGCAGATCGTCCTCCTCGACGCCCTCCAGCCCGCGCCGCCGTCGCGTGAGCACGAGCGCCCCGACTACGGCCACGAGCAGCAGGATCGACGCCGCCTCGAACGGGATCAGGAACTTCTCGAGGAACAGCTTGCCGATCGCGCCCGGCGAGCCGAACCCGGCGGCCACGTGGGGCCCGCGCGAGTCGAGCGCGTCGAGCCCCGACCCGACGACGGCGATCGTGAGCTCTGCCAGCAGCGCGCCCGCGAACAGCGGCCCGAGGCGCCCGAGCATGCCGTCACCCCTCGCGATCGGGTCGTCGACCCCGCCGATGTATGCGACCACGAACACGTACAGCACCATCACCGCCGTG